>DATDAQ010000035.1:0-22142 GCA_036525295.1 Solirubrobacterales bacterium | reverse complement strand
AGCCGCAGTCTCCGCGGGTGGCGCGGACTGAGGGGGGCCGAGAACGGACGCCCTGCGCCCGCCCGCAGGCCCCCCTCAGGCCGTGACGGGTCCCGCGGCCGATACGCATGGTCCCTTGCGAACCAAGGGTTGCCCTGAGCCAGGGAGAAACCCCCGGCCATGGCTGTTGCCGCTCCGGCCCGCACCGAGTCCCGTTTCGAGGGCCTGGTCCTCGACTTCCTCTCCTACCTCGAGCTCGAGCGCGGCCTCTCGCGCAACACGCTGGACGCCTACCGCACTGACCTTCATCAGTACGGCGAGTTCCTCGCCGACCGCGACATCGATGCCCTCGCCGCGGGGCCAGCCGACATCAGCGAGTTCCTCGCCGGGCTGGCGACGGGGGAAGGGCGCCCCGCCTGCTCCTCGGCGACCGTCCACCGCAAGGCCGCCTGCCTGCGTTCCTTCTACAAGCAACTGCGCCGCGACGAGCTGATCGGCGACGACCCGACCGCGGCGCTGAGCGCTCCGCGACGAGCGAAGAAGCTGCCTCAGGTCCTCAACTACGCCGAGGTCCAGAAGCTGCTCGCGGCCCCTGAGGGGAATGCGCCCGCCGCGCTGCGCGACCGAGCGCTGCTGGAGGTGATGTACGCCTGTGGGCTGCGCGCCTCGGAGACGATCGGGCTGGAGATCTCTGACGTCGACCTGCACGAGGGGTTCCTGCGCGCCCGGGGCAAGGGCAGCAAGGAACGCCTGGTCCCGCTCGGCCGCAAAGCGATCGCGGCGATCTCCGCCTATCTGCGTGGCGGCCGCCCGAAGCTGATCGGCGAACGCCACGAGGCGAAGCTCTTCGTCAACTTCCGCGGCGGCCCACTCAGCCGCCAGGGCCTCTACAAGATCGTCCAGCGCAACGCCCGCACCGCCGGCCTGGCGGGCCAGATGAGCCCGCACACGCTCCGCCACAGCTTCGCCACCCACCTGCTGGCGGGCGGCTGTGACCTGCGCGCCGTCCAGGAGATGCTCGGCCACGCCGACATCGCCACAACCCAGATGTACACCCACCTCTCCGGCGAGCACCTCAAGGACGCCTACTTCAAGGCCCACCCCCGCGCCACCGCCTAACCCAGCGGTCGCACTTTTCGCCGTACAGCGGAAAGAATTGCGACCGCGTTCCATCATTCTGGTCGGTTGCGCGTTGCGGTCGCTGTTTCAATCGCATAGCGGCAGAAAGTACGACCGCATGCGGTAGAACTGGGGCGTGCCCGAGCTGCCGGAGGTGGAGACCGTTTGCAGGCAGCTCGGTCCGGAGCTGGCGGGGGGTGAGATCGAGGCCCTGGAGGTGCTGGATGCGCGCTGGTGCCGGCCCGTTCCGCCGAAGAAGCTCGAAGCCACGGTCAGCGGAGCGACTATCGAGGGGCTGGGGCGACGTGGCAAGTACCTGTTGCTGGGGTTGGACGGGGCCCGAACGCTGGTCATGCACCTGCGGATGACCGGCAACCTCGTCCTGGTCGAGGGAGCGAGCAAGCTCGACCCCTCCGAGGGTCGGCGACTGTATGAGGGGGAGCGCTCGGTCTCCGCGCGCCATCTGCGCGCTCGCTTCCGGCTCGGCGACGGCCGCGAGCTCTGGTTCACCGACCCGCGCCGCTTCGGTGAGGCCTTCCTGGTTGACGACGCCCGCCTCGATGAGCGCTTCGCCCGCCTCGGGGTCGAGCCGCTCTCCGGTGACTTCACGCCAGAGGCCCTGGGAGAGATGGCCGCCGGGCGCACGGCACCGCTGAAGTCCTTCCTGCTCGACCAGTCGGGGGTCGCCGGCGTCGGCAACATCTACGCCGACGAGGCGCTGTTCCGGGCGCGGCTGCACCCGCTCTCCCCGGCCGGTTCGATGAAGCCGGAGCACCTGGAGGCACTGCGCGATGCGGTCGTCGCCGCGCTGGAAGCCGGGATCGACGGCGGCGGTGCCTCGATCGACGACTACCGCGACAGCCGCGGCGAGAAGGGAACGATGCAGGACGAGTTCCTCGTTCATACCCGCGAGGGTCAGCCCTGCCCACGGTGCGAGAGCTCGATCGTGCGGATCGTCGTCTCCGGTCGTTCGACCTATTACTGCCCCAACTGCCAGGTCAGGCTGCGCCGCAAATCACGGAGGCGTCGTCCGGCCCGTCGTTCACCGTAGATCGGCTATGGCCGGAACGACGCTGAAGACCGAGGCGGTGGTGCTGCGCAGCATCCGCTACGGCGAGGCCGATCGCATCCTCCACCTCTACTCGAAGACGCGGGGCAGGATCGGCGCGATCGCCAAGGGGGCGCGGAAGCCGAAGTCGCGCTTCGGCGGCCGCCTGGAGCCGTTCTTCCGCCTCGACCTGATCCTGCACGAAGGGCGCGGCGAGCTGCTGACCGTGACCAACGCCTCCACCGCCGACGGCTACCCCCGGCTGCGCGCCTCCGGACCGGCCCTCAACGCGGGCGCCCGCGCCTGCGACGCGGTGCTGCGGCTGCTCGACTCGACCGAGCCCAATCCGGCTGCCTACAACCTTCTCTGCCGCTACCTGGCGCTGCTCGACGACCCCGGTGCCGAGCGGGCGAGTGGCCTCGAGACAGCGCTCTCCTTCCGCCTCAAGCTGGCGCTCGCGGCCGGCTTCGCGCCCGAGCTCGCTTCCTGCGCGCACTGCGGCGAGGCCGAGCACCTGAGCGGTTTCTCCGGCGCGGCCGGGGGCGTCGTTTGCACGAGCTGCGAAGCAGCTGCATTCCCGCTCTCCGAGGAAGCGCATAGCTTCATGGTCGAGGCGATCGGCAGCCCGCTGGCCGAGGCGCCGGTGGCCCAGGAGCTGGCGCTGCGGCAGGTCGAGCGGGCCGTCGGCGAGACGCTCGAGCACCATGCTCATGTGCAGCTGCGTGCCGCGGCGTAGGGGAGACGGGGGAGGGGCTCGGCGGAGCAACAGCGGGGAGGCTCCGGCGAGTCCCTCCCCGTCTCCTTATGATCGGGTCAGTGCCCGCAACCGCCAGCTTCGAGGATCGCATCTCTTCTTGGGAGGAGCAGTTCCTAGCCGACGGGGCGACTCGTTCTTACCCGGCGCGCCGAGCGGTCGAGGAGCCGGACAGCCCGGTCCGGACGCCGTTCCAGCGCGACCGCGACCGGATCGTGCACTCCAAGTCCTTCCGCCGCCTCAAGCACAAGACCCAGGTCTTCGTCGCGCCCGAGGGCGACCACTACCGCACCCGGCTCACGCACACGCTGGAGGCCTGTGGGATCGCCCGCACCGTGGCCCGCGCGCTCGGCCTCAACGAGGACCTGACCGAGGCGATCGGGCTCGGTCACGACCTCGGCCACCCGCCCTTCGGCCACGCTGGTGAGGAGGCTCTCGACGCGGCGCTGCGAGAGCGCTGCGACACCCACTTCAAGCACAACGAGCACTCGCTGCGCGTGGTCGAGGTGCTGGAGCGCGACGGGCGCGGCCTCAACCTGACCGAGCAGGTTCGCGACGGCATCCTCAACCACACCGGCTCGCGCAAGCCGGCAACCCTGGAGGGGCGGATCGTCAAGCTGGTCGATCGCGTCGCCTACATCAATCACGACATCGACGACGCCCTGCGGGCCGGGATCCTGCAGACCGAGGACCTCCCGGCGGCGGAGATAGAGCTGCTCGGCGAAACCGGCTCGGCCCGGATCGACACCCTCGTCCGCGACATCGTCGAGCGCTCCCAGGCGGCCGGCGACATCGCCCAGAGCGAGGAGATCGGCGGCGCGATGCTGCGCCTGCGCAAGTTCATGTTCGACCGGGTCTACCTCGGGCCGCTGGCGCGCAGCGAGCACGACCGGGTCCACCGGGTGATGCAGGTCCTCTTCGACCACTACATGGAGGAACCGGCCGAGGCGCCCTCGCCCGCAGCGGACGCGAGCGATTGCCAGCGCGTCGCCGACTACCTGGCCGGGATGACCGACCGCTACTGCATCGCCAAGTTCGCCCAGTTGACCATCCCCGAGGAGGCGCGGTTCTGAGCGGGCAGCGGGGCGCTACGGTGGCCATGTGGCGCTGATATCGACCGAGAGCCTGGAGCGGGTCAAGCAGGCGGTTGACATCGTCGAGGTGATCTCGGCGCACACCGATCTGCGCCGCCAGGGCACACGCTGGGTCGGGCTTTGCCCCTTCCATGAGGAGCGCACGCCCTCGTTCTCGGTCGACGCGCAGGAAAAGCTCTATCACTGCTTCGGCTGTGGGGTCGGCGGCGACACGATCAAGTTCGTCGAGGAGAAGGAGGGGCTGGGCTTCGCCGAGGCGGTCGAGCTGCTCGCCGACCGCTACGGGGTCGAGCTGGAGCGCGAGAAGGAGGACCCGCGGGCGGAGGCCAAGCGCCAGCATCGCCGCCGGCTGAGCGAGCTGCTCGACCGCACCTCTTCCTTCTACGCCGCCTATCTCTGGGACTCCGACGAGGCCGGCAGGGCGCGCGAGTACCTGGGGCAGCGCGGCCTCGGCGAGGAGGTCCTGCGCGCCTTCGACGTCGGATACGCGCCGAGCGCCTGGGACAAGGTGCTGCTGCGCGGCCAGCGCGCCGGGTTCCAGGTCGAGGAGCTGCGCGGGGTCGGGTTGGTCCAGCGGGGGCGGGGCGGGGGAGAGTACGACCGCTTCCGCTCGCGGATCATGTTCCCGATCCGCGACCGTCGCGGCCGCACGCTCGGCTTCGGCGGCAGGGCGATGCGCTCCGACCAGGGGGCGAAGTACGTCAACACGGCCGAGACCGACTTCTTCCACAAGAGCACGATGCTCTACGGCATCGACCTGGCCAAGGCCGCGATCGCGAAGGCCGGCCGGGCGGTCGTGGTCGAGGGGTACACCGACGTCCTCGCCCTGTACCAGGCGGGGATCGAGGAGGCCGTCGGGGTGATGGGCACCGCGATCACCGAGGAGCAGGTGGCCGCGCTCTCGGGGATGGTCGATGAGGTCGTCCTGGCGCTCGACGCCGATGCCGCCGGGCAGGAGGCGATGCTGCGGGCACAGCGGGTGGCGGCGGGTCGCAAGATGAGGCTGCGCGTGGCGGCGATGCCGGCCGGCGAGGACCCGGCCGAGATGATGGCCGCCGCGGGTGGGGCCGAGCGCTTCCGCGCGCTCCTCGACGGCGCGGCCGAGCTGACCGCGTTTCAGGTCGGCCTCGTCCTCGACCGGACGGACACGGCCTCGCCCGCCGAGCGCGACAGGGCGCTGGGTGAAGTCGCGCCGATCCTGGCTGGACTGGGGGAGAGCGCCAGCCGCGACGACCTGGTGCGGCAGGTGGCCGAGCGCCTCGACTTGGAGCCGGCGATGGTGATGGGGCGGGTGGTTGCCGCGCAGCCGACCACGGGTGGACCCGGAGAGGCACCGGTACGCGGCTCCGCGACGCCGGCACCACGACGCACCGCCGAGCTGACCTCGCGCGAACGCCGCGAGCGGGCTCTGCTGGCGATGTGCATCGCCTTGCCGGCCGAGGGCAAGGACTACCTGGCCCGCCTCGGCGACCAGCACCTCTCGCCGATGGGCATGCGCGCTCTGGCCTGGCTGCGCGAGCACCCAGAGGACCCGGCGTCCAACCTTCCCCACGACGACTCCGTGCTCGCCGGCCTGATCGCCGAGCTGGTCATCCTCGCCCACGACGAGCCCGCCTCCCCGGAAGCGATGGAGCTCAACTACCTCCTCCTCGAGCAGCGCCGCATCGAGGCCGAGATCGCCGCCGCGGGCGAGCGCGATGACTACGAGCGCCGCGCCGCCCTCAGCCGCGATCGCGCCGCTTTGGTCGAACGCATCGCCCGCACCGAGCGGGTCGGGGGTAGCTGAGCGAAGCTTTCTGTCTGAAGCGGATGCGATGATTTTGCGCATGGACAAGGGCTTTCTGGAAGATTGCCTGGCAAAGAGAATGTCGCTAGATGCGATTGGCGAGCTGGTGAGCAGGCATCCATCGACGGTGAGCTACTGGCTGAAGAAGCACGTGCTATCGGCGAGTAACGCGGAGCAGCATGCACCAAGGGGAGGTATCGATAAAAGACAGCTTGAAGCGCTTGTCGGCGAGGGTTTGAGCCTTCGGGATATCGCTGAGAGGCTTGAGCGCAGCGTCGCCACCGTCCGCCACTGGATGGCTAAGTATGGACTCAAGACGCTCAGGCGCAAGCGATCCAGAATCGCCGGAGATCCGCCCAGGGCCGAGATGCTCTGCAGGCGCCATGGGCGCACCGAGTTCGTGCTCGAGGGACGTGGCTACTACCGTTGCGCGAAGTGTCGGTCCCAGGCTGTATCGAGGCGTCGGCGGATGGTCAAGCGGAAGCTCGTCGAAGAGGCCGGAGGCCGTTGCGCGATTTGCGGATACGAGCGATGCTCCCAAGCTCTCCATTTTCATCATCTTGATGCGACTACGAAGAAGTTCCATCTGGCGCACCAGGGCCATGCCCGGTCTCTTGCGCGGTCCAGGGCGGAGGCTCAGAAGTGCATCCTGCTTTGCGCGAACTGTCACGCAGAGGTCGAGGCAAGATTGACCGAGTTGCCGCTAAATTCTGTGCCAAGCTCTAATCCGAAGTAGCTCATTCGGATTAGCACGGTCCGGGGTAGCTCAATTGGAAGACGCGCTCGGCTGTTAACCGAGAGGTTGTGGGTTCGAGTCCCACCCCCGGAGCTTTTTGTCAGGCTGGCGCGCGGGTGCGCGCCAGCCGCTCGACCAGCCCGGCACCGCGCTCGGCGCCGTCATTCTCCGCGCCCCAGGCGGCGAGCTCGCCCGCGCGGTCTGCGAAGGAGCGGTCCTCCAGCAGGCGCCGGGTGGCCCAGCGCAGCGGGGCGGGACGGCAGAGGCGCCAGGGGAGGGAGAGGCCACACCCCGCCCAGGCGACCCGCATCGCGGTCTCGCTCATGTCGCCGATGATCGGGCAGATGAGGACAGGCGTGCCCGCGCAGAGGGCGCGGGCAACGGTGCCGTGGCCGCCGTGGGAGATGACCAGCGAGGCGGCCGGCATCAGCTGGCTATAGCTGAGCCAGTCGACCAGGACCGCGTTGGCGGGGGCCTCTATCGGGCGCTGTGGGACGACGCGGTTGGTCGTCGCCACCACCCGCACCGGCTCGTCCGCGAGCGCGGCAAGCGCCGTGCGCACGAGGTGGTTCTCGGAGTCGTGGGCGGTGCTCGGCGCGACCAGGATCAGCGGCTCCTCGCCGGGCGGCAGCTCGATCTCCGGATGCGGGATCTCGAACGTCATCGGCCCGGTGATCTCGACCCCGGCCGGCCAGCGCCGCGGGTACTCGAGCTGGGGGAAGGTGCCGACCAGCGCCAGGTCCGGGCTGATGCCGCCGTGGAAGCGGCCCACCGGGGGCAGGTCGAGCCTTGCCCGCTGGCGGTTGAGGTCGTTGCGGCCCTGCTCCAAGCCGATGTTCAGCGCCCGTTGCCCGGTCCGCCAGACGGCCCGCCCGACCGGCGTGCGCGGCGGCTGCAGCCCGACCGCGAAGAACGGCAGTCCCGGCTCCACGACCGGGTAGATGTGCGGGATCAGGGTCGCCAGCGGCACGCCGGCCTTCTCAGCCGCCAAGGTCGGCGCCAGGGTGAGGATGTCGCTGACGACCGCGTGCGGACGTGTTTCCTCGAGCAGTGGCAACAGCGCCTTGGCCGCTTCGGCCGCGTGGGCGCCCTCCGGCGAGTCCGGGTCCGGAGGTGGGAACATCCGGTATTCCTCCGCCGCGGCGAAACCGAGGCCGGCGCCCTCGACCGCCTCGCGCCGCTCCTCCCAGGTCTCGATCGTCACCTCGTGACCGCGCCCACGCAGCGCCCGCCCCAGCGAGATCGCCGGGAAGACATGCCCTGGATCTCCGAACGCCGCAACGAGGAAGCGAAGGCGCCTGTCGCCTCCGGTGGCCACCGTGCTGCCGCTGCTAGGGAGTATCGAGGCCCTCTCCCGGACGCGTGAACACAATCTCGGGGACGTGGCAGTTCTTCGACGTGCGCAGCAGGAAGCGCACCGCCTCGCCGAGGTCCTCTGGCCGGATCATCTCCTCGCCGGGTATCTGCTGCTGGACGAACTCGGTCATCGGCGTCTCGACGAAGCCCGGCGCCAGCGCCGTGCACTGGATCCCGGCGTCGCCGACCTCGCGGTGCGTCGACTGGGTGAAGTTGATCACCGCCGCCTTGGTCGCGGCGTAGATCGAGAGCCAGGCCTGCCCGCCCTTGCCCGCGATCGAGGCGGTGTTGACGATCAGCGCCTTGCCGTGCTCGCCGCCGGCCTGCTTGAGCATCGGCAGGCCCTCGCGGGTGCCGATGATCAGGGCCCGCAGGTTGACTGCCAGCTGCATGTCGAGGTGCTTGGTCTGGATCTCCTCCATCGGCGCACCGATGCCGACGCCGGCGTTGTTGACGAGCACGTCGAGGCGCCCGTAGGTCTCGCGGTGCTTGGCGAAGACGCCGACCAGTCCCTCCTCGTCGGACATGTTCGCGGCGACGCTCTGCACCTCGATCCCGTCGGCGCGCAGCGCCTCGGCGGCGCTCTCGAGCTTCTCCGGGCGCCGTGCGGCGACCGTCAGCGCGTAGCCCTCTCCGCCGAGCACCCTGGCTATCGCCAGGCCGATGCCGCTCGACGCTCCGGTGATAAGTGCCGCTCGCTCCGCCAACTCCGTCTCCTTCCGCTTGCCCTTCTGCGCTGCGGACCCTATCTCCAGCCCGGCGAGGGTGCCTCCGGGGGCACCGCTCCCGGCACACGACGCTCAATAACATGCCGCCGATGCGTCGCAGCCGAGCCCTTGCCGCCCTCGTCTTCCTGGCGGCACTCGTGGTGGCCGCGCTCAGCGGATGCGGCGGCGACTCGGACAGCTCGACCGACTCCTCTCAGGGCACCGCCGAGAGCCGCCCGGCACCGCCGAAGAGCGACTTTCCCAGCGCCAAGGGCAAGACCCTGGCGCAGGTGATAGAAGCGGCCGCCGGGCCTTCCACCTTGGTCGTCTCGCCCGCGGCGAAGGTCTTCTACCAGGGCATCAACCGCTACCCGTTCGGAGTCTTCGAACGTGACGGCAGCCAGGTCAACGACGCCGAGGTCGCGCTCTACTTCGCGCGGGTGCCGCTGAAGAAAGGCACCGCGGCCGGCACCGACCGGGAGAAAGAGGCGCTGGAAGCAGCACTTGGCCAGCCGGCGGTCGGCCCCTACCCCGCGGCCGTGGAAAGCGTCGCGACCCAGCCCGCCTTCCGGGCGATGACGACGACCGACGACCCCGATGCGGCAACCGTCGTCTACAGCACGACGGTCGACTTCCCGCAAGACGGGGAGTGGCGGATCGTCGCCCTGCTCGAGGAGGACGGCGAGCTGAAGTCCTCGCTGCTGCCCAGTGCCTCGGTGGGCGCCTTCGCCAGAGTCCCGCGGCCCGGCCAGAAGGCGCCGCTCATCCACACGCCGACGCCCGCCGACGCCGGTGGCGACCTCAGCAAAATCACCACGCGCATACCGCCCGACACGCAGAACGAAGTCGATTACGCCGACGTGCTCGGCAAGGAGCCGATCGTGCTGCTGTTCGCGACGCCCCAGTTCTGCCAGAGTCGGGTCTGCGGGCCGGTCGCCGACGTCACCGAGCAGGTCAAGCAGCTCTACGGCGACGAGGCGAAGTTCATCCACATGGAGATCTACAACGACAACGACCCGAACAAGGGAGTGCGGCCGCAAGTGAAGGCCTTCCACCTCCCGAGCGAGCCGTGGTTGTTCGCGATCGACCAAAGTGGAAGGATCGAGGCTGAGATCGAGGGCGCCTTCGGCGTCGAGAAGCTGACCAGGACAGTGAAGGGACTAACCGGAGAATGAGCGAGAAGACGAGCCCTGACGCCGAGCTGCTGGCCTCCTTTGCCGAGGAGGCCCGCCGCCGCTGCGACGTGATCGCCGCCGGCCTGGCGACCGAGACGACGGACTTCGAGACGATGCGCATGGAGGCCCACGCCCTCCGCGGCGCCGCCGGCGTCGTCGGCCTGCGCCGCCTGGCCGAGCTGGCCGGCCTGATGGAATCCGACCTCGACGAAGCGAAGAAGACCGGCACCATCCGCGGCGGCCGCACCCACCAGATAGCCGACGCCGCCAAGGCCCTCGCCGAAGGCGCCGCCGCGGCGGCCAAAGGCGAAGAAGAGCCCCCCGACGTCGGCCGCTCCCTGGCCCAGCTCTTCAGCGCCTAGCGTTACGCTCCCAACGATCCGGGGCGGTAGCTCAGTTGGTCAGAGCAGCGGACTCATAATCCGTCGGTCGAAGGTTCGAGTCCTTCCCGCCCCATCGCGAACGAGTCACTTCGGGATTGGCACGACTACCCTTTGGGCGACCATGGGAGAGACCGCTACGTCCCCCGATGACCTGTCGGATGTGGATCTGGTGCAGGTCGCCTTCGCGGGGAATCTCCCGGAAGGTGAGATGATCCAGGGCCTGCTCCAAGCTGGCGGTATTCCCAGCATCCTGCAGCCGGTCGGCTTCGATGGGCCGTTGCTGGGCATCGGCCTTCTGCCTCATAGTGCGCAGCGAGTAATGGTCCGTGCGAGTCAGGCTGACGCCGCTCGCCGCCTGCTGGCCGAAACCACTGCCGAAAGGGGTCTGGGGGCCGAAGAACTGGCCAACGCCGCGTATCTGGATGGGGCTCAGGGGAGAGGGCCGCGAAACTATGGACTGATCGGGGCCTACGCGAGGATCTGGTTCTGGTCACTCGCTGCCATCGGTGTCGCCTTCGGAGTCTTCTTGTTTGCTCGAGCCGTCTGAGCCGATTATGTACGAATCGTGAGCGCGCTCGACCCTCCGGTAGTCCCTTCTGACACTCCAGCCGCCTCTAGTTTGTGAACAGGTCCTCTACGGCCTTGCGAAATGAAACGGGATCGATTGCCGGGAACTTGTACAGCTCGGACTCGATCGCCTCGAACTGGATTAGGACCTCGGCTGGATTCACCAGGCCGGCGGCGATCATCTCCTGGATGTCGCGAACGTCCTGGTCGTGTCCGCGCTCGGCCTTCGAGAGTGCTTGGGCAACGGGATCGAAATGGTGGAACGCGAGCTTGCCCTCCGTGCGGATGAGCAGACTTCGCTCCTCCCAGCCCTTGGGGAGGGGGATGAAGTCCGATGGGGCTGCCAGCTCGATGTTCAGGTTCAGTCTCTCCTTGAGCCGGGGTATCTCTCGAAGGATCTCGTCGCGGTCGGGGATGAGCTTGATGTCGACGTCGATGGTCGTGTCTCGCCAGCCGTGGAGGACCGCGGTCGCGCCGCCGGCCAGATAGACGCGGCCGTCCACGTCGACCGCCCGACCCAGCTCGTGCATGAACCGCTCGATGCGGGTCGAGTCGGCTAGCTCGCGCATGCGGCCGCTCGCTCGAAGCTGACGAGCCGGCGGATCAGGGCGTTGTAGGCAGAGTGGGCGGCGTTGCCCTTCTCGCGAGCGAGCAGGGCATAGAGCTTGTGCTCGGGAGACTCGATCGGGTTGGAAAGCTCGATTCCAACTGCATGCAAGCGTGGGGCGCCGATTGAAACGAGCAGCGCCTCGACGGACTCACGTCCAGCATTCAAGTCTGCGGCGCCTTGCGCGACGAGGTCGCCACCAGGGAGGATCTCGAGCGTCGAGAAGCCGGTCATTCCCGGTCAGGGTAGCGACAGTTGGGTAACGCTCCCTCGAGACTGGGACGCTCGATGCCTGATCCGTATCATCGTCGCGTCAATCTGGGAGAGAGATATGAGTAACCCGTTCGACTTGTCCGGCCACGTCGCGCTGATCACCGGCGGCAACAGCGGCATCGGGCTCGGCATGGCCGAGGGTCTTGCCGCCGCTGGGGCGAGCGTCTGCATCTGGGGGCGCACCGAGGAGCGCAACGAGGCGGCTCGGGAGCGGATCGCCAGTCACGGGGGAGAGGTCGTCGCGGTTCGCTGTGACGTCAGCTCCGCCGATGAGGTCGAGGCCGGCTTTGCGGAGACCCTCGAGCGGCTTGGCCGGATCGACTCCTGTTTCGCCTGCGCCGGGGTCGCGGCTGGGGGCCAGCGCTTCCTCGAGATGTCGCCCGAGGAGTTCCAGCGCGTCTTGGCGGTGAACCTCAACGGGGCCTTCCTGACCCTGCAGGGAGCTGCGCGCAACATGGTTGAGCACGGGGAAAGCGGCAGCCTGGTCGGGGTCGCCAGCCTCGCGGCGCTCTCCGGGCAGCCGCGGGGGCAGAACTACGCGGCCTCCAAGGGAGGACTTGTCTCGATGGTCAATTCCTGCGCGGTCGAGCTCTCGAAATACGGCATCCGGGCAAACTCGATCCTGCCGGGCTGGGTCGAATCGGCGATGACCGAGGAGATGCTCGCCTGGCAGCCGTTCATCGATCGCGTGCTGCCGCGGATCCCCGCCCGCCGTTGGGGCACCCCGGCCGACTTCGCAGGGATCGCCGTCTACCTCGCCAGTCCGGCGAGCGAGTACCACACCGGCGACTCCTTCCTGATCGATGGTGGCTACCGCGCCTTCTGAGCAACTCGCCGAGCAACTGCGCACCGTGGTAGCGGACGCGTGCTCGGAGCCGGGGGCCGAGGTGCGCAACCTGCGGCGACTGACCGGCGGCGCCAGCCGCGAGACCTGGGCTTTCGACGCGGTTTTCACCAGCGGCGCCGAGCGACCGCTGATCCTGCGCCGCGACCCACCGAAGGCGGACCGGGCCGGAGAGGCGATGCGGCGCGAGGCGACCGCGATCGAAGCCGCGGCGCGTGCCGGCGTGCCGGTGCCGAAGCTGATCGCCCACGGCAGCGACCCCGCCGCTCTCGACGCCCCCTTCATCCTGATGGACTTCGTCGAGGGCGAGACGGTCCCGCGCCGCATCCTGCGCGACGACGCGTACGCCGGTATTCGTCCGCACCTGGCCGAGCGCTGCGGAGAGATCCTCGCCCGGGTCCATGCGATCCCGCCAGAGGAGGTGGAGGGGCTGGAGACCCCAGACTCCCTCGGGCAGCTGCGCGGCGCCCTCGACTTCTTCGAGGAGAGCAGCCCGGCCCTCGAGCTGGGGATGCGCTGGCTGGAGCGGAACCGGCCCGACGCCGGGACTGTCAGCGTTGTCCACGGCGACTTTCGCAACGGCAACCTGCTGGTCTGCCCCGACGGCATCCGCGCGGTGCTCGACTGGGAGCTCGTTCGCCTGGGGGACCCGATGGAGGACCTGGGGTACCTCTGCGCGCGGTGCTGGCGCTTCGGGGTCGTCGAGAGTCCGGTCGGCGGCTTCGGCGATTACGCCGACCTGTTCCGAGGCTACGAAAAGGTCTCGGGGCAGCGCGTCGACCCCGAGCTCGTCCGCTGGTGGGAGCTCTTCAGCAGCGTCTGGTGGGGCGTCGGGTGCATGGTCCAGGCCTCCCGGCATCTCTCCGGGGGCGTGCGCTCGATCGAGCTTGCGGCGATCGGCCGCCGCGTATGGGAGCAGGAGTACGACGTCCTGCTGTACCTCGACGGGCGGAGCGGCTGAGATGGCGCGCGGCGTGCCGAGCACGGCCGAGCTGGTCGAGGCCCTGGGAGCCTTCCTCGAGCAGGACGTGATGCCGGGAACGGAAGGGCGCCTCAGCTTCATGGCTCGCGTCGCCGCCAACGTCGCCGCGACGGTCGAGCGCGAGATCGTGCTCGGGCCGGCGCAGGCGAAGGGACACGCGGAGCGCCTGGCGGCGCTGGGGTTCGGCGACGACGAGAAGCTGGCGGGGGCAATCCGAGCCGGCGAGCTCGACGACCGCCTCGACGAGGTGGTCGAGGTCACGCGACGCAACGTGGTCGAGAGGCTCGGCCTCTGGAACCCGCGCTACGTCGAACCCGAGGACGCCGACCTGATCCTCCAGATGCCCTCTGGCGGCGGGACTCCAGATTCGAACACCTCCGACAAAGGCAGGTAAGGCCCAATGGACTACACGCTGCCCCAGGATCTCCTCGACTTCATCGCCGAGCTGGATGCCTTCATCGAGCGCGAGATCGAGCCCCTCGAAGCCGAGAACATGCAGTTCTTCGACCACCGTCGCGAGTGGAAGCGCACGGACTGGGAGAACGACGGGGTTCACTCGCGGGAGTGGGTCGAGCTGCTCGAGGAGATGCGGCGGCGGGCCGACGCTGCCGGCTTCTACCGCTACGCGTTGCCGGAGAGGATGGGCGGGCGCGACGGGACCAACCTCGGGATGGCCGTGATCCGCGACCACCTCGCGGCGAAGGGGCTGGGCCTGCACAACGACCTGCAGATGGAGTCCTCGGTGGTCGGCAACCTCGTCTTCCCGCTGATCCTCGAGCAGTTCGGCAGCGCCGAGCAGAAGGACGCTTTCCTCTCGGGTTCGATCTCCGGCGAGCTGGCGTTCGCCTTCGGCCTGACCGAGCCCGACCACGGCAGCGACGCGACCTGGCTGCAGACGACGGCGGTCAGGGACGGCGGCGACTGGGTGATCGACGGGGCCAAGCGCTTCATCAGCGGGCTCGGCTTCGCCCGCCACGCGATCGTCTTCGCCCGCACCTCCGGCGATCCGGGTGCGGCCGAGGGGATCTCCGCGTTCATCGTCCCCACCGACGCTCCCGGCGTCGAGGTCCCCTATATGCACTGGACTTTCAACATGCCGACCGACCACGCCGAGGTGATTTTGAAGGACGTGCGGGTGCCAGACGGGGCGATCCTCGGCGAGGAGGGGAGGGGGCTCGCCACGGCGATGTTCTTCGTCCACGAGAACCGCATCCGGCAGGCGGCCTCAGGAGTCGGCGCGGCTGATTACTGCGTGACCCAGTCGGTCGCCTACGCGCGCGAGCGCAAGACGTTCGGCAAGCCCCTCGCCGAGCGACAGGCGATCCAGTGGCCGCTGGTCGAGCTCGCGACCGAGATCGAGATGCTGCGCGGCTTGGTGCGAAAGACGGCCCACGAGATGGACAGCGGCAAGGGTCGGATCAGCGGGGTCAGCGACAAGGTCTCGATGTGCAACTACCGCGCCAACCGCCTCGTCTGCGACGCCGCGGACCGGGCTATGCAGGTGCATGGCGGCGTCGGCTACACGCGGCACAAGCAGTTCGAGCACATCTACCGACACCACCGCCGCTACCGGATCACCGAGGGCTCCGAAGAGATCCAGATCCGCAACATCGCCGGCCACCTCTTCGGCTTCGTCTCTCGTTAAAGACCCCGGGATCCACGGCCGATGGGAGGGCTATGCCTCCCCTCCTCGCCGTCGCGCTCATGATGTCGCCGTTTGCCATCGTCGGCTGCCTGAAGGGGCGCTACGCCCTGAGCATCGTCGGCCTGTTCGTGCTGCTCGGGATCCCGGCCATCCTCGCGGCGACGCGTCTTGCGCGTGCGGACTCCTGGTGGGCCGGCCGGTTCTACGACGAAGCCAAGCTGATCCAGACCGGTCATCGCTACCCGGGCCGCAGCAACGTCAGCGACGCGCTGACCCTCTGAGCCGACAACGCCCCGAGCAGCGTGGTGTCGCTGCTCGGGGCGTTGTTCGAGTGCCGATGGATCGGGGCCTACTGGCCCACCGTGACGCGCACTTTGGAGCCTGACTTGAGCACCTTGCCCGGCTTGGGGTTCTGCTTGAGCACCTTGCCCGGCTTTCCCTCGGCGCGCTTGACCTTGCCGAGCTTGCAGTCGGCTCGGTGCAGCGCCTTTTTGACTGGCTTCAGCCTCTTGCCCTTCAGCCTGGGGACGACGCAGCCTTCGTAGAAGTACCGGTCGGCCCTGACGGCGGGGCTGGTCCCAGCCAGTGTGGTGACGGTGACGTCGACCGCTCCGACCGTGGTGCTGCGCGGGGCGATCGCCGTGATCTGGGTGTCCGATTCGACCGTGAAGCCGGTCGCGGGAACCGAGCCGAACTTGACCGCGCTCGCCGCGTTGAAGTCGGTGCCGGTGATCTTCACCGACGTGCCGCCGGCGACCGGGCCGAAGCCTGGCTCGATCAAGGTGACGGCTGGGGTCGGCTGGACTTCTGCGCTGAGCTCGACCTCTTTGCCCGAGACGGTGCCGCTGGGGGCAACCGTCGCTCCGTCGAAGGGTGGCGGGAAGACGAAGCCAAAGCTCGCCCCGGCGACGTCGGCGACGCCGATCTTGTCGGTGGCGTTGCTCGGGTCGACCCCGATCAGGTCTCCCGCACGGATCGGGAGGTTCGTGCTGAAGGTCTGCAGGCCGGTTCCAGAGGGCGTTGCCGGGTTGCTGGTACCCATTGCGCTGTAACCGCCGGAGCCGTTGGGCCGGAGGATCCGCAGGAAGAACGGGCCGCCCTCGGCGCCCTGTACGCGCCAGCGCACGATCGCACCGTTCACCGGTGAGACGAGATTGGCGCCCTTCTCGGGAAGGGCGGTATTGAAGAACGTCTGTACCCCTCCGAATTCCGTAGGTGTGGAACCGGGCGGCAGGACGCTGCCGATGGTGATCGTGGAAGCCTGCGCGCCCACGGCCGCGAAGAGCGCAAGCGCAGTCACCGATGCGATGGCCGGAGCGAGAAGTCGCCTGGCCGGCGACCGCCTGGTTTGCGCAGCCGTGTTCGCACGGCCACGATGTGGTCGAAACATTCCCCATGCCTCCTTAGGTTGTTACACCCGGGCTCCAGAGTGGAACGTCGGGACGAGTTCGGACGCACTAAAACCGCTACATCGATGGATGTTGCGGTGGCAGCCCCGGCATATACTCGCGCCCGTCGTTCTAATCCGAGTCGTTCCGAGGGAGACAGAGTGAGTACACCTAACGAGCCCGAGCGCCTGAATCAGGAGGGCTTCGCCGCGTTCTCGCAGCGCGCTGGCGACGACGCCCCGGTGGTGATGCTGAACCTCCTCGCCTTCCAGCCTGACGGGGGGCAAAAGCGCTACGAGGAATACGGCGCCGCCGTCGCTCCGCTGCTGGAGAAGGTCGGCGGGCGGATCGTGTTCGTCGGTGCGCCCGCGACGGCGCTCCTGGGCGACGACTCATGGGACATGGTTGCTCTGGTCGAATACCCGACCCGGCAGGCCTTCCTCGACATGATCGCCTCGACCGAGTACCAGGAGATAGGCCACCTGCGCACCGAGGCGTTGGTCAAGGGCGAGCTGCACCCGATGGATGCCGGCGAGGTTCCAACCGTTGCCTGACGAAGTCGAGGCGCACGCCACCGATGCCGTACCCAGGCGCCGGTCAGGCGTTAGTGTGCACGTGCCGGAAGTTCCGGCTTACTTGTACCGACGAAAGAGGGAGCGAAGTTGAACGGCGAAGCGCTCGATGAGATGGGTCCGATCGACTACCTGATCGTCGAGTGGCCGGATCGCCAGCCGACCGGCGAGGCCGCTCCGCACCTGATCGACCTGGTCGACCGCGGCCTGATTCGCATCCTCGACCTGGCCTTCATCGCCAAGGGCGAGGACGGCTCCGTCGCCGCCCTGGAGATCGCCGACCTGGGCGATGGGGTGGAAGCCTTTGCAGCTTTCGAGGGTGCGTCGTCCGGCCTACTGTCCGACGACGACGTAGTGGCGGCCGGCGAGGCGCTCGAGCCGGGGACGTCCGCAGCCCTACTGGTCTACGAGAACCGTTGGGCCGCGCCCTTTGCCGCCGCCATGCGCCGCACCGGGGCGCAGCTCGTCGCCAGCGGACGCATCCCGATCCAAGACCTGCTCGCCGCCCTCGACGCGGCCGAGGCAGAAGCCTGAAGGAGGAAGACTCATGCCGGGACTACTCAGAGGAGTTGCACGGACTGCCGCCATCGCCGGGACGGCGACCGCGGTGAGCAATCGCGTCTCCAAACGTCAGGGTGAACGCTGGGCTGAGCAGGAAGCCCCCCAGGCCTCGCCTGCCCCGGCCGCACCCGCAGCGGCCCCGGAAGCCGGGGGCCAGTCGACGATCGACCAGCTCAGGGAGCTCGGCGAGCTCAAGGCCCAGGGGATCCTCACGGAGGAGGAGTTCGCGGCCCAGAAGGCCAAGCTGCTCGGTTCCTGAGCAGACGGCCCGGGGTGCGGGCGATCGTGCGGACGCTGGTCACAACATTTGCCTTGGCCTTGACGCTGGCTTTGGGGGCGACGGCTGTCGCACCGGCGGAAAGGCCTGTCGTCATACCCATATGCCAGCTCGCGCTGTCGTCGGCCTCGGTGACGAGCAGCTCCTGTCCGCCGCGTCCTGAGTTCCTCACGAGCTTCGTACCCAAGCGGTTGCCGAGGAAAGAGATGGCCCCGATCGCCGTATCGGTCCAGGGTGGGGTCGGCTTTGCCGATGGGAGCCAGCCGCCTGCCGTGCGGGAATTTAGGATTGATTTCGACCGGAACACCGAAGTGGATGCCAGTGAGCTCCCGGCTTGCGGAAGGGCACTCCTGGAGACGCTTGGCAATAGGGAGGCCCGGCGCCGCTGCCGTGACTCGATCATCGGGCTTGGAACTGCCCGTGCCGCGATTCCACCCCTTTCGCCCAATGCGATCACGCTTCCGCTGACCCTGTTCAACGCCGGGGTCCGAGACGGTACGACCACGCTGCTCATCCATACGTCTATTGCGTCACCCAGCAAGGAGTCGCTCGTCGTGGCGGTGAAGATCGAGCGGGTTGAGAACGGCCGCTACGGGTGGGAGGCGGTCGCCAGGATTCCGGAGGTCGCAGCTGGAGAAGCCTCGCTGCTCGACTTCGACTTCGTGATAGGGCGATCCCGAAGGGGCGCCGTGCCCGCGTGGCGCTACGCGCTGGCGCGGTGCCCCGACGACCACCTCGTCGCGCGCGCCACCTTTGTCCTCGCGGACGACACGCAGCTCATCGGCACCGTGACCCGGAGCTGCACGCCTAGAGCCGCACCGGCAGCGTCTTCAGCTGGTTGAGGAAGCCCGACTCGACGAACTTGGGCTTGCCGTCGATCGCCATCTCCGGGTATCGGGTCAGGGTCTCCTCGAAGAGGATCTTCAGCTCGAGACGGGCGAGGGCGGTGCCGAGGCAGAAGTGACGGCCGCCGGCGCCGAAGGCCTGGTGCTCGGGATTGCGCAGGACGTCGAAGCGGTCGGGGTCCTCGTAGCGCGTCTCGTCGCGGTTCGATGACGCGTACCACATGACCACCTTCTCGCCCTCTTTGATCTGCTTGCCGTTGAGCTCGACGTCGCGGGTCGCGGTGCGGCGGAAGTGGGCGAAGGCGGGGAACATGCGCAACGACTCCTCGACCACGCCCGGGATCAGGCTTGGGTCGTCGAGGACCATCTGCAGCTGCTCGCGGTCTTCCATCAGTGCTCGCATCCCGCTGGCGTAGGTCGACCTGGTGCTGTCGTTGCCGGCGGCGACCAGGAGGAAGAAGCCCATCACGATCTCGTGCTCCTCGAGCATCTGTCCTTCGACCTCAGAGTGGACGAGGACGCTGGTCAGGTCGTCGGTCGGGTTCTCTCGCCGGGCGGCGATCATCTTGTTGCAGCGGGCGAAGATTTCGGGGATGGCCTGCTCGAGCGCTTCCTCGACCCCACCGGGACTGAGGTCGGGGTCGCCGGCGCCCAGGGTCGAGTTCATCAGCGTCGCCCAGACCTCGTCGTCCTCGGGGGGGATGCCCATGAAGCTGCCGATCACGCGCGAGACCGCGGGCTGGGCGACGTCGGTGACCAGGTCGCAGGTGTCGCGCCCCTCGAGGCGGTCGAGCACGCCGATGACGATCTCCCGGATTGCCTCCTCGTGCGCGGCGATCCGCTTCGGCGTGAAGCCCGCCTGGAACAGCGCCTTGATCCGGTCGTGCTTAGGCGGGTCCATGCCGATGAACATCGCCCGCGAGAGCTCGATCGGGAAGACCTCGTTGATCGCGGTGACGCCGCCCACCTCCGAGGAGTAGGCCTGCCAGTCGCGGCTCACCTCGTGCACGTCGTCGGCGGTCGTCACCGACCAGAAGCCGGCCGCCTCGGGGAACTCGCTGACGTGCGAAGTCCAGTGGACCGGGCAGCCGCTGCGCATCTCCTTGAACAGAGCGTGGGGCGGGCCGTCGACCCAGTGCTTGCGCTCCAGTACGAGCTCGTCCTCGAGTTTCTTTGCGGTGGCAGGGTTCATCTGTGAGCTCCTGGTCGGGTTGATCCGCGGATCCTACCGGGCGCCCTGGCCAGCTGGCCAGGACCGGATTGGCCGCGCGCCCCGCGGGGTGCAAAGATCGGGTCACACCCTGCAACCGAGAGGAGCGATTGTGTCGAGTAGAGATTCGAGTAGGTGGAACGGGCGGGTGGCTCGCCTGGCGGTGCTGGTGCTTGCGGTAGGCGCCTTCGGCGCGCTCGCGATCGGCTGCGGGGGCGGCAGCGGCAGCGACAGCGTCTCGGAGGCCGAAGACCGGATCGAACAAGGTCTCGAAGAAGCCAAGCAGGGCATCGAAAAGGCCGGGGACGAAGTCAAGGAGGGCTTCAGCGAGGCCGAAAAGGCGACCAAGGAGGGCCTCGAAAAGGGCAAGGAGGAAGCCAAGAAGGGCGTCGAAGGCGGTAAGAGTCAAACCGAAAAGACGATCGAACAGGCTGAAGAAGAAGCCAAGGAAGGCCTCGAAAAGGGCAGGGACGAAGCCAACGAGGCGATCGAAGAAGCCGAAAAGCAGGCTGAAAGGTACGGCTACTAGGGAGGGCCCGTCTCGCTCGGGCGAACCGTCATCCTCTCTCGGGATGACGGAGCCCGGGGAAATGGATGAGTTCGAAGCGCTGGTCGCCGACGCGATCGACGCTCTGCCGGAGGAATTTCAGCGAGTGCTGGAGGGCGTCGCGGTCGTCATCTCCGACGGTGGTGCCGAGATGCGCGCCTACGGCCTCTACGAGGGGGACGGGATCGTCCGCGACGGCTACGAGGACCGGATCGTGATCTACCGCGACACGCTGGAACGCGATTTCGGCCGTGACCCGAAGTTGCTGGCCAGGCAGGTCGAGCGCACGCTCCGCCACGAGCTCGCCCATCACCTCGGCTGGGACGAGCGCGGGGTCGGCGGCCTCGGGCTTTGAGTCGCCCTGCCGCCTTCCGGGCGACTACCGGACCTTGCAGTCCCCGGGCAGCTTGCTGGTCAGTCGTTTGCCTTCGGGGAAGGTGAAGGTCGCCTCGGCGAGCTGGTAGACGGCGCCGGGGAAGCCCGCCGGCGCGGCGCAGCTGGCGCTGAGGAAGCTGCGCGACTTACCCGCGTAGCGGTATCTGCGGCCGATCGTCAGCTCGATGTCGGTGACGTAGCCCAGGTCGGAGGCGAGTGTCGGAATCTTGGCCGAGAAGACGGTCCCGAACTCGCCCCGGGGCTGGTGCGAGATCTCGAAGGGGAGGATGAAGGCCGCTTTCACCGGCGTCGTTCCGTAGAGATGCAGCACCATCCCCGGGCCTTTGCGAGTGCTGCTGTTGAAGACGAGCACCGCCCCCTTGGCCGGGATCAGAGACGAGTCCGAGACATCGACGTTGACGGCGAAGCGGCCGTGCCCGACCAGGGCACCGCGGCAGAGATCGAGCGCGGCTTCGGTGCTGGTCTGCTGCAGGCGCGAGGGGGGGCAGGTCGGGAGGCCCACGGTCGAGACCCGCCCGGCGCGGTTGATCGCGACGGCGATCTCGCGCAGCTGCGGCGGGCGGCTGCCATCCACGGTCGCGACCGAGCCGTCGAGGTGCACGGTCACCGGGGCGGGGTGCTCGCGCGGCAGCGCACGGGGCGCAAGCCGGCCGCCGAAGGAAACACGCACGTTGCCCGACTGCACGATCTGGCGCTGTGCGGCGGCCCCGGCGATCGGCAGGCAAAGAGCGACGATGGCGGCTGCGATGAGGAGACGACGCATTCGCTTCCCAGTCTAGGTGCGCGGTGTTTTCCCCCGATTAACGCCGGCGGGAGGTCGTAAGGTTCGATGGGTGGCCGAGATGGCTCACGCGAGCATCGAGGAATGGGTCGAGGGCTACGAGTGGGCCTGGCGCGCGGCGGGGACCGAGTCGCTGCGGGAGCTGTTTACCGAGGACGCCACCTACCGGATGTCGCCCTACGAGGAGCCCGCCGCGGGAATCGTCGCGATCGCCGAGCTCTGGGAGCGCGAGCGCAAGGGCCCGGATGAGCCGTTCGAGATGCGTCACGCCATCGTCGCGGTCGAGGGCGACACCGCCGTGGTCCGCGTGGAAGTCCAGTACGGCGGACCGGAGCGCCTTCAATACCGCGACCTCTGGGTCGTCCGCTTTGCCACCGACGGCCGCTGCCGCGAGTTTGAGGAGTGGCCGTTCTGGCCGGGCCAGAAGGTCGCCGCGGAGGCCGAGTCGCGGTAGATGTTTGATTCCGGGCGGGGCTGGCGGGTGCCTCTCCCCAAAACGCTCGGCAGGAG
>DATDAQ010000034.1:0-8780 GCA_036525295.1 Solirubrobacterales bacterium | reverse complement strand
CACCGTCGTTTTCGCCGCCGCGAACGCCTGCGCCGCCGGGATGAGCATCAAAGCCCCCATCGCGGCGAGCAAGATTGTCAGTCGTCTCACTTAGCTCTCTCCTTGTTTTTGAGCCCCTGCCGAGCCGCTCCCAGCGGCCTTTGGGTGACCCGGTTTCCCTGAGTAACGTCGGGAGATGCGGAGAGGACGACACTGGCCTGGAGGCCCGCGCCGGGTAGTGAGGCGGTGACAGGAACGAGGGGGAGAAAACGGCAAGGCAGTGAGGCATGGCCTCGCTCGGAACACGATTTCGATCGTGCCCTTGGCTGCTTCGCCCGGTATCTCAACTGCTCTCCCCTCCGCTGCTGCCGTGCCGTTCCCCGTGGGGGCCCTGGCCTGACCTCAGCCGAATCGGTTTCCCTGTGATGTGCCGGTCATTCGGGGTGGATACCCGTGTTTACCGACTGGTCGGAGGGTAGATAGTCGTGTTTCTTTTGTCAAGGGCGTGGCTGTTTTGCCTGGAAGTCAGCATATTTTGAGGCAGATGGATGGGTTTACAGGTGGCGATCGGCTAGTCTCCCCCGCCGATGCCGGAGGGACGCACAGCGAGGATCTTTGCCCTGTTCGCCATCGCCGCGCTCGCGGCACTGCCGATCGGCTGCGGTGGCGATTCGAACGACGCTCCGAAGGTCGCCGGCTGCGAGCAGGTCGACGCGCCGGAGCCCAAGGACGTGAGCCTGGAAACGCCGAAGCAGACGGTGAAGCCGGGCGAAGAGCTGACCGCGATCGTCAAGACCAGCTGCGGCAGCTTCGAGATCGTCCTCGACACCGAGCAGGCGCCGAAGACCACCAACTCCTTCGCCTACCTTGCTCGCGAGGGCTTCTACGACGGGCTCGACTTCAACCGCGTCGTCTCCGGGTTCGTCGTTCAAGGCGGCGACCCACTCGTCGGTGGCGACGGAGGCCCCGGCTACACCGTCACCGAGGAGCCCCCCGCCGACACCGCCTACACCAAGGGCGTCGTCGCGATGGCGAAAGCCCTCGACGACCCGTCGGGTCAGTTCGGCAGCCAGTTCTTCGTCGTCACCAGCCTCGACACCGGCTACCCACCCGAATACGCACTGCTCGGCAGGATCGGCAAGGGCTACAAGGTGGTAACCCGGATCGACGAGCTCGGCACCCCCGACGAAAAGCCCAAGGTGCCGGTCCTGATCGAATCGGTGACGATCGAAAAGGGCTAGGGCGCCAGTAGCTTCTCGATGGCGGCGATGAACTCGGCCGCGCCATCGACGAACTCCTTGGCTTCCTCAGCGCTGGGTGGCGCGGCCTCGTAGTCGCCTTTTTCGCGCGCCTCCTTGGCGCGGCGGGCGAGAGTGCTCAGGCCCTGGTCGAACTCCCCGGACGCAACGAAGGTCTCGCTGAACAGCGTCCAGGTTCCGCTGTGGGTCTTGGCGTGCTTACCGCGCTCGGAGAGGGCGGCGCGGGCAGCGTTCAGCATCGCGTAGTAAGCGGTGTTGAGAGTCACCGCGGGGTGCACGAGTCCGAGGATCTTCTGCGCGTCGGAGAGGCGCTCACGCGCCTGCTCCATGAACTCCTCCGAGCGCGGGCTCATTCGAGGGCGCTCCCAGCAAGGACCAGCTTGTCCCGATCGACCTCGCCGATGAAGAAGGACTCGATCTCGCGGCGGCTATGCAGCCACTCAGGGTCATATACGTGAACCGAGTAGCCGAAGGGGTTCTCGGCCTCGACGATCGCGGCCGCTTCGCTCAGGTCCAGGGCGAGCCGCTGCCGATCTTCTCCATCGCCTGCTGCGATCACCAAAAGGTCGACATCCGACTCGGCGTGAGGCTGCTCTCCCCGAGCCCGGGAACCGTAGAGCCAGACGGCGCGCAGGTCGTCTCCGAGCGCCTCGCCGAGCATGCCGACGAAACGCCGCACGGTGCGACGCTCGGCGTCGGAAAGGGTCGCGGCGGCGAGGGCATTGTCGAGATTCACTGGCACACCGAGGAGGATAGGCGGGGCGGCGGAGGCAGTTGCGAGGCTACCCTGGATAATCTGATTCCGTGAAGCAGCTCAGTGCCACCGACGCCGCACAGCGGTTCTCCGAGGTTCTCGACAGCGTCGAGTCCGAGCACGAGTCCTTCGCCGTGGTCCGGCACGGTCGTGTCGTCGCGACGATCAGGCCGGCGACCCTCGGCACCGGTCGGGCAGTCAAGGAGGCGTTGCGCACCCACCAGCTCGACTCCGAGTGGGCTGCCGAGCTGCGTGCACTGCGCGACGCCGTCGGAGTCCCTGCGAACCCCTGAACTGCGGCTCGAAGTCGTCTCTATCGAGGACTACGACACGGACGTGGCTCGGGCACATGGCGCGTTGCTCGCACATACCCGCCGCAGCGGGCAGCCGCGGGGTGCACACGACCTGATCATCGCCGCGACAGCACGTGCACGGGGGCGGGAGGTCGTAAGCGCCGACCAAGACGGCTTTGCCGATCTGCCCCAGGTTCTCGTCGTGTCAGATGAGTAGACGTTAGGCGCACCTCGCGCGGATAGGCTCAGCCGGTGCGCGTCCTGGTAGTAACCAACTTCGTCCCCGACGCCTCCACCCCGCAACGGGGGCGCTGGGTGCAGGACCAGGTGGAGGAGATGCGGAGGCTCGGCGAGGAGGTCGAGGTCTTCTCCTTCCCCCGCGGCCGGCGGCACTACGGCCCCGCCACCCGGCGGCTGCGGCGGATGCTGCGGCGCGAGCGCTTCGACCTGGTCCACGCCCACTACGGGCTGGTGGGCTGGTGCGCACTGCTGGCGGGAGCCCGGCCGCTCGTCGTCAGCTTCCACGGGACCGACGTGCGCCACCCGGTCGTCGGGCCGATGTCGCACCGGCTGGCCTGGCGGGCGGACCTGGTCGCCGCGGTCTCGCGGGCGCTCTTCTCGGCCGAGGACGGCCGGTCCGGCCTCCCCCCCGTGCCGGGCTCGGCGGTCCTGCCCTGCGGGCCCGACCTCGGGCGCTTTCGAAGGATGCCCCGCGCAGAGGCGCGGGGACAGCTCGGCCTCGACCCAGCCGGCCGCTACCTGCTCTTCCCCGCCGACCCGGCCCGGCCCGAGAAGCGGCACGACCGGGCAGCCGAGCTGGCCCGTGCCTGCAAGGCCGAGCTGCTCACCGGCGGCTCGATCGACCCCGACGAGATGCCGCTCTGGGTCAACGCCGCAAACGCGGTCCTCGTCACCTCCGACTACGAGGGCTTCGGCCTCGCCTGCGTCGAGGCGCTCGCCTGCGACGTGCCGGTGCTCTCCACGCCGGTGGGGATCGCCCCCCACGCGCTCGCGGGTTTGAACGGCGCCCTGTGCGCGCCGTTCGAGCTGGATACATGGACCGCGGCTGCCCGCCCTCTGCTGGATTCGCCCGACCCACGCACCGACGGAAAAGCTCGGGCCGCCTCCCTCTCCGCCCACCGCATGGCCGAGCGCACGATCGTCGCCTACCGCGCAGTACTCGACGGCGCGCGAGGCTAGACGCCCGCGAGGAGCTGCACGTCGACGCCACACAGCTCATAGATCGGCGTGGCGCGGCTGTCGAGGCTGACCAGGGTGACCGAGGCATCCCGCGCAGCCAACCCGATGAGGGCGTCGTAGATCGCGCCTCCCGGGCGGCCATTTGCGGCGAGAAGGTCGACGGCCTCGCGGTGCGCGGCCGGCAAGACTGAAATCGGCGAGCCCTGATCGAGGAACTGGTCGAGGTACTCGACCACTGAGCGCGGCTCGGCTCGGTAGATGCCACCGGGGGTGCTGAGCACCGAGTAGGTCTCCGCCATCGTGTGGCCGATCAGGCTGCCGTGTGCCGCCACCTCTGCCAGGGAGGGCAACGCAGCCTCGTGGAAGCGGTGACTGGGGATGAAGCCGGCGATCAGGACTGAGCTATCGGGGGCGATCACCGCCGGGCTCGCTCCAGGGCCTCCCGAACCTCCTCGGGGCCGTGAGGTGGCATCTGCAGGTCGGAGGTGAGCAGGCCGTGGGCGCCGCGGTGAAGCTTCACCTGTCGCGGCGCCGGCGTCATCTCGATCCGCTCGCCCAAGAGCGAAAGCTCAACCTCCTCCCCGCCGTCAAGACCCAGAGCAGAACGCATCGGCTTGGGAATGACAATTCTTCCGGCACGATCAATGGTAGTTCGCATGGGAAAATAGCCTACCAGGCCAGCAGCGGGCTATCCGAGCGACTCGCAGAGAAGCAGCCCGGCGGGGCCCAAGGCACGCTGGACGCGTTTGTCGAATGAGGCGACGCTGGCGTCGTGCGCAGCAGCCGTGGCGAGGGCGAAACCGTCGGCAAGACTGATCCCAAGCCCGCGAAACCGCGCCGCACTGCGAGCCGTGGCCGCATCCGGCCCGACGACACGTATGCGCAACGAGGCGATCGCGTCGACGGCGGCCCGAAGCGTTCCCTCGTCTTCGGCCGGACGAACGAGTGCCTCGGCATAGTTCACCGCCGACAGGAGCAGGTCAGTCTCATCCTCGGACATCCGCGCGAACGCAACAGCAGCTGCCTCGTGATGAGCATCGCGCCTGTCGAGCGCGGCTATGACGACATCCGTGTCGAGGACGCAGGCGCTCAAGCGCGCTCCTCGGAGCGCAGGCGCTCGAGGTGGTCGGGCTCATACAACCCATCGAAGATCCCGAGCGCGTGGCCGAGGTCGGGCTCAGCTCGGTACACGACGATGCGGTCAGGCCCCTCCGGCTCGATCCGCACCTGGTCGCCTGGCTTCAAGCCCGCAGCCCGGAGGCTCTCGACCGGCAGTGTCACCTGGTGCTTGGGGGAAATTCTTGGCATGCCTTTACTTTAACGTAAAGCGAACTGTGCGCGACCGGGAACCCACGTTGAGACCCCACCGGTCAGCGACTTGCTCACGCCGCCGCGCTCGCCGCGTAATAGATTGGGCGGCGATGGGTGACGTGACCAGGCAGCCCGGCGGCGAGGATCTCAGCGCGCAGGTCGAGATGGCCAAGAAGCGGCTGGAGGAGGCGGCGGCGGCGGCCAGCACCGCGGAGAAGCGGGTCGCGGCCGAGATCGAGGCGCTGGAGACCGACCTGGAGAAGGAGCGCGCCCGGGCATCCCAGGCCCTGGAGGAGCTGCGCGCTGCACACGCGGAGGAGCTGCGGCGCGAGCGCGAGGCGAAGGACCGGGTGATCGCCGAGGCGGAGGGCCGCCTCTCCGAGATCGAGGCGCAGGCCGAGGCCGCCGAGAAGCGGATAGCCGAGGCGGAGAAGCGCGCCGCCGAGGCCGAGGGTGCGATCGGCGACGAGCGGGCGCGTGCTCGCGAATCCGCGGCCGCCTGGCTTCGCAGTCAGGTCGAGGCGATCCGACGAGAGGCAGGACGGCGATAGCGCCCAGCGCCGAGTACGACGTCGCCGTCGTCGGCGGCGGCGCGGCGGGTCTGTGGACGGCGCTGGTCGCGGCCGAGGGCGGCGCGGCGGTCTGCGTCGTCTCCCGCACCCCGCTCTCGCAGAGCGCCAGCTTCTGGGCGCAGGGCGGGCTCGCGGCGGCGCTGGAGCCCGGCGACTCCCCCGCCCAGCACGCCGCCGACACGATCGCCGCGGGGCGCGCCCTCTGCCGGCCCTCGGCGGTGCAGGTACTCGTCGACGAGGCGCCCGGCGCAGTGCATGAGCTGCTCCGCCGCGGGGTCGTCTTCGACCGCGACGAGGACGGCGAGCTATCCCTGGGGCTGGAGGGCGGCCATACCCGGCGGCGGATCGTCCACTCCGGCGGCAGCGCGACCGGCCATGAGATCACCTCGAAGCTGGCGGCGATGGTCGCCGCCGAACCGCGGATCGAGGTGCTCGAGCGCGCCTCGATGACCGCCCTTTGGAGCGACGGCGAGCGCTGCCACGGGGTGCTGAGCGACGACGGGCCGCTCGCCGCCGCCGCGACCGTGCTCGCCACCGGCGGCGCGGCGGCGCTCTGGCGGCGCACCTCCAACCCCTGGGGCGCGATCGGCGCTGGGCCGACGATGGCCGCGGCCGCGGGAGCCGACCTCGCCGACCTCGAGTTCTGCCAGTTCCACCCGACCGCGCTCTTCCTGCCCGGCACGCGCTTCGACGGGATGCTGATAACCGAGGCGGTGCGCGGCGAGGGCGCGACCCTGCTCGACGCCTCCGGGCGTCGCTTCACCGACGAGCTCGCCCCACGCGACGCGGTCACCGCGGCGATCCTCGACCGGCTCGCGGCCGACGGCACCGAGGCGGTATCGCTCGACCTGCGCGGGCTGGACCCCGCCCGCTTCCCCAACGTCTTCGACTCGCTGACCGAGGCCGGCCTGCGGCCGGGCGCCGAGCCGGTCCCGGTCGCCCCCGCCGCCCACTACACGATGGGCGGCGTCGCGGTTGACCTCGACGGGCGCTCCTCGCTGCCGGGGCTCTACGCGGTCGGCGAGTGCTCCTGTACCGGCCTGCACGGCGCCAACCGCCTGGCCTCCAACTCGCTCAGCGAGTGCTTCGTCTTCGGCGGTCGCGCGGGGGTCGCGGCGCTGGAGGAGAAGCCGGCGCCCGGCCCGCCGGCGCCCGGCGAGTGGCGCTTCCAGCCGCCGACCGAGGCGACCCGCGAGGCGGTCTGGAGCCTGGCCGGCCCGCTGCGCCGCCCCGAGCAGCTCGAGGAGCTGCTCGGCGACCCCTACCCACTGGCGGCGGCGATAGCGGCCTGCGCCCTGGAGCGGCGCGAGTCCCGCGGCGGTCACCTGCGCGCCGACTTCCCGCACCTGGACCCCGGCCTCGACGGCGTCCATATCGTCCGTTGCGCCAGCAGTGAGATCCGCCGCGAGCGTTGGGACTGACGTAGCGTGGACGCATGCTGCTCGGCGTCGACGTAGGCGGGACGTTTACGGACGCCGTCCTCTTCGACGGCGAGCGGCTGCACACGGCGAAGCTGCCGACGACGCCCGAGGACCAGTCGCTGGCCGTGATCGCGGCGGTGGAGGAGGTGCTGCGACTGGCCGGGGCGGCGGGCTCGGACGTCGAGTCCTTCGCGCACGGAATGACCGTCGGCACCAACGCGCTGCTGGAGGAACGCGGCGCCCGCACGGCGCTCGTCGCGACCCGCGGCTTCGCCGACGTGATCGAGATCGGCCGCCAGGCCCGCCCCCAGCTCTATCGACTCTGCGCACCGAAGCCGGCGCCACTCGTTGAGGCGGACCTGCGCTTCGAGGCAGAGGAGCGGATCGGGCCCGGGGGCCTAGTCGAGCCGCTCGCGGGTGAGGAGCCGGAACGGCTCGCGGAGCTGCTGCGCGAGCGCGAGGTCGAGTCGGTCGCGGTCTGCCTCCTCTTCTCCTACCTCGACCCGGCCCACGAGCGACGCATCGCCGAGCACCTGCGCCGCGAGATCCCGGGCCTCCACGTCTCGGCCTCGCACGAGGTGCTACCCCGCTTCCGCGAGTACGAGCGCACCTCGACGACCGTCGTCGACGCTTACCTCTCCCCTCTGCTCGGCCGCTACCTGGGCCGCCTCGGCGAGGCGGCCGCGGCGACGGGCCTGCCGCGGCCGCAGGTGATGCGCTCCTCCGGCGGCCTCGCGAGCACCGGAGAGGCGGCGCGGGCGGGTGCCTGGAGCGTCCTTTCCGGGCCGGCCGGCGGCGCCGTCGGCGCCGGCCGGCTCGCCCGCATCTCCGCCGACGGCAACGCCCTCGGCCTCGACATGGGCGGCACCTCGTGCGATGTCTGCGTGGTCGAAGAGGGCCAGGTGCGCCGCACCGACTCGCGCGAGATCGGAGGCCGGGTGATCCAGCTGCCGATGGTCGACGTGCACACGGTCGGCGCCGGCGGCGGCTCGATCGGGTGGCGCGACGCGGGCGGTGCGCTGCGTGTTGGGCCTCGCTCCGCGGGCGCCGACCCCGGGCCCGCCTGCTACGGGCGCGGGGGGACCGAGCCGACCGTGACCGACGCGAACCTGGTGCTCGGTCGTCTCGCACCGGGCTCAGAGCTGGCGGGCGGGGTCGCCCTCGACGTCGAGGCTGCCCGCGGGGCGATTGGCGCTCTTGCCGCCGCGCTCGGCATGGACGAGGCGCAGACGGCGGAGGGAATCGTCCGCGTCGCCAACCAGGAGATGGTGCGGGCGCTGCGGGTGGTCACCGTCGAGCGCGGCGTCGACCCCCGCGGCTTCGCCCTACTTCCCTTCGGCGGAGCCGGGCCGATGCATGCCACCGCGGTCGCCGCCGAGCTGGGGATCGAGCGGGTTCTCTGCCCACGTGCCGGCGGGGTGCTCTCGGCACTCGGCCTCTGCGCGTCGGACCGCCGCCGCGACACGACCCGCACCGTGATGCTGAGCGGAGGCGACCTGACGGCGGAGCGCATCGCCGCCGAGGTCGATGAGCTGGCCGCGAGGCTCGATGGCGACCTGGACGGCGACGCCGAGCCCGAGGTCGTCTACGAGATGCGTTACGCGGGCCAGGCCTTCGAGCTGCCGGTTCCGGGGACCCCGCGCCCCGACCCGGCCGACCTCGCCGGGCGCTTCGCCGCCGCCCACGAGGAGCGCTACGGCCACCGCGACCCCGACGGCGAGGTCGTGCTGGTCCACATCCGCCTGGCGATGGTCTCTCCCGGGCCGAGGCCGCGGCTGGTTGCGGCCGGGGCCGGCGCGCTCGAGGAGGGCACTCGCGAGGTGCGCTTCGGCGATGAGTGGGTGGAGACCGCGGTGCTGCACGGCGAGCCACCGGCGGGCCTGCGGGCGAGCGGCCCCGCGGTCTTCGAGCTGCCCGAGGCGACCTTCGTCCTGCCGCCCGGCTGGCAGGCGGACGTCGACGAGGCCGGGACGATCTGCGCGGAGGCGGGA
>DATDAQ010000033.1:0-23766 GCA_036525295.1 Solirubrobacterales bacterium | reverse complement strand
CTGGTCGAGCTGCTCACCCGATTTCGGCGCGTCGAGCGTCGTGGACCGCTTCGCTCAGATCGAACCGAAGGTCATGTTCGCCGTGGACGGCTATCGCTACGGCGGCAAGGACTTCGACCGCACCGCGATCGTCGATGCGATCGGCGCCGAGATCCCCGGGCTCGAGCACACAGTCCGCTTCGGCTACCTGGACGGAAGCGGCTGGGAGGAGGGCTTCCTCGGACCCGAGGACGCGGAGCTCGCGTTCGAGGGGCTGCCGTTCGACCACCCGCTCTGGGTCCTCTACTCATCGGGGACCACGGGCTTGCCGAAGGCGATCGTGCAAGGGCACGGCGGCATCCTGCTGGAGCAGCTGAAGAAGTCGCACCTCCACCTCGACGCGCAGGGCGGGGACCGCGTCTTCTGGTTCACGACGACCGGCTGGATGATGTGGAACTTCCTCGTCGGGGTCCTGCTCACCGATGCGTCGATCGTCCTCTTCGACGGCAACCCGGGCCATCCCGACCTCGAGACGCTCTGGCAGCTCGCCGACGACGCCGAGATCACCACCTTCGGGACCAGCGCCAGCTTCATCGCCGGCTGCATGAAGGCCGGCGTCGAACCCGCCCGGGGTCGCGACCTCTCGAAGCTGGGGGCGGTCGGCTCGACCGGCTCCCCCCTCTCCCCCGAGGGCTTCGACTGGATCTACGAGCACCTCGGCGCCGACACATGGCTCTTCTCGACCAGCGGTGGCACCGACCTCTGCACGGCCTTCGTCGGCGGCGTCGCCCTGCTGCCCGTCTACCGCGGCGAGCTGCAGGGGCGGGCGCTGGGCGCCGCGGTCGAGGCATGGGACGAAGACGGCAACTCAGTTATCGACGAGGTCGGTGAGCTCGTCGTCACCGAGCCGATGCCCTCGATGCCGGTCTTCTTCTGGGGCGACGACGAGGAGCAGAGCCGCTACCGGGCCAGCTACTTCGAGCACTACCCCGGCGTCTGGCGCCACGGCGACTGGATCGAAATCACCTCGCGCGGCACCGCGGTCATCTACGGCCGCTCGGACTCGACGATCAACCGCTCCGGCATCCGCATGGGGACGAGCGAGATCTACCGTGCCGTGCTCGGCCTCGATGAGATCGTCGACGCCCTGGTCGTAGACGTGCCAAGACCCGGCACCGAGGGCTGGATGCCGCTCTTCGTCGTCCTCCGCGAGGGCGTCGAGGTCGACGACGAGCTGCGCAAGGAGATCGCCCGCCGCGTGCGCAGCCAGTGCTCCCCCCGCCACGTCCCCGACGAGGTCTTCCCAATCACAGAAGTCCCACGAACCCTAAGCGGAAAGATCCTCGAGGTCCCGGTCAAGCGGATCCTGATGGGCACGCCGCCGGAGCAGGCGGCCAGCCGCGACTCGCTCGCCAACCCCGCCGCGCTCGACTGGTTCGTCGAGTTCGCCGGGACACTGGACGCCTGAGGCACCTCAGGCCGGCGTGACCGGGTTGCGTCGCGCAGCGAAGGACCGGTCCTTGCTCGCCGCCATCGCGAAGCGGCCGATCAGATCGACGCGCAGGTCGGCGGGATCGACAACCGCGTCCACCACCATCTCGGAAGCTAGATGGAGGATGTCGATGTCCTCGGCGTACTCCTCGCGCTTCTGTGCCACGAACGCCTCGCGCTCCGCCTCGTCCTCGATCGCCTGGATTTGGTTGTAGAAGACGGCGTTGATCGCCGCCTGCGGCCCCATCACCGCGATCGAGGCGCTGGGCAGGGCGATGCAGCAGTCCGGCTCGAAGGCGGGCCCGGCCATCGCGTAGAGCCCGGCGCCGTAGGCCTTGCGCACGACCACCGAGATCTTCGGCACGGTCGCTTCGGAGACGGCGCTGATCATCTTCGCCCCGTGGCGGATGATCCCGTGGCGCTCGACCGCGGTGCCGATCATGAAGCCGGGCACGTCGGCGAGGAAGAGCAGGGGCACGTTGAAGGCGTTGCAGGTCTGGATAAAGCGGGCTGCCTTGTCGGCGGAGTCGACGAAGAGGACGCCGCCGGTGTGCTTGGGCTGGTTGGCGACGATCCCGATCGCGCGCCCGTCGAGCCGCCCGTAGCCGACGATCAGCTCCTTCGCCCAGCGCTTGTGGACGGGCAGAAAGCTGTCGGCGTCGAGCAGCGAGTCGAGCAGCAGCTGCATGTCGAAGGGCCGGTTCTCGTCGGGCGGGAGGATCTCCGCGATCGGGGTGTCGGACGCCGGCTCGGCAGGCGGCGCAGCCGGCGGCTCCCCACGCCAGTTGCCGGGCATGAAGGAGAGGTAGCGCTTGGCGAGGTCGATCGCCTCCTCATCGCTCTTGACCAGGAAGTGACCACAGCCGGAGACTCCGGTGTGCATCTTCGCCCCGCCCATCTCCTCCAGCGTCACCGTTTCGCCGATCACCATCTCGGCCATCCGCGGCGAGCCCAGGTACATCGAGGCGTTGCCGTCGCGCATGATCACCACGTCGCAGAAAGCGGGGATGTAGGCGCCACCGGCGGCGCTGGGGCCGAACAGCAGGCAGACCTGCGGCACCTGACCGGAGAGCCTCACCTCGTTGTGGAAGATGCGGCCGGCGCCGCGGCGGCCGGGGAACATCTGCACCTGATCGGTGATCCGCGCCCCAGCCGAGTCGACCAGGTAGACCATCGGCACCTGCAGCGATAGCGCCCGTTCCTGGACGCGGAGGATCTTCTCGACGGTCTTCGGCCCCCAGGAGCCGGCCTTGACCGTGGGGTCATTGGCCATCAGGGCGACGCGGCGCCCGTCGATTGCGGCCAGGCCGGTGACCACGCCGTCGGCGCCGAGCCCCTCCACGTTCCAGTTGGCGAGCGCCGCCTCCTCGGCAAAGGAACCCGGGTCGACCAGCCGCTCGACCCGCTCGCGCACGGGCAGCTTGCCCTGCTCGGCGGTCTTCTCGTGATGGCGCTGCGGCCCCCCGGCGAGAGCGGCCTCTAGGGCTTTCGCGAACTCGGTCACGGTTGCGGAGCCTATTCGGACTGGTCGGGGCGCCAGTCGACGGGGCCGGCCCGCAGCACGTGCGAGCCCAGCGGACGACCGAGCGTCTCCTGAGCCGCGCGCGAGACCTCGAGCAGCGCCGGCAGGTCGATTCCGGTCTGCGCCCCCATCTCGTGCAGCATCGAGACCACGTCCTCGGTGGCGACGTTGCCGGTGGCCCCAGGCGGGACAGGGCAGCCGCCCAGCTCGCCGAAGCTCGACTCGAAGGAGTCCACGCCCTGTTCCAGCGCAGCCAGCACGTTGGCGAGGCCCTGACCGCGGGTGTTGTGGAAGTGGGCGGTCAGTTCGACCCCGCCGAGGCGCGCGCGGGCCGCAGCGAAGAACTCGCCAACCTGACGAGGGTTAGCCATCCCGGTCGTGTCGCCGAAGCCGACCTCGGTGCAACCGGCTACCGCGAGGCGCTCCGCGATTCCGAACACACGGTCCATGGGGACCTCGCCCTCGTACGGGCAGCCGAAGGAGGTCGCAATCACACCCTCGCAGCGAAGCCCCGCCTCCCTCGCCGTCTCCAGCGTGTGCTCCAACCCACTCAGCGACTCCTCGATCGTCCGGTTGACGTTCTTGCGGTTGTGGGTCTCCGAGGCGGAGAGGAAGACGCTGATCTCATCGAAGCGGTCGCGCAGCCCCAGCGCCCGCTCCAGCCCCCGTCGATTCGGGATCAGCACCGAGAAGGCAACGCCGTCGCGGCGCTGGATGCCGGTCAGCACCTCCTCGGCGTCGGAGAGCTGCGGGATCACGTCCGGCCGCACGAACGAGGTCACCTCGATCCGCTTCAGCCCGGTCTCCGAGAGCATGTCGACGAGCCTGATCTTCTCCGCCGTCGGAATCGTCTCCGGCTCGTTCTGGAAGCCGTCGCGAGGCCCGACCTCGCGGATGCGGACGTTGCTCGGCAGCGGATTCATCGAGACGAGGCTACGCGGTCGGCGGACCGGCCTGGCCGACCACGCGCCGCTCGTGGGTGCCGACGCCGATCGTCCGCTCGCCTTCGGTTACCTCGACGTCGAAGCGGAGCTTGCGCCCTTCGACGACCTCGCGCAGCGTTGCGCGCGTCTGGCAGGTAGCTCCCTCCGCAGCCGCCGCCACGTGCTTGACGCAGACCTCGAAGCCGACCGTCGCCTTCCCCTCGGGCAGGTGCTCGTAGGCGAGCATCTGGGCGCTGCCCTCCATCATCCCGATCATGCCCGGCGTCGAGAGCACGCCGATGCCGATCGTGCCGCCAACGTTGGTTACCAGTGGCGGTGCCACCGTGAACTCGTCGCTGCGCTCGATCCCGGGAACGAGCGTCGGCTCCGACCCGCTCATCAGACCATGCCCAGGCCGCCGCTTACGCCCAAGGTCTCGCCGGTGACGTAGGTGGCGTCGTCGGAGACGAGGAAGGCGGCGGCCGCGGCAACCTCCTCGGGCTGGCCGAGGCGTCCCATCTGGGTTGAGGACTTCATCGTCTCGATCACTTTCTCGCCGATCTCGCCGAACTCCTTGGCTCCCATCAGGAGTGGGGTCTCGATCGGGCCGGGGGCGATCGAGTTGGCGGTGACGCCGTAGCGGGCGTTCTCGCGGGCGATCGCCTTCATGAAGGCGACGACGCCCCCCTTCGTCGCCGAGTAGACGGCCGAGCCCTTCGAGCCGACCCGCCCCGCCTCCGAGGAGATGCTGAGGATGCGGCCGTATTTCGCCTCCTGCATGCCCGGGAGCGCGGCATGGGTGCAGTTGAAGACGCCGACGAGGTTGATCCCGATCAACCGCTGCCACTGCTCGGGGCTGGTGTAGGTGAAGAAGCCGAACTCGTCGGTGCCGGCGTTGTTGACGAGGATGTCGAGCGTGCCGGTCGCCTCGACCGCGGCGCGCGCGGACTCCAAGTCGGTCACGTCGAGCTCGAGCGCGTGGCCGTTTACCTCGCCCGCGACCCGCTCGGCGCCTTCGACGTCGATGTCGCCGACCCACACCTCGGCGGCCTCCGCGGCCAGGCGAGCGGCGATCGCGGCGCCTATCCCGCTCGCCCCGCCGGTGACCAGCGCCTTTCGTCCCTCCAGTCGCATGCGCCGGGCAGCATAGACTGGCGCGCTCGTGTCCGATCTCCCCACCATCCCGATCGTCGGCGGCACCGGCGCCCTGGGCGCCGGCCTCGCCCTGCGCTGGGCCAAGGCCGGAGCCTCGATCGCGATCGGCTCACGATCGGCCGAGCGGGCCGAGGAGGCGGCGGCGAAACTGCGCGAGAAGGTGCCCGGCGCCGCAGTCGAAGGCCTGCTCAACGAGGAGGCCGCGCGCCGCGGCGAGACCGTCTTCCTCACCGTCCCCTTCCGCAACCAGTCGGAGAACCTCAACAACCTGCGCGAGGCGCTGCGGCCGGGGCAGATTCTGGTCGACTGCACGGTCCCGCTCGCCGCCGCGGTTAGCGGCAAGGCGACGCGCTCGCTCGGCGTCTGGCAGGGCAGCGCCGCCCAGCAGGCGCAGGAGATGGTTCCCGACGGGGTCACCGTCGTCGCCGCCCTGCACACGATCGGCGCCCCGACGCTCGCCGACGCCGATGCCGAGCTGGGCGAGGACGTCCTGATCTGCGGCGACCGCAAGGCCGACAAGGCAAGGGTCGCGCGCCTGATCGAGCTGATTTCCGGGCTGCGCGCGGTCAACGCCGGGCCGCTGGAGATGGCGCGTATCGTCGAGCAGCTGACTCCGCTGCTGATCTCGGTCAACGTCCGCTACAAAGCCCACGCGGGGATCCAGCTGACCGGCCTCCCCGACGGCGACCACTGGGAGTAGGCAAGCCGTGCGGGTCGCGCTGCTGGCGGGCGGCACCGGGGGCGCCAAACTCGCCGCCGGGATGCAGGAGGAGATCGGCGCCGACCTGGCGGCGATCGCCAACACCGCCGACGACATCGAGACGCTCGGGGTCCACGTCTCCCCCGACCCCGACCTCATCACCTACTGGCTCAGCGGCGAGATCGACGAGGAGCGCGGCTGGGGGCTGCGCGACGACAGCTTCACCGTCTTCGACCGGCTGACCAAGCTCGGCGCGCCGAGCTGGTTCGGCCTCTCCGACCGCGACCTCGCCGCCTGCCTCTACCGCCGCCAGTTCCTCGAGGAGGGCGGCCGCCTCACCGACGCGCAGGCGCAAATCGCACGCGCGCTCGGGGTCGAGGCGCGGGTGCTGCCGATGTGCGAGGCGCCGGTGCGGACCGAGGTGCTGACCGCCGCAGGAACCCGCGCCCTGCAGGAGTACCTGATCGTCGACCGCGGCGAGGCGGAGGTGCAGGGAGTCGAGCTCAACGGGATCGAGGCGGCCGAGCCGAGCGCCGAGGTGCTCGAGGCGCTGCGCTGGGCCGAGGCGATCGTGATCGGCCCCTCCAACCCGGTGATCAGCATCGGCCCGATCCTCGCGATCCCCGGGATGACCGAGGCGATCGCCGCCTCCAACGCCCCGGTCGTCGCGGTCAGCCCCTTCGTCGCCGGCCAGGTGGTCAAGGGGCCGACGGAGCGCTTCATGCAGGCGCTCGGCCGGCCGTCGACTGCCGCGGGGGTCGCCTCCCTCTACACCGGGCTGATCGACGCGATGGTCGTCGACGATGGCGATCCGGACCCGCCTCCGGAGGGGATCCCCACACTCGCGGTACCGACCCTGATGGAGGGCGCGGCGGGACGGGCGCGGCTGGCGCGCATCGTCCTCGACTACGCCGCTAGCCTCGACGAGGCTTGAAAGCAACCGCGGTCCTCCCAGTGAAGCGCTTCGGCGCCGCCAAGCAGCGGCTCGCGGCGGGCATGGGTGCGACACACCGCGCCGAACTGGCAGCGGCCATGCTGGAGGACGCGCTGGAGGCGATCGGCGCGGCTCGATCGATCGAGCGCACGGTGGTCGTCACCAGCGAGCCGCGCGCAATCGAGCTGGCAAGCAAGAGGGGCAGCGAGCTGGTTGCCGACCCGGAGGAGGGCGGCCACTCCGCTGCGGCCCTCGCGGGGATCGCGCGCGCTCGCGAGCTCGGTGCCGAATGCGTCGTCCTGCTCCCCATCGACTGCCCACTGCTCGACCCGCGCGAGCTCGAACGCCTGCTGACCGGGATGCCGGGGCGCTACGTCGCGATCGTCCCCGACCGGCACGGCACGGGCACCAATGCCCTCGCCCTCGCGCCCCCCGATGCGATCGAGCCCTCTTTCGGTGAGGGCAGCTGCGCCCGCCACGTCGCCGCCGCTCGTGCGGCCGGCAGTCCCTTCGGCGTCGAGGAGATCCCCTCTCTGGCACTGGACCTCGACACACCGGCCGACGTCGTCGCGCTGACGATGGCGCTGGAGAGGGATCGCCGGCGGGCCAAACGGACGGCGAAGGTGCTCGGCATATGAGCGAGCTGCAGGTTTTCGCGGTCCGCGACCTGCCCGAGATCGAGGCCGGGACGAACCTCGGCGAGCTGATCGCGGAACACGTCGAGTTGGCCGATGGCGATGTCCTCGTCGTCTCACAGAAGATCGTCTCCAAGGCCGAGGGCAGGATTCGCAAGCTCTCGTCGGTGCACCCCGGCGAGGAAGCCCACCACCTCGCTGCCAAGCTGGACAAGGACCCGGCCCTGGTCGAGCTGATCCTCGAGGAGAGCCGCGAGGTACTGCGTGCGGAGCGCGGCGTCCTGATCGCCGAGACCCATCACGGCTTCGTCTGCGCCAACGCCGGCATCGACACCTCAAACCTGCCCGACTCGGACACCGTCTGCCTCCTCCCGGAGGACCCCGACGCCTCCGCCCGTCACATCCGCTCCGAACTCAACACCACGATCGGCGTCGTTATCGCCGACAGCTTTGGGCGGGCCTGGCGATTGGGCCAAGCCGAGGTGGCAATCGGCTGTGCTGGCCTCACCCCCCTTGACGACTGGCGCGGCCGGCGGGACGCCAGCGGTCGCAAGCTCGAAGCAACCCTGATCGCTGTCGCCGACCAAGCTGCAGCCGCCGCAGACCTCGTCCGCAGCAAGGACAGTCGTATCCCCATCGCGATCATCCGCGGCTTGAACCGATTCGTGACGGCTGATGACGGCCCAGGCGCCGCGACGCTTCGCCGTCCTCAAGACGAAGACCTCTTCCGCTAGATGGAGAGAACAGCCGCGCCGCGGAGGCTGCCGTCGCGAATCGCGTCGAGCGCCTCGTTCGCGGCCTCAAGCGGGAAAACCTCGACCTCGGCCCGCACCGGCACCTGCGGGGCCAAGGCCAGGAACTCCTCGCCGTCCCGCCTGGTCAGGTTGGCGACCGAGCCGAGTGAGCGCTCGCCCCAGAGCTCCGCGTAGGGAAAGCCCGGGATGTCGCTCATGTGGATGCCGGCGCTGAGGATCCGCGCACCCTTGGCGCTGGCCCGCAGCGCGGTCGTCATCAGGGCGCCGACCGGGGCGAAGACGATCGCCCCGTCGATCTCCTCGGGCGGCACGTCCTCCGAGGATCCCGCCCACTCCGCACCGAGCTCGCGCGCGAACGCCTGCCCCTCCTCGTCGCCCGCCCGCGTGAAAGCGAACACCCGCCTGCCCTGGTGCACCGCCACCTGGCAGAGGATGTGGGCGGAGGCGCCGAAACCATAGAAGCCGACCCGCTCGGCGTCGCCGAGGAGGCGCAACGCCCGGTAGCCGATCAGCCCGGCGCAGAGCAGCGGCGCCGCTTGCTCGTCTGCATACCCTTCGGGGATCGGGAGGCAGAAGCGCTCGTCGGCGACCGCCAGCTCGGCGTAGCCGCCGTCCAGGTCGTAGCCGGTGAAGCGGGCGCGGTCGCAGAGGTTCTCGCGCCCGCCGGCGCAGTAGCGGCACTCGCCGCAGGTCCAGCCCAGCCAGGGAATCCCGACCCGGTCTCCCACCGCGAACCGTTCCGCCCTCTCCCCCGCCTCGACCACCGTGCCGACGATCTGGTGCCCGGGGACGAGCGGCAGCTTCGGCCGCTCGAGGTCGCCGTCGGCGATGTGCAGGTCGGTGCGACAGACGCCGCAGGCGGCGACGGAGATCAGCACCTGGCCGGGACCGGCCGAGGGCTCGGGCAGCTCAGCGAGCCGAAGCGGCTCCCGCTGCCTCTCGAGGATCATCGCTCGCATACGTCTCGATGATCTCGTACAGCGTCGTCCGCTGTGCCGGTTCGCGCCCCGCGGCGCGGGCGGCGCCGATCAGCTGCTCGGGATCGAGGCGGACGCCGTGCTGGGAGCCGGCCATGCGGGAGATGTTCTCCTCCATCAGCGTGCCGCCGAGATCGTTGACGCCCCAGCGCAGCGCCTCGGTGGCGGCATCGAGGCCCATCTTCACCCAGCTCGCCTGCAGGTTCGGGATCGTCCTGCCCAGCGCCAGGCGGAAGGCGGCGGTGTGCTTGAGGTTCTCGGCAGCGGAGATCTCCTCGATCCCGTGGGTGCGGCCGAGCATCGTGTTGAAGGGGATGAAGCTGAGCGGGACGAACTCGGTGATGCCGCCGGTGCGCTCCTGCAGCGCGCGGACGACCCGCATGTGGCGCGCCAGCTCGCGCGGCTCCTCGATGTGGCCGAACATCACGGTCGAGGTCGAGCGCAGGCCAGCCCGGTGGGAGGCCTCGATGATCTCGACCCAACGCCGCGCCGGCAGCTTGTTCGGCGAGATCCGCTGCCGCACGCCGTCATCGAGCACCTCGGCGGCGGTCCCCGGGGTCGAGCCGAGGCCGCACTCGATCAGGTACTCGAAGACCTCGTCGGCGCTCTTCCCCGAGCGCTCGCACATGTGGTCGACCTCCATCGGCGAGTAGGCGTGAAGGTGCAGGTCCGGCGCAACCTCCTTCGCCAACCGCAACCACTTCCCGTACTCCTCCAGGGTCAGGTCGGGATGGATCCCCCCCTGCATGCAGAGCTCGGTGGCCCCGAACTCGACCGCTTCGCGAATCCGCCCGGCAAATTCCTCCTCCGAGACCTCATAGGCATCAGGCGATCGCCTGCCCTGCCCGAACCCGCAGAACGCACACCCGACCACGCAGATGTTGGTGAAGTTGATGTTCCGGTTGACGACAAAGGTGACCCGGTCCCCCGCAAGCTCAGCTCGAAGCTCATCCGCAGCGACCCGCATCTCCTCGATCACCTCAGGCCGCATCTCAGAGAAGAGCGCCGTCAGCTCATCCTCAGAGAGCTCCTCTCCCGCACGGCCCTTCTCGATCGCCTTGGGTGCAAGCTTCGAATCGATCGACTCTTCCCGCCGCCGCCCCGAGCCGCTGCGCGGAATAAAGCTCCAGTACTTCAGCTTGATCACATCCAGGACCCCCTGCTCCATCCACTCCGAGTCCATGTACTGCGGGTAGACGCAGAGCCTCTCCGTCAGCGCAAACCCTTTGGGCGCCAGCTCCTTCCGCACCTCGTGCGGACTCGGAAACGCATGCTCAGGCGAGATGTGGTCCCCATTCGCCGACAGCCCACCAAGATCTGTAGCCCCGGCCTCAACCAGCTCCCCCCAAGCATCCGACAGATTCGGCGGCACCTGAACCCCCACATCCGGCATCAACCGCTTGCACTCCCCGATCAACCGCTTGATGTCCCCAACGCCAACCGGACTCGCCCAGGCCGGCGGGGACGGCGGGGACCCCTCTGATGGGAACTCGCGAAGCAACTCAACCTCTGTACCGCCTTCACGCTCCCGGTGCGGAGCCCCAGCAGAGGGGTCCCCGCCGTCCCCCCACCGCTCGCGTGCAGCCTCATCAGCGATATCCGCCACTTCGGCGCCGTAGTACTTCGGATGAGGCACGAAGTTCTGGAGGATGACCTCTTGGATGTGGCCGTAGCGGCCGTGCAAATCCGCAAGCGCTTCAAGAGACGCAACCTGCTCGTCCTCGGTCTCGCCGATGCCGACCAGGATCCCGCTGGTGAAAGGGATCTTCAGCTCGCCAGCGGCCTCGATGGTCGCCAGGCGCTGCGCCGGGTGCTTGGTCGGCGACCCGGCGTGCACCGTCTCCATCAAGCGCTCTGACACCGACTCCAGCATCAAGCCCTGGGAAGCGGTGACCTCGCGAAGGCGCGCCAGGTCGGTGCGGTCGAGCACGCCGATGTTGGTGTGCGGGAGCATGCCCCGCTCGAGCGCCCGTTCGCAGCTCCAGACGACGTACGAGGTGAAGTCGTCGTGCCCCCATTCCACCAGCTTGGCCGCTACGACGGGATTGACCTCAGGCCGCTCCCCGGTGAGGACCAGAAGCTCCTTCGCGTTGCGCTTCAGCGCCTCATCTAGAAGCTTCTCTACCTCGTCCGGATCCCGGATATGCGCCTGGTGGGTCGCGAAGGCGCAGTACTTGCAGTAGCACTGACAGGTCCGCGAGAGGGAGAGCGTGTAATTCCGCGAGAAGGTGACCCGGCGCACGGCGAAAGACGCTACCGCACGCGCCGTCTAGGACCGGCGCGTGCGGCTGAAGATCCGGAGAAGCTCTAGGAAGCGGCTTTTGAAGCCGAGCCCGGCTTGACCCGCTCGGGCGGCTCGGCTGGGGACGGTCCGCCGGCCTCCAGCACGAACTTGAAGACGGCCGCGGCGAGCAGCGAGCCGACGATCGGGCCGAGCAGGTAGGGCCAGACGCCGCCCCACTCGTTGGAGACCAGCGCCGGGCCGAACCAGCGGGCGGGGTTGTAGGAACCCCCGCTCAGCGGGCCGCCGACCATGACGATGAAGCCGAGCGTGGTGCCGATCGCCAGCGGAGCCCAGTCCTTGAGGCTCTTCTTTGAGAAGACCGCGGCGAGGATCACCAGCACCAGACAGAAGGTGCCGATCGTCTCGATGATCGCGCCCTGGAAGTTGCCGGCGAGCAGGCCGCTGACCTGGGCGGCGCCGTAGTTGGTGGCGCGACCCTCGTCGAGGAGGAGCGCCTTGCAGAGCAGCGCGCCGAGCACGCCACCGGAGAGCTGGGCGAGCATGTAGATCAGGCCGTCGATCGGCGAGATCCGCTTGATCGCCAGCGCGGCCAGCGTCACCGCGGGGTTGAAGTGGCCACCGCTGACCACGCCGAACATGACGATCAGCCCGAAGAGGAGGAAGGCGTGGGTGAGGCCGATCACCGCGAAGTCGGTGCCGAAGCTCGCCTGTTCTCCCGTCGAGAGAAAGAGCACGATGACGGTGCTGATGAAGAACACCAGCAAGAAGGTGCCGATCAGCTCAGCAAGGTATGCCGCAAGTCCTCGTTCCTGCACTCTCTTCCTCCTAGATCCCTTGATTCGACTGGGCGGCGCCAGTCTACCCAGATCGAGCGAAGGAATATGCTGCCCGCCTCAATGAGGGTGTTCGTCGCGCTGCTGGCGGCCGCCCTGCTGCTCTCCGGCACCGCCGGCTGCGGCGGGGACGGCGCTGAACCGGGCGCGCCAGTCGGCGCGACGCTGGTGCTCGACTTCACGCCGAACGCCGTCCACTCCGGCATCTACGCGGCGCAGCGCCAGGGCTACTACCGCGAGGAGGGAATCGACCTGACGATCCGCCAGCCCGGCGAATCCACCGACGCGCCGAAGCTGCTGGAGGCGGGCCGCACCGACTTCGCGATTCTCGACATCCACGACCTCGGCATCGCCCGGGAGCGCGGCCTCGATCTGGTCGGCGTGATGCCCGTGGTCCAGCGGCCGCTTGCCGCCGTGATCGCCGCCGAGAGCATCGACAGGCCGAGCGAGCTGGCGGGGCGGGCGGTGGGCGTCACCGGCCTGCCCTCCGACGAAGCCGTCGTCGATTCCGAGGTGAGCGCAGACGGAGGCGACCCGGCGGAGGTGAAGCGGGTGACCATCGGCTTCAACGCCGTCTCGTCCCTGGTGGCGAGCAAGGTCGATGCGGTGACGGGCTTCTGGAACGCGGAGGGCGTGGCGCTGCGCGCTCGTGGCGTTCCCATCCACATCTTCAAGGTCGACCGCTACGGCGCCCCCTCCTACCCGGAGCTGGTCCTGACGACCAGCGGCGACACTCTCCGGAACGACCCCGAGCTGGTCGAGTCGACTGTCGATGCCACCCGGCGGGGCTACGAGCTCGCCACCGCCGAGCCGGGCCGAGCGCTGGACGATCTGCTGGCCGCGGCGCCGGCCCTCGACCGCGAAGAACAGGCCGGGCAGCTGAATGTCCTGCGGCGGGATCTGCGCCCTGCTCCCTTCGATCCGGAGGTACTTCGCGCCTGGGCCGCCTGGGACCTCGAGCACGGGCTGCTGAAGCGGCCGCTGGACGTCGACGCCGCGTTCTCCGAACCCTGACGGCCCTTCCAGATACGCTTCGCCGGTGAGCCTGGCAGCGGATTTCCAGCAGGTCCTCGACGCGATGCCGCCCGACTGGACGGACCTCGAGCTCGACCTGCGAATCGACGACGAGAGCCGCTACGTGGATGCGGCGGTGGCCCTCAGCCAGGTCAACGCCCAGCCCTACTCGAAGGCCGACTGGGACTGGCGCCTGCTCGTGGCGCACAGCTTCGGCCACGCCGCCGCGGCCGAGACGGTCAAGGGCACCCTGGCCAAGCTCGACGCCGACGGAATCGGCGGCGAGATGGCGGTTCGCGAGGTCCGCGAGGGCCGCGCCGAGGTCGTGCAGATGTGGGGCCGCCCCGAGAGCGTTCGCGAGGAGTTCCGCGAACGTCGCTCGCTGTAGATGGCGAAGATCCTCGCCATCGTCTCTGACCTGATGCTGGCAAGCCGGGTCGAGGAGAGCCTGCGAGCCGCCAGCCACGACGTAACCGTCGCCCCCACCCTCCCGGACCCCCTGGAAGCCGACGCAATCGTCTGCGACCTCGACACAGCCGACCTCAGCGCCCTGGCCGCGGCGCCCGTCCCCGTCCTAGGCTTCTACTCCCACATAGACGTCGATACCAAGCGAACCGCCGAAGCCGCCGGCATAACCCAAGCCATCCCACGCTCCCGCATGGCCCGCGAACTCCCCCAGCTAATAGACCGCCTACTCAGCCGACCTCCAACAAGCTCATAACCCGAAGGTCGCGGGTTCGAATCCCGCCCCCGCTATACCGAAGTCCCGCGACCGGCCATCGGTTCGTGGAGGTGCGGGAGCTGCCGTGAAGGTCGCTGTTTAGAACCTGACCTGACCGCCGAGGGCGACGACCTTCTCGGCGGGAAGGTTGAAGTAGCCGACGGGGCTCGCGGCGTTGCGGTTCATCGCCAGGAAGAGATCCTTGCGCCAATGTGCCATGCCGTGGTCGCCGAAAGGAACTGGGGCAATCTGCGAGAGGTAGTAGGTGACGTGGTACGGGTTGAAGCTCGCGAGTCCTTGATCCCGCGCCACGTTGATCCCCCTCGGGACATCGGGGTTGTCCATGTAGCCGTAGCGCAGGGTCAGGTGCGAGAACCCGTCGTCAGGGTTGCCGAGGTGATCGAGTTCTACGCGCTCCTCATCGGGGATGCTCGGCACGTTGCCGATGTCTACGGTCAGAATCACGACCTCTTCCGGGATTGCCCGGAGTCGCGTCTGCGCAACACGTAGCGCCAACGGCGTGCTCTCCTTCGAGGGGTTGAGGAAGACGGCCGTTCCCTTGATCCGCGTCGGCAACCCCTTCCTGTGCATCTCCTCGATGAAGTCCGGCAGTGCGCCCTCCGCTCGCGTCCGCTCTGCGGAGAGGAGCTCGCGTCCTCGATGCCAGGTCGTGAAGAGAAGCAAGATCGCCATGCCGACCAGCATCGGGAACCAGCCGCCCTCGGCGATCTTCGGCAGGTTGGCGCCGAGGAACAGCAGATCGAGCAGGACGAATCCGATCACCCCGAGAGCGATCAGGGAGCGTGGCTTGCGCCAGAGCGTTCGCGCCACGACCAGGAAGAGGATGGAGTCGATCAGGAGAGTGCCCATGACCGCGATGCCGTAGGCAGTCGCCAGCTTCTCCGAGGAACCGAAGCCCAGGCAGAGTCCGACGACGAGGACGAAGAGGGTCCAGTTGACGGCTGGCAGATAGACCTGGCCGATCGTTTCCGCCGAGGTGTGTCTGATCGTCATGCGCGGTAGGAAGCCGAGTTGGACGACCTGCCGCGTGACCGAGAACGCCCCGGAGATGACTGCCTGGGATGCGATCAGCGTCGCGCAGGTCGCGAGCACGATCATCGGCACGCGCGACCACTCCGGCAGGAGGAGATAGAACGGGCTGGAGACCGCGCTCGGGGTCTCGAGGATCAGCGACGCCTGCCCGATGTAGTTCAGCAGCAGGGCGGGGAAGGCGACGAAGAACCAGGCCCGGCTGATCGCGGGTCTGCCGAAATGGCCCATATCGGCGTACAGGGCCTCCGCGCCGGTGAAGACGAGGACGACGGCGCCGAGTGAGAGGAACGCCGTCAGCGGGTGGTTGAGGAAGAACTCGACCGCGTAGGAAGGCGCGAGGCCCTTCAAGGCCTCAGGATTGCGGACGATCTCAGCGACTCCAGCAGTGGCGATCGCGACGAACCAGAGCAGGATGATCGGGCCGAAGAGCCGACCGACCGCAGTGGTTCCGTGGCGCTGGATGGCGAAGAGGAGCGCCAGCGCGCCGATCGTCACGGGCAAGATGATCGAGGAGAGGCTCGGAGCCGCGACTTCAACTCCTTCGACGGCCGAGAGCACCGAGATGGCCGGGGTGATCATCGCGTCGGCGAAGAAGAGCGCGACGCCGATGATGCCGGCGACAAGCAGGGCGCCCTTGACCGCCGGCCGCTCGATCGCGGTTCGCCGCACGAGCGCATAGAGGGCCATCACTCCGCCCTCGCCCTCGTTGTCGGCCCGCATGACGAAGACGACGAACTTGATCGAGACCATCAGCGTCAGCGACCAAGCCACCAAGGAGATGACCCCATAGACATCTGCAGGGGTCGCCCGCACCGGGTGGTCCCCCGTGAAGATTGCCTGCATCGCGTAGAGCGGGCTCGTCCCGATGTCGCCGAAGACGACGCCGAGCGCTGCGAACGCCAGGACGTTTCGCGAACGTGGCCGGTGCGCGGGTGAGTCGCTGCTACCGGGGCTTCTTGGGGCGGTTGTTGTGGTCTGGCTCATGGGCGATCCTTGCCGACCAGTCTTCCCGGCGCACCGGCGGGGAGCGTACTCCTACACACGGCGCGCCGGTCCCAAGCACTGCTTGAAGCCTTCGGGCAGCCTGCTGTCGAAACCCCTCCGGGGCACCGCATCGAGATCCAGCCGTAGCGCGGATCTCGCATCTTGCTTGCCGCCAGCGTGACGCCGGATCTCGTCGCAACCCAGGGCGGTCGCAGGAAGGTGTCCAAAACCCGCCCCCGCTATGGCCGTAGTAGCGACCAGGTCGCCAAGGGCTCTACGAATCAGGCGCTCCTCTCGGTTTCGAGTGATGCAGACGATAAATTTCGCGAATGACCACGGTCGAGACACACCGCGCAGATCAACGAATTAATAGGCCGAGGGTGCGCGGGGCAGTTGCTCTATGATTGCGAGCAGAATTGCTCTATGAATCAGAGCCGAAATCCATTTCGCTATAGCGAGCCCGTCCCACCCGAGGAGTTGCTCAACCGGGACGACGAGGCGCAGGCGTTGCTCAAGACCGCCGTCGGCGGAAACAACAGCCGTCTCGCGGCGCCACGGCGATACGGCAAGACCTCGCTGCTTGCGCGAGTCGCCCGAGATTCGCGGGAACAGAAGGGGTGGGCTGCGGTCTACGTCGACTTCTTTGGCGTCCTCACCCTGGATGACATCGCGCAGCGGATCGAGCGGGCCTACGCCGCCGAGCTGCAGGGCCGCCTCGCTACCTGGTTCACCGGCGTCAGGCGTTTGCTGCGCCCCACTCTCCAGGTTGGGGGCGGGACTCTTCCCGCCGGAGTCGACGTCACCGTGGACCCCCAGGCTGAGCCGCCCTTGGTTGAGCGCCTCGCGCTGCCAATTCGCCTCTACGAGAAACACGGGACGCGAACGCTGGTGATCTTCGATGAGTTCCAGGACATCCTCGCCGCCAAGGAGCGGGCTGACGCGGTAATCCGCTCCGAGATTCAGCACCACGGGGATGCTGCGAGCTATGTCTTCGCTGGCTCCCACGTCGGGATGATGCGCGAGCTCTTCACCGATCGTCGTCGGGCGTTCTATGGGCAGGCCGGATCTGTTGACCTTCCGCCGCTGCGGCCGGACGACGTCGCGGGCTACCTCTCTGCGCGTTTCGATGCCACCGGCCGAGAGATTGGAGCAGCGCTTGGACCTCTGCTCGACACGGCCGCCGGCCACCCTCAGCGCACGATGCTGCTGGCCCACGTCCTCTGGGAGCTGACGGCCGAGGGCGAGACGGCAACCGAAGAAACCTGGCTGGCCACATATGACCGGGTCATGCGCGAGGTTCGCGACGAGCTGCGGGCCGTCTGGTCGAGCCTGCCTCTCTCTCAACGGCGCGTCCTCACAGCGGTCGCAGAGGGTCGTGAGGGAATCTATGCCGCTGGACGTCGCCACGGCGGCTCCCGGGGTGGGGCGGTGGCCCACGCAACCGAGGCGCTGACCGATCGCGGCGAGATCACCGAGGACCCGTCCACCGCGAGCGGGATGCGCGTCATCGACCCGCTGCTGGCCGCCTGGGTGAACGAAGGACGCCCTGGGGTGTAGGCACCTCTCGCTCATCTGGGTTCCGAGCTTGATGGCCTGTCGAAGGCGCTCGGGGGGCTACGCCCAGCTCAATCCACCGAAGGCGGCAAAAGATCAGGCCCGGGAATCGGCGTCCCGTGCGGGTCATGGCTCGGCTCGCCCAGCTTCGCGGCCATCAAAAGCTCCAGCTCCTCGGAGATGTAATGCTCGAGCACCTCGGCCTCCTCGTGGACGCGGTCGTCGGGCATCCCCAGCGCCTCGGAGAGGTAGGCCTCGATCAGCCTGTGATGCCGGATCACCTCCAGCGCAACCTTCTCCCCCGCCGGGGTCAGCGTGACGCCCTTGTACGGCAGGTACTCGGCCAGACCGAGGTCGTCGAGCCGCTTCAGCATCGAGGTCGCGGTCCCCGGCGCCACCCCGAGCCGCTCGGCCAGCTCGCCGTTGGTGACCGGGCCGGCGCGCTTGCTGGAGACCGCGTAGATCGCCTTCGCGTAGTCCTCGATCGCCTCGGTCCCCGGCGCTCGCCTCGGACTCGTCCCGCCGGTCGCCATCAGACCGAGACCAGCAGGCCGGTCACGTAGAGGAGGGCGATCCCGGCGAGCAGGCCGGCGACCGAGAGCGGGTGCAGGATCCGCCCTTCGTCGTTGCGCATCGCCGGGGCGATCTGGACGATCACCCTGACGATCGCGCCGACGCCGACGCCGAAGAGGAGCGCAGCCAGGCTGGGATTGAATGCCGCGGCGCCGATCCAGGCGCCGAGGATCGCCGGAGCGCCGGCGATCAGGCCGAGAACAGTGAGGTGGCCGAACCGCGCCCGGCCGTTCGGTCCAGCGCCGTCGCGCAGCGGCGCGACGATCGCCAGGCCCTCGGTGGTGTTGGGGATCGCGAAGCCGACGACGAGGAAGGCCCCGAGGGCGAGTGCCCCGGTCGCGTAGGAGGAGCCGATCGCCAGGCCCTCGCCGAGGTTGTGGAGGCCGATGCCGATCGCGACCAGCAGCGCCATGTAGAGGCCGCCCTGGGCGGCGCTTCCGTCCGCGTTCGCGCGCCGGCGAGCCAGGTAGGCGTCGACTCCGGCCAGCAGCAGGTAGGCGACCAGCGCCCCGGCGAAGACCAGCGCGGCGCCACCGAAGGCGCCCGGCGCCGCCGCGGCGATGTCCAGGCCCTCGAGCGCGGCGTCGATCGCCAGCAGCGCCAGCAGGCCGACGGTGAAGGCGATCAGGGCGCCGATCCAGCGGGCGTCGACCCGCCGCACAAAGGGCAGCCAGAGCATGCCGAGGCTGACCGGGATCACGCCGACGTAGATCCCCAGCAGCGCCATCAGGCCGTAGAAACTGAGATCGGCCTCAGGCGTTTCGGTGGCCACCGGGATCGACGCGTCGACCGTCCCTCCGGATGAGGTGAGGATGAAGATCTCGTAGGCCTCGCCTTCGATCCAGGGATAGGCGATCGTCAGCGTGGTCGAGCCGAGGCGCCCGATCTCGGTGCCGTCGCTGGCGGTGAAGGACGCGTAGGCGTCGTTGACCGCGACCTGGGCGAATTCGACCGGGTCGGGCCCGTCGTTGCGCAGGGTCAGCTCGATCTCGCCGGGCCGCAGCGTCGTTCGTTCGACGACGACCTCCTCGACCGGCGGGCCGGTCCGCTCGCCGAGCCCGGGACCGCCGAGCAACGCGAAGGCGCCGATCGCGGCAGCGATCAGGGCGAGCGGGATCAGACCCAGCGCCCAGGCCGGCAAGCGGCCGCCGACCAGCGGCTCGGCCCGGCCCCCCGCCTCCATCAGGCCTTGCTCCCGGCGCCGCCCCAGGGCAGGTCGCAGTACGCGGCCGACGCTGCTGCGGCGGTCAGCCGCGACGGGTTGCCGACCCGGAAGAAGCCCGACCAGCCCAGCTCGGCGAACTCGCTGACGTGGGCGTGGAACATGTAGTCGCCGTCGAAGGGGAACTTCATCTCGACGATGCCCCGCTGACCCTGGCCCTGGATCACCGTGTCCGTGTACTCGCTCGGCTCCAGCGAGGTCCCGGTCGGGTAGTACTGGAAGAAGTTGGCGTGGACGTGGAAGGAGTTGAGCGGGTCGTACTCGAGCACGTTGACCAGGTAGATGCGCAGGAGCTCGTCGCGGCTGACCTGGATCGGCTCGTTGACGTAGTGGAAGCCGACCGTGTTGACCGCGTAGACCTCGTTGGAGAGGTCGAAGTTGGTGTCGAAGCCGTTCATCACCATCACCATCTCGTCGGCTTCGGGCCGGCCCTTCTTCGGGTCGATGATGAAGGCGCCGTAGAGGCCGCGCGAGATGTGGCTGGCCAGCGGCGAGACGTGGCAGTGGTAGAGGTGGAGGCCAAATGGCTCGGCGTCGAATTCGTAGGTGAATTCCTCGCCGGGGCCGACCTGCCCGCCGCCGCGGTTTTCGCCGATCCCCGGCATGCCGTCCATCAGCGCCGTGTGGATGCCGTGGAAGTGCATCGTGTGGGGGTGTTCGGAGGCGTTGAGGAAGCGCAGCCGCAGCTTCTCCCCCTCGCGGGCGCGCAGGGTCGGCCCCGGGACGCGGCCGTTGTAGGTCCAGGCCTCGTACTTGACGCCCGGCGCCACTTCGATCTCCCTGTCCTGGGCGACGATCTCCCACTCGCGCAGCACACGGCCGCTGGCCAGGCGCCTGGTCTTGCCGTAGTCGAAGTCGCGCAACAGCTGGGTCGGGTCGAAGCCGTTGGCGCGGTGGTTGACCGAGCGGCCGGGGGCGAAGCCGGCGTGGGCAAAGCCCTCGTGGCCGGCGTGCCCGCTGTGGCCTGACATCGCTCCGGCGGCGCCGGGGCCGCCGGACTCGCGCGGCAGCAGGCCCTGGACGATCGGCAGGCTGGCGCCGGCAGCGAGGGCGCCGCCAAGCATCTTGCGCCTGCTGAGGCGAGAACTCACTCGGTTGCCCTTGTCAGAGATTTAGACACGTCTAAATGATTTTGACAGATCTAAAAGACGCTGGTAGGACGATGGGGGTGACCCCCTCTCTCGCAACAGCGGGGAGGCTCGTTCGGGGGTCACCCCCATCGCCCCCGGAGCGGGCTTCCTAGAATTGAGGGATGGCCGAGGCGGTGACAGTCGAGCTCGATGCTCAGTACCGGCAGTTGCGGGAGGAGTGCGGGCTGCTTGATCGGTCCGGGCGGGGGAAGCTGGTGCTGCGGGGGGGCGAGGCCGCGGAGTACCTGCAGGGGCAGCTGACCAACGACATCGAGGGGCTTGAGCCTGGCGAGGGGTGCTATGCGGCGCTGCTGGACCGCAAGGGGCACATGCAGGCCGACATGAGGGTGTCGAGGCTCGCGGGGGACGAGATCTGGGTCGATACCGAGCCTGAACCGTTGGCTGCGGTGCGGCGCCACCTCGAGACGTACAAGATCGGGCGTGAGGTCGAGCTCGAGGACGTCACCGAGGCGCGGGCGGTCCTTTCCCTGATCGGGCCGCGCAGCGCCGACCTCGCGGGCGCGCCGCCGCTTCCCGAGCACGCCAGCGAGGCGATCGCGGTGGGTGGCACCGAGTGCGTGGCTGTCGGCACCGCCGGCGGCATCGACCTGATCGCGGCGACTGGGGACGCGGAGCGGTTGCGCGCGGCCCTCGGCGACGCGGGCGCGGTCGAGGTCGGCCCCGAGGCGGTGGAGATCCTCCGCATCGAGGCGGGGACGCCGCGCTTCGGCGCCGAGATGGACGGCGGCACGATGCCCGCCGAGGCCGGCATCGTCGAGCGCGCCGTCGACTTCGAGAAGGGCTGCTACATCGGCCAGGAGACCGTCGCCCGCCTGCACTACCGGGGCAAGCCCAACCGGCATCTGCGGGGGCTGCGGCTCTCTGCCCCCACACCCGCCGGCGCCGCGCTGGTGCTGGGCGACAAGGAGGTCGGCAGGGTCGGAAGCAGCTGCGTCTCCCCCCTCCACGGACCGATCGCGCTCGCGGTCCTGCGCCGCGAGGCGGAGCCGGGTGCGGAGCTGGCCGTAGGTGAAGATGGCGTTACGGCCCGCGTGGTCGACTTGCCCTTCGGCTAGATTCCGCCCGATGGGTCGTGGGAGCAGATTCGCCGCCGGATGCGTACTCGGAGTGCTGGCTCTGGCCACAGCCGGGTGCGGAGCCGAGGAGAACGCCAACGAACCGCGGCCGCAGCCGCCGACCCGCGTCAGCGTCACGATCACGCCGAGGGCGATCACCGTGCAGCCCCCGCGCATCGCGATCGGCCCCGAACCCAACCAGCAGATCCCCCAGAACGTGCACGCAGACCAGCCCTCGATCGACTCCGACGCGCCGCTCGACGTCGTCTTCGTCACCGCCAACCTGACCGATTTCGACTCGAAGCTGGAGGTTCGCGGGCCGAAGGACGCGGCCTCGGGGCTGCTCGTCGCCAACGGCAACGGCACGATGCTGACCTCGCTGCCGACCGGCGCCTACACGATCAGCGCCGCCGACATCCCGGGCGCCAAGCCTGTCCGCTTCTCTGTTGGCTCGCACCGCACCTCGTCGCAGAACGACCTGCTGCTGCCGTAAATAGCGTCAATTCGGGCGCGCCGGTACGTCTGGGCCGGTCGTCACCATCGTTCGCGTGACCGTCGTTCTCGCGATAGCTGTGCTCGCGCTCGCCGCGGCGCTCGTCTACGTCGTCGCCCGGCGCCCCGAGCCGCAGGCCGCGCTCGACCACGGGCCGGCGATCCAGGAGGCCACCTCGAAGGCCGTCGCCGATCTGCTCAGGGTCAACGAGGAGTCGCGCAGGGCCGACACGCAGGCGGCGGAGGCGACCCTCGACAAGCGCCAGGCGGAGATAAAGGCGCTGGCGGAGAGGATCGCCAAGGGCCAGGAAAAGATCGAGGCGGAGGTGCGCAAGCGTGGCGAAGGCGACCTGCAGACGCGCACCCTGCTCGAACAGATGGGACAGACGGTCGGCAACCTCAACACCGAGACCGCCGGGCTGAAGAAGGCGCTGCGACAGCCGCAGACGCGCGGCCAGTGGGGCGAGCTGCAGCTGCGCCGCTGCATCGAGATCGCCGGCATGACCGAGCACGTCGACTTCGAGATGCAGGAGACGCTGCACACCGATGACGGCCGCCTGCGCCCCGACGCGCGCTTCCTCCTTCCCGAGGGGCGTAGCTTCGTCGCCGACTCGAAGGTCCCGCTCGACGCGTTCCTCGACGCCCAGGAGGCGGAGGTCGAGAGCGAGCGCCGCACCCACCTCGAACGGCACGCCCGGCAGGCGCGCGAGCACGTCCGCGCCCTCAGCTCGAAGGACTACCAAGGACAGTTCAAGGCCGGCGAGACCCCGGACCTGGTGATCTGCTTCATCCCCAACGAGCCCGCGCTGCACGCCGCCTTCACCGCCGATCCCGAGCTCTTCGACTATGCGCTGAAGCTCAACGTCCTGCTTGTCAGCCCAACCTCGCTGATCGGCCTGCTGCGGACGATGGAGCTCGGCTGGCGCCAGGAGCGAATGGTCGCCGAGGCGGCCGAGATCGCCGACGCCGCCGGGACCATGCACGCTCGCTTCGCCAAGTTCCTCAGCGACTTCGACAAGGTCGGCAGGGGCCTGACCTCGGCAGCCAACGCCTACGACTCCGCGGTCGGCTCGATGGAGCGCCGCCTGCTGCCGCAGCTGCGCAAGGTCGAGTCGCTCGGCGTCACCCCAAGCAAGGCGATCGAGCCGCCGGAACCGGTCGAGATCACGGTCCGCGAGATCACGGCGCCCGAGCTGCGCGAGGCCGACACCCCCGTGCTTGACTAGGATTCGCGGCCCGAACCCGAAGACCGCGGAGGACCCCAGTTGGCCGTTGACACGAGCGCAGTCGCGAAGTTGGACGTCGAGCCCGGAACCCTGCCCGAGACGATGGCGGCATGGGTGATCCGCGAGGAGCGCCAGGGCGAGCCCAAGGACGCCTTCCAGCTCGAGGAGATCGAGGTGCCGGAGCCGGGCGCCTTCGAGGTGATCGTGCGCGTGATGGCCGCGGGCGTCAACTACAACACCGTCGGGGCGGCGCTCGGCAAGCCGGTGTCGGTGATGCGCTACGGCGACCACCCGGAATACGGGCACCACATCGGCGGCTCGGATGCGTCGGGCGTCGTGTGGAAGGTCGGCGAGGGCGTGACGCGCTGGAAGCCCGGCGACGAGGTGGTCATCCACTGCAACGTCGCCTCCTACGAGGACCCCGAGGTGCACGGGCTCGACCCGCTTGCCGCCCCGAGCCAGAAGATCTGGGGCTACGAGACGACCTGGGGCTCGTTCGCCCAGTTCACCAAGGTGCAGGCCCAGCAGCTCCTGCCGAAGCCGCAGGCGCTCACCTGGGACGAGGCCGCGTC
>DATDAQ010000032.1:0-10265 GCA_036525295.1 Solirubrobacterales bacterium | reverse complement strand
CGCGCGCCAGCCGCCCACGCGGGTTTCGCTGGCCCCTCCGGGGCGTCAACCGATCCCGAGCCGCGTAGACCGCTCCACCGCTCGGGCGACGATCTCCTTGCTGCCCGGCACCTCGCCACCGCGCATCAGCACCCTGCCGGCGACCACGGTGGTGTCGACGATCGAGCCGCTCGCCGCGTAGACGAGGTCGGAGTGCAGGTCGCCCAGGCTGAGCTCCGGCGAGCTCGTTTGCAGCAGGAGGAAGTCCGCCCGCTCCCCGACGCGGAGCCCACCGATGCCGAGCGCCGGGGCCGCAGCGCCGGTGGCGATGCGCCAGGCCTCCTCCGCGGGCAGGACGGTCGGGTCGCCGGCGGCGTGGCGCTGGGCCAGGGCGAAGAGCTTGAGGTCGGCGAGGAGGTCGAGCGAGTCGTTGGAGCCCGGGCCGTCGGTGCCGAGGCCGACCGCGACCCCGGCTTCGCGCGCCGCCGGATAGGGGAACACCCCGCCGACCGCGAGCTTCATGTTGGCGACCGGGTTGGTCACGACCGTGCAGCCGCGTGCGGCGATCAGCTCCAGCTCCTCTCGGTCGAGCCAGACGCCGTGGGCGAGGACCGTGCGCTCGCCGAGCATCCCCAGGCGGTCGAGGTAGGCGGCTGGCCGTACTCCGTGCCGCTCGACGCACTCGGTCACCTCGGCCTCGGTCTCGGAGAGGTGGATCTGGACGGCGACCCCGTGCTCGGCCGCCGTCTCGGCGGTCCAGCGCAGCAGTTCCTCGCTGACGGTGTAGATCGCGTGCGGGGCGAGGGAGCTCCCGATGCGTGGCCCGAACCCGGCCAGCTCTTCGAGATTGCCCAGGGCGGTCCTCCGCATGACCGCGGTGTCGCCATCGGCGTCGAAGAGCGGGCCGCCGATCGTCGCCCGCAGCCCGGAGTCCTCGACCGCGCGGGCGGTGGCGCCGGGATGCCAGTACATGTCCCAGAAGCTGACGGTCCCGGTTCGGATCATCTCCAGGCAGGCGAGGCGGGCGCCCCAGTAGACGTCCTCGGGCTCCAGCTTCGCCTCCACCGGCCAGACCACCTCGCGCAGCCAGCGCATCAGCGGCAGCTCGCCGCCGTAGCCGCGGAAGAGCGTCATCGCGGAGTGGGTGTGGCCGTTCACGAGCGGCGCGACGAGCGGCGCGCCGGCCGCGTCGATCGTCTCGTCTCCGGGCTCGCGCGCGTCCCCGGGGGCGAGCGCGACGACCGTCCCGCCCTCGCAGCGCAGTCCGACGACGGCGCCGTCGAGAACGGCCCCGGTTACGGCAAGCGGCGGCGCCTCAGCCATCGACCAGCCGGGGCAGCACCGCGTCGATCGCGTCGCGCAGCCGGGAGACGTTCGCGCTGCGATGGCGTTCCATCTCCTCGACGCTGAGCTCCCCGGGACCGACGCCGTTGGCGAGGTTGTCGACGACGCAGACCGCCGCGTAGGCGAGCCCGAGCTCACCGGCGACGACGCACTCCGAGGCGATCGTCATCCCGACCAGGTCGGCGTGCGCCGCCATCAGCCGGATCTCCGCCGGCGTCTCGAAGCGCGGGCCTATCGCCTGCCAGTAGACGCCGCCGTCGCGCAGCTGGGGGGCGTCGGCCTCGCGCCAGGCCGAGAGCACCCGCCGGCGCCACTCGCGATCGAAGCCGGGCGGCCGGTGGGCACGTACGTCGGAGAGCGCGCTGAGGCCCAGCTGGAGCGCGATGAAGTCATCCGGGCAGGTGAAGCTCCCGACCGCCAGCTCGGTGTGCAGCGAGCCGACCGAGCCGACCGCCAGCACCCGGTCGCAGCCCTGCTCCGCGAGGGCGAGCATGTTCGCGGTGTGGTCGATGCGGTGGGGGACGGTGTAGGCGCCGCTGCTGTCGTGTCGCTGGAGCACCTGCGCGCCGTGTCCGGCCGCTGCCGCGGCGACGTCCTCGCCCTTCGGCCCGAGGCCGTTGCTGCCCAGGATCACCGCCAGCCGTCCCATGCGCCGATCCTATGCGCCTGACGAGCGTGCGCGGCGGCGCCATTTCTCTATGGTGAAGAGATCGCCGATCGCCAGTCGGATAGGGAGGAGAGCGAGAGCGAACGGCTCGACCGCAACCTCAGCGAGCTCCTCCAGGAGCTGCGTGTGGCGCTGCCCGGCGTCCAGGTGCTGTTTGCCTTCCTCCTCGCGGTGCCCTTTCAGCAGAACTTCACGAAAATCACACCCTTTCAGGAGGGGGTCTATTTCGCCACCCTGCTCCTCACCGCCATCTCGGCCGTCCTCCTCATCTCTCCATCCGCTTACCACAGGATGACCTTCCGCATGCAGCAGAAGGACGACCTGATCTTTCTCGCCAACAAGCTTGCGATCGCCGGTCTCGGTTGCCTGGCGCTGGCGATGACCGGGGCGATCATGCTGATCACCGACGTGTTGTTCGGCGGTGCCGCGACCATCGTCACCAGCGCCGCGACGCTGCTGACGTTCGCGACCTTCTGGTACGCGCTGCCGCTGGCCCGCCGGGTCAGTCTGTCGAAGAGCGAACGGCCCTGAAGCGATCGCCCCAGAGGCCGACCATCTCGTCGGCGAGCTGATCCGTGAACTCCATGTCGGGCGCCTCGTCGAAGAGCATTTCGAGGTCGGCCTCCCAGACGTAGATCTTCAGGTCGAGCGAGACCGCGAGTTCTTCGCTGACGCTCTCGTCGATCAGCGCGTATGCCTCGCGCAGCATCATCACGTTGGTCAGTTTGTCGGTGGCGAAGATCGCCAGCGCCTCCGGGCCGGTCTTGGCCACGCGCCAGCGATGCTCATCCTTTCGCTCCTCGTAGGCGGGGATGGTCTCGTCTTCGGTCAGCGCCTCGACCAGGTCTCCCACCGTGTCGCCGAAGCGCTCCCGCACCTCCACGGCGCCGGTCTCGCTCTTCTCGACCACGTCGTGCAGCAGCGCGGCGGCCACCACCTCGTCGCGGTAGCGGTGCTCGAGCAGGAGCTCGGCGACGGCGACCGGATGCTCGATGTAGGGGCGGCCGTCGCTGCCACGGCGAAGCTGGCCCGCGTGGGCCTGCCGCGCGAGCTCCAGCGCGTCCCTGACCAGGTCGGATCTCTCGACCGCCGCGTCGATTCCCGGAGTCGACGACATCGCGTCGCAGGGTAGCGCGGTACCGCAAACCAGCTGTTTTCTGACACTCAGGTTGCAGAGGCGGCGCTGGCGGCCCTCGCGGGCAGCTCGTACTCGGTGCCCTCGGAGGCAAGTTCCATGCCGTCTTCGGCCCCGCCGGCCTGCATCCAGCGCTCCCGGGCGGCGAGGCCCAGGGCGTCGAGCTGTGCGTCGGTGTGCATCGGGTCGTGGTGAAAGAGGAGAGTGCGGTCGGCGCTTGCGCGGCGGGCGAAGGAAACCGCGTGGGAGAGCGAGGAATGGCCCCAGCCGATGTGGTCCGGGTACTCCTCGTCCGTGTACTGCCCGTCGTGGATCAGCAGCGAGGCGTTGCGAGCCAGGCCCAGGCCGGAGATCCAGTCCTCCTCGAGCGCGTCGATGTCGGCGCCGAGCGCCGGCTCGTGATCTGGGATGTAGGCGAGCGAGGAATCGCCGTCGTCGATCCTGTAGCCGAGCGTCGGCCCGCGATGGGCGACGGAGGCGGCGCGGATCCGCGCCGGGCCGATCTCCCACTCTGCCTCCGGGCAGTGCCGGAAGGAGACGTCGCAGGGCAGCTCCCGCACCTCGACCGGCGAGAGCGGGGCCGAGATGTAGCGGGCGATGCGGTCGCGCAGCGAGGCCTCGGGTGAGGCGGGCCCCCAGATCACGATCTCGGTCTGGGCGCGGAAGGCCGGGGCGAAGAAGACCAGCCCCTGGATGTGGTCGAGGTGGAGGTGCGTGAGCAGGATGTGCAGCCGGGCCGGCTCGGCCGCGAGGGCAAGACCGAGGTTGCGGATGCCCGTGCCGGCGTCGAGCGCCAGCATCGAGCCGTCGGAGAGGGTGACGCCGACGCAGGAGGTGTTGCCTCCGTAGCGGATCGTCTCCGGCCCCGGGGAGGGGATCGACCCGCGCGTGCCCCAGAGCTTGACCTTCATCTCAGCGCCCCGCTCCGTTGCTCGACCCGGCGGGCCAGAACACCGCTATCGCGCCTCGCGAGCCGTGTGCGGTAAGGATCGGAAAGGCCGAGGCCTCGACCCGGTGGCGGGTGCCGTCGACGGAGCTGATCTCGAAGTCGGCGTGTGCGGGCCTGCCGTTGCGGACCGCGACCACCAGGGGCAGCTCGTCGTAGGGAATTGGCTCGCCACTCTCGTCGAAGGGCCCGAAGAGCGATCCCCACTCGTCCGGCCCGACCGTCCCCAGCTCCTCGAAGCGCTTGCCGAGCAGCATTCCGGCGGCCTCGTTGTAGAAGACGAGGACGCCGCCCTCGTCGACCAGGAAGGCCGGCGTCGAGAGCGCAGACATCAGGTTGCGAGCGAGGATCAGCTCGAGTGGCTTCTGCGTCACAGTTGACACTTTAGATAGTTGGGATTGGCACAGCCGAAGTGGTTGCGCGCGGATGTGCGCAGAAACGAGACGTTTACCTTCGACTGTCGGGCACCCGGACTACGTGACATCCATCACGTCTATCCCTTCTCTGTAGAAGCGAAATCCGGCCGTTTCGCGGCCTAGCTTTCTCTGCGACCTAGAAGAAAGCGGCCGGGGCGCGGCGCGAACCGCCCCCGGCCTGGCACAGGAAGGACGTGCTTCCCATGCAAGACCAGCCTAATGTGGCGGTCGAACGGGCCGTTCTCGGCCTTGTTCTCGACGCCTATCCCAAGTCCCTGACTATCCCCGAAGTAGCCCGCCAGATCGGCGGTGAGGCCGTAGAGAGCGCCGTGCGCGATCTGGTCGGCGTCGGCCTGCTCGAATGCCAAGGCGACTTGATTCGCCCCACGGCAGCCGCCCTGCAATTCGACCAGCTGGAACTCCCGTGAACGCCGCAGAGCGCTTCGGGGACAACCTCAGGCGGCAGCGCAAGCTTGCCGACCTCTCGCAGGATGAGGTGGCCTTCCGCGCCTCGTTGCACCGAACCGAGGTCAGCCAACTGGAGCGGGGGCTGCGCCACGCTCGGATCGATACTGTCGCCAAGCTTGCCGGGGCAATTGAAGTCGACCCAGGAAAGCTGTTCGAGGGGATCGCCTGGGAGCCGGGAGACATTCGGATCGGGCGCTTTGTCGAAACTGAGGTGCCGGGGTTGGGCACCGTGCAACGCAAGGTCGAGGTTGAGCGCCGAGACAGCTAGCCTTGGTCAATGGCGAGCAAGCAACGGAAGCAAAAGACCGAGAAGGGACTGGAGATTCCGGTCCCGACAAAAGGCGACTTCGACGCCGCTCTGTCTAAGGTCGCTCCCCCAGCAAGTCGTAAACGCCCTGGCGGGAAAGACCGGCCTCCGAAGCAATCTGGGTGATCGGCACCTTGTCTTTGCGCGCCGCCTCGCAGTAGCGGCGTAGATCGTCTGTCGCCTCTCGCTTAGCTGCGTCGGCTTTGCCGCGACGTTTGGCGGCGCTGCGGATGCTGCGCAGGATGGCCGTCTGCTCACTCATCGCACGGCCTCATCGAGCAGGGAATGGAACATCGAGCGGTGCCCGTAGGTCCGGTGGTTGTAGCGCCAGGCGTACTCGTCCAGGTAGGACTGGAGCCACTTCTGGGAGACGGCCTTGTAAGCGCCTCTCATCCCGGTCTTCAAGTTGCCGAAGAAGCCCTCGATGGTGTTCGTGTGCAGATCGCCCATGACGTAGACGCCTGCCGAGTGGTTGATGATGCGGTGGCCCGCGAACTCCCGCCCGACCGGGCGATAGGAGCGCCAGTCGTCGGTGAAGATGATCGACTGCGGGTTGACGTTGGCCCGCACGGCTCCACTAAGCGGCTCGCCCCGGCGCGACTTGATGACGCGCAGCTTGACCCGCCCCCCGCGCTCGACCATGCCCAGCACCGAGACCTGGCGCTCCCGCCACTGGGCAGCTTCCGTCCGGTTCATCCTCGGCCCACGCGGACGGCCGTGGACGCCGGTCTCGTCTATCTCGACGGTGCCTTTCAGCGGCTTGGCGTCGTCCTTCATCAGCTCGTTGCGAATCTTGTTGAACATGCGCCAGGCGGTCTTGTAATGGACTCCAAGCTCCCGCTCTAGCTGCTTGGCAGATATGCCGCAACGAGTGCTCGTCATCAGGTACATCGCGTGGAACCAGAGCCGCAGCGAGGTTGAGGACTTGGCGAAGATCGTCCCCGCCGTGGGGTGGACGTGAAGGCCGCAGGCCGTGCAGGTCCATGACTGCCGCCCCTGCTTGGTCGCGTAGCGCTTGAAGACGTTCTGAGCGTCGCAGCGCGGGCAATGCGCGTGCTCGCCGTCCGGGGAGTAGCGGGTCCGCCACAGGTGCTCCAGGCAGGCCGCATCGTCGGGGAATTCCGCAAGGAACTCGGTGACCGAGTAGTCCGAGGTCGAGGACTTGGCTCGACGCGGCTGGTGGCGGTTGGCCGGGGGCATGGTGTAAAGCTACTTGACGGGTCGGACGCCATTTTGTCAAGTCGGTTGACATGCAATAGCCTGAGTCGGGTGACCCCGCAGGAGAAGCACTTCCGCGATTCATGGCTCTTGGTCGAGAGGGCGAAGCGTGATCGAGAGGCCCTGGACGCGAAAATCGAAGCCTTCATACAGAGCACACCAGGCACGGCCATCGTCAAGGCCGACCCGAAAGACCCGCTCCGCTTCCACGTAAGCCCCAAGTTTGCGAAGAAACCCGACCCCGATCTGGAAATCGACTTCGGCCTCATTGGAATGCACCTGCGATCCGCGCTCGACTACATCCCAGCCCAGCTTGCGAACCCCGACGATCCGAGTAAGAGCGGCACCCAGTTTCCGATCTACTCGAAGGAATCGAAGTACCTTCAGAAAGGACGAGGTGGACGAACCGCGAGGGAGCGGCATCTCGACGGGGTGCCGCAAGAGCGTTGGACCTTGTTTGACCAGCAGCAGCCTTACGAACGAGGGGACGACCCCAAGAGCGGTCCCCTGAAGCTCTTGACGGGGATCACCAATGCGCACAAGCACCGGGAGCTGCACGCATTCGCCGTTGCCCCCCACGGTGGAGCGGTCTGGGTTATCCCCACCGGGCAAGAGCCGTTTACCCACATGATCCGGCGTGGCGACATGCTGAAATCGGAGACAGACCTCTTTAGCTTCCGGCTCCCTGCCCATGTAAAAGGCAATGTGCAGGTCAATTGCAACTTTGCCATGGCGGTAGGCTTCGGCCGTCGTCCCTTCGAAGTCGACCAACTCGGGGACATCTTCGAGCGCATCAGCGAGATTCTCAGCGCCTTCGAAGCCGAGATCGTCTGACCACGTATCCCGCCGCCACTCCCAGACGCGGGCTTGGACGGGCCTTTCGTAGATGAGCTTGGGCCTTGGGCCGCTCATCTAGGCCCGGTCGCTTCTACAGAGAAGGGATAGACGTGACATCCATCACTTTGACGTGGCTTTGTGGATGAGGGATGGGGATCGAGTACGGTCCGCTCCCGGTGGAGGCCACGGCGCGAACAGACGATGGCACCCGGGTCGGCCCACCCCCGGGGGAGCCGAGCCCGATGTACAGGACGGCGATGGCGGTATGCCGGCCGGCGTCGCTGTGGGGCCGGCTTCGGGTCGAGGGACTCGACGTCCTGCCCGAGAGCGGGCCGGTGCTGGTCGTCGGCAATCACGACAGCCACTGGGACCCGGTGACCGTCGGCGTCGCCGCCATCCGCCGGCGTCAGATCAAGGCGCTGGCGAAATCGGATCTCTGGAAGGTGCGCGGCCTGGCCCCCGTGCTCGACGGCATGGGTCAGATACCGATCGATCGAGGCGCGGGGGACGCGGACGCCCTGGCGCGGGCGATCGAGGAACTTCGCCGTGGTGCCTGCATCGGCGTCTTCCCGGAGGGGACCCGTTCACGCGGCAAAGTGCTGCGGGCGCGCAGCGGAGTGGGCCGCCTCGCGCTCGAAGTGCCCGAGGCGAAGCTCGTCTGCGTGGCGATCGAGGGCACGACCGGCTACACGCGTTTCCCCCGCCGTCCGCGGGTTAGCACTCGTTTCTTCGAGCCTGCCGGCGGCCAGGCCCAGCCTGATGAGCAGCCCACCGAGCTGGCGGCCCGGCTGCTCGCCGAGATTCGCCAGCTCGTTCCGCCGGCCGAACCCGGCCGTGGACGCTCTCGGTCTCAGCCGTCTTCCTAGAGTTTGCCGATCTTGAAGATCTTGGTGCCGCAGTCGGGGCAAGTACCTTGGATTGCCGGGCGACCGTTCTTCATCGTCACCTGTTTGGCGTCTTTGATCTCGACCTTCTTGCGCTCCTTGACGCAGTAACCCTCGGGCATCGGAGGCTCCTTTCACTGCCTAGACGGCAGAGCTCGCGATGTTCGCGAGATCGAATTGCGGCGAATGTAACGCAGTGAGGGGACGCGAACCGGCAATCTCGTGCGGATCCGCACGAGCGACCTACTTACCGGCGCCCTCTTGCGGAGGCTCGGCTGGTTGGTTCGAATCGCCCTGCGGCTGCGGCTGCGGCGCTACGCCGCCGCTTGCGTCCTCCTGGCCGGCTGTCGAGTCGCCGGCGGATCCCTGGGGGGCGGCGGTGCCTTCCCCGCCGGCGTCCGGTTCGCTCCGCAGGGCTTCGACTTCGGCCTGAAGGGCCTTGACTTCGGCTTCGAGCTGGGTGACGTCGCCCCCGGCGGCTTCGGCTGCGCCCGCCGCAAGTTCGTCGCGTACCGCCTGGAGGTCGGCCTCGCTCACCGCGCTGTCATGAGCGTCGATCGCGAGGTAGATGCCGGTTCCGGCACCGCCGATGGCGATCGCGACGAGGACCAGGAAGACGCGCGTGCGCATGGTGAGCTTGCGCTCCACCACCCCGATCCATGCCCGCAGCCCGTCCAGTGACATCGCCACTAAATTAATCGACTACGCTGCGGCCCGCACTTTCAGACCCCAGCTTCCAAGGAGAACTCCGCATGCCCGAGGCAGTCATCGTCGACACCATCCGCACTCCGATCGGCCGTGCCTTCAAGGGCTCGCTCGCACAGCTGCGCCCCGACGAGACGGCCGCCTACGTCGTCGACCAGCTACTCGAGCGCAACCCCGAGGTCGACCCCGCCTCGGTCGAAGACCTCTTCTGCGGCTGCGGCATGCCGCAGGGCCTGCAGGCCTTCAACATCGGCCGCATCGTCTCGCTGCTCTCCGAGAAGCTGCCGCAGGAGGTCAACGGCGTGACGGTCTCCCGCTACTGCTCCTCCAGCCTCGACGCGATCCGCCACGCCGGCAACGCGATAAAGGCCGGCGAGGGCGACGTCTACATCGCCGCCGGGGTCGAGTGGGTCAGCCGCTACAACGAGCGCACCGAGCCCGCCGGCGCCGCGGACCAGAACCCGAGCCTCCAGGGCAACGACGGCCAGCCCAACGCCTACATCGATATGGGCAACACCGCGGTCAACGTCGCCGAACGCTACGAGGTCAGCCGCGCCGACATGGACAAGTTCGCGCAACGCTCGCAGGAACTCGCCGTCAAGTCCCAGGAGGACGGCTTCTTCGACCGCGAGATCGTCCCGGTGAAGCTGCCCGACGGCACCGAGGTCGCCAAGGACGACGGCCCGCGTGCCTCCTCGACGGTGGAGAAGCTCTCCGAACTGCCCGAGGCCTTCGGCGGTGGCGGCGTCACCGCCGGCAACTCCTGCCCGCTCAACGACGGCGCCGCCGCGGTCCTGCTGATGAGCGACACCAAGGCCAGGGAGCTCGGCCTCACCCCGCGTGCCCGCATCGTCACCGCCGCCACCTGGGGCAACGAGCCCGAGTACATGGGCGTGGCTCCGATCGGCGCGATCAAGAAGGTGCTCGACCGGGCCGGGATGACGATCGACGACGTGGACACGGTCGAGCTCAACGAGGCCTTCGCCGCTCAGGTGATCCCGATCATGGACGAGTGCGACATCCCGCTGGAGAAGCTCAACACCCACGGCGGCGCGATCGCCCTCGGCCACCCCTTCGGCATGACCGGCGCCCGCATGATGGGCACTCTGCTCAACGTGATGGAGACCAACGACCATCAGGTCGGGATCGAGACGATGTGTGTTGCCGGCGGACAGGGCAAGGCGATGATTGTGGAAAGAGTCTGAGAGCCTGACCCGGTAGGGGTTCCACTTAACTTTTTCGGTGGAGCGGAACTCGCTGTCGCCGCAAGCGCGCGCCGAAAAAGTACAAGACGTTCCACCCCTACCGGGATCGCCCCATCCCTATGCTCTCGATGATGAAGAAGGTCGTGATTCTTGG
>DATDAQ010000031.1:0-2460 GCA_036525295.1 Solirubrobacterales bacterium | reverse complement strand
CTGGTCGAGGGCAAGGCGATCCAGGTCCACCCGCTCGTCTGCCACGCCTTCAACGCCGACTTCGACGGCGACCAGATGGCGGTTCACGTGCCGCTCTCCGCCGAGGCCCAGGCCGAGGCGCGGGTGCTGATGCTCTCGGCGAACAACATCCTCTCGCCGGCCCACGGCGCGCCGCTGGCGACGCCGACCCAGGACATGGTGCTGGGCATCTACTACCTCACCTACGGCCCGGCGGAGGACGAGCTGGCGAAGATCGACGAGGAGCTCAAGGCCGGCAAGGGCGCCAAGCGGAACGGCTCCTCGCCGAAGGTGTTCCGCTCCGCGCAGGAGGCCGAGCTCGTCTACGAGAACGGCGGCTGCAAGCTGCACGACCAGGCCGAGTACCGGCGGGCCGGACACGAGCACTTCCTCACCACGGTCGGCCGGATCATTTTCAACGAGAAGATCGAGCGGGCGCTCGCCGACGCGCTCGGGGAGGACTTCGACCCCGAGCAGTTCGAGTTCGTCAACCACGCGTTGAAGAAGCGCGACGTCAACGAGATGGTCTCCGACCTGGTCGAGGCCTACGGGGCGCCGGCGGTCTCACAGGTCCTCGACGCCTTCAAGGACCTCGGCTTCCATTACGCGAGCCAGGCCGGCATCACGGTCTCCAAGAACAACGTCGTCTCGCCGCCCGACAAGGAGCAGATCCTCGAGCGCTACGAGAAGCAGACGGCCGCGATCCAGGCCCAGTACGACGACGGCTACATCACCGCCGAGGAGCGCCACGAGGCGGTCACGTCGCACTGGAACAACGCCACCGACGAGGTTGCGAAAGCGATGGAGGACAACCTCGACGAGCTGAACCCGATCTTCATGATGGCCAACTCGGGCGCTCGCGGCTCCTTCAAGCAGATCCGCCAGCTGGCGGGCATGCGCGGCCTGATGGCCAATCCGAAGGGCGAAATCATCGAGCGGCCGATCAAGGCCAACTTCATGGAGGGCCTCTCGGTCCTCGAGTACTTCATCTCCACCCACGGCGCCCGAAAGGGCCTCGCCGACACGGCGCTGCGCACGGCCGACTCCGGGTACCTGACCCGGCGCCTGGTCGACGTCGCCCAGGACGTGATCGTCCGCGAGGAGGACTGCAAGACCAAAGACCACATCGAGATGGCGATCCGCAAGGACGACAACTCGCTCAACGACAACCTGATCGGGCGCCTGGCGGCGAAGAAATTCGAAACCAAGCGCGGGCGCGAACTGCTCAAGCGCAACCAGGAGATCACCCTGGCCGACGTCGAGGCGATCGCCGAGGCGTTCGGCACCGAAGAGGTCAGGGTCCCGGTCCGCTCGGCGCTCAAGTGCGACGCCGACTCCGGCGTTTGCCGCTCCTGCTACGGGGTCTCCCCGGCGACCGGCTCGACGGTCGACATCGGCGACGCGGTGGGGATCATCGCCGCCCAGTCGATCGGCGAGCCCGGCACGCAGCTGACCATGCGTACGTTCCACACCGGCGGCGTCGCCGGCCAGGACATCACGCAGGGCCTGCCGCGCATCGTCGAGCTCTTCGAGGCGCGCAAACCGAAGGGGCTGGCGCAGATGGCCGAGGCGGCCGGCAAGGTCTCGGTCGAGGAAACCGACAAAGCGCTGAAAGTCCACGTCACCGAGTCAAGCGGCGAGGAGCACGCCTACAGCTTCCCGCCCCGGACCCGCCTGCACGTGACAGACGGCGAAAAGGTCGAGGTCGGCCAGCAGCTCAATGAGGGCTCCCTGTACCCGGCGGACCTGCTGGCGATCCGCGGTCGCACCGACGTCGAGCTCTACCTGGTGGCCGAGGTGCAGAGGGTCTACCGCGCCCAGGGCGTCGACATCAACGACAAGCACATCGAGCTGATCGCCCGGCAGATGCTGAAGAAGGTGCGGATCGAGTCCAAGGGCTCGACCAGCCTGCTTCCCGGCCAGCTGGAAGACCGCGGTGCGCTGAAGCGGCTCAACAAGAAGACGAAGGAAGAAGGGGGCACGCCGGCCAAGGCCGAGGAGGTCATCCTCGGCATCACCAAGGCCTCGCTGGCCACCGAGTCCTTCCTCTCCGCCGCCTCCTTCCAAGAGACGACCAAGGTGCTCACCGACGCTGCCCTCGAGGGCAAGCGAGACAAGCTGGTCGGCCTGAAGGAGAACGTGATCATCGGCAAGCTGATTCCTGCCGCGACCGGGCTCAAGCACTACCGCACGCTCGCGGTCGAGCCCGCGGTGCCGATCGAACCGGCGAACGAGGACGGCCTGCTCGACGAAGAAGATCTCGCGGCCGAGCTGGGGCTCGACGGCGACGACACCCCTGTGGAGAGCTTCGGGCCCTCGTTTGCCGAGGAGCTCGAGGAGCTCGCCCAGGAGATAGAGCAGACCTCCGAGGAGTCGTAGCGCGGGCGAGAGGGGCGGGTGCCCTCCGCCCTGACAAGTGCCGCGCTAATTAGCGCGGCACTT
>DATDAQ010000030.1:0-6949 GCA_036525295.1 Solirubrobacterales bacterium | reverse complement strand
AAGACGCCGTCGCCGATTTCCAGCACCGAGACGTCGAAGGTGCCGCCGCCGAGGTCGAAGACGAGGATCGTGTGGTCCGCCGTCTCCTTGTCGAGCCCGTAGGCGAGCGAGGCCGCGGTCGGCTCGTTGATGATCCGCTTGACGTCGAGCCCGGCGATCTTGCCGGCGTCCTTGGTCGCCTGGCGCTGGTCGTCGTTGAAGTAGGCGGGGACGGTGATCACGGCGCTGTCGACCGTCTCGCCCAGCTTCGCCTCGGCGTCGGCCTTCAGCTTCTGCAGGATCATCGCGCTGATCTCGGGCGGGCTGTACTGCTTGCCGCGCACGTCGACCCGCACGTCCCCGTTGGGGCCGGCCTCCACCTCGTAGGGCACGATCGTCTCCTCCTCTTTGACTTCGGCCTCCTTGCGGCCCATGAAGCGCTTGATCGAGAAGATCGTGTTCTCGGGGTTCATCACCGCCTGGCGCTTGGCCACGGTGCCGACCAGCCGGTCGCCGGACTCGGTGAAGGCGACCACCGAGGGGGTCGTGCGCCCGCCCTCCGAGTTCTCCAGCACGGTAGGCTCGCCGCCCTCCAGCACGGCGACGCAGGAGTTGGTCGTGCCCAGATCGATCCCGATCGTCTTACCCACTATCAAGTACCTCCAGCTCTAGTTCGGGTCTGCAAAAAATCTAAGCGTCAGTATGGCAGATTCCTAACGCGACGCGAACCTTTGACACGTATAGTGGGTTTGCGGGTAGTGGAGGCGCCTCGACGATTCGACCCCGGTGACGGCGGTCGCGACGAAGAGGAGACATCTTGAATCACCCGCCTGCAGCGATCCGGCGAACCGCGGTTCTGCTCGCACTTGCTGCTGCCCTGATCCTTGCCCTGTTCCCGGTATCCGCCGGCGCGCGGGCCGGCGACGATCACCCGACCGGGCACGAGTCCGGTGGCAAAGCCAAAGGCCACGGCAAAGGCAAGAGCCGGAGCGAAGCCAAGCAGGTCAACGTGATGACCCGCAACCTCTACCTCGGCGCCGATCTCACGCCCGCGATCACGGCATCCGGCCTCACAGCGTTCACCGAGGCAACCGGGCAGATCCTGCGCGAAGTAACGGCCAACAGCTTCCCCACGCGGGCCAGGGGACTCGCCCAGGAGATCCTCAAGAAGAAGCCCGACGTCGTCGGCCTGCAGGAGGTGGCGCTCTGGCGCACGGGTCCGCCGAGCCTTGAAGTCTTCCTCAACACCGGTGCCAGCCCGACCGCCACAACCGTCCGCTACGACTACCTCTCCGAACTGCTCGCTCGGCTCAAGAGCAAAGGCAAGCCCCAGTACCGGGTTGCTATCTCCCAGGACGAGTTCGACTTCGAAGCTCCCGCCAACGAGAACGGCGTTCCCGGAGATGGGCCGAACGGGGCGATCCCCAACGCCGAGATCAACGGCCGCCTGACGATGCGCGACGTGATCCTGGTTCGCAACGGTGCCGGCGCCACCTTCAAGCGCCCGCGGGCGGGCCACTTCGCCAGCCTGCTGACCGTGACGGTCTCGGGAGTCAACCTCTCGGTGACGCGCGGCTGGACCTCGATCGACGCCAAGGTCCGCGGCAGCCACGAATTCCGCTTCGTCAACACCCACCTCGAGGCCTTCGACGATGCCAACCAGGTGCCCAGCATCCGGGCACTGCAGGCCGGGGAACTGGTCGCCCCGAACGGCCCGGCGACGAGCAAAAAACTGCCGATCGTCCTGCTCGGCGACCTCAACTCCGACGACGACACGGTCGAACCGGGCGACCAGCAGGCCTACCGCACCCTGCTCGGCGCCGGCATGCGCGAGCGCAGCACGAACGACCCGCTGAGCTGCTGCCTCAAGTCGAGCCTGCTGGCGGAAGGTGCAGGCGGCTCGATCGCCAACTTCGACCACCAGGTCGACCACGTGATGACCCGCGACCCGAAAGAGGTGAAGCTGAAGGCCTCCTCGGTCACCGGCCGCACCCCCGTCAACGGCTTCTGGAGCTCAGACCACGCCGGCGTGTTCAGCGCCCTGCTGTTCAAGCACTAACGGTATTTCTCGCCGATGGGCCGATTTCCGGAAGCAGGTTCCGGATTTCGTCCCGTCGGCGGGGGTTTTAGCCCTCGCCAGCGACGTGAGCGACGAATTCGGCGACTTCTTCTGACTGCTGCTCGTTGAGGATGCCGCCGGGCATGCGGCCCAGCGTGGTGCTGCTGTCGACGCCCTCCTCGATCGCATTGAGGACGCGGCCTTCGGTCGCCTTGATCGTGTCGGCCGCACTGGGCCCTTCGGGCGGGCCGGCCGGGGCGAGGAGTTCGTCGAGGTCGGGGCCGTAGTTGCCGTTGGTGCCGGCCGCGTAGAGCGCGTGGCAGGTGCCGCAGTTGGTCTGAAAGAGGCTCTGGCCGCTCTCGAGGTCGGAGGGCACCTTCTGGGCACCCCGCGCGGCGTCGCCGTCCGAGCGGAAGACGAGCCAGGGGATCAGGACCGCGAGGACGAGGATCAGCAGACCGAAGGAGATGAAGGTCTTTTTGCTCATTTGCGCCCGGCACGGTACCAGGGACACATTCGGCGCAGCTCGCACTCCCCGCAGCGCGGTTTAGGGCGGCAGAGGACCCGCCCGTGGCGGATCAGGTTCATGTGCAGCTCGTAGGCGTCCTCGGGGTCGACTATCGCCAACATCTCGTCGTGGATGCGCTCGAAGGAGGCCTTCTCGGGGAAGAGCCCGAGACGGCCGCCGACCCGGTGGACGTGGACGTCGACCGGGATCTCGGGGATGCCCCAGGTGAAGATCAGCACGCAGGCCGCGGTTTTTCGCCCCACCCCCGGTAGCGAGAGCAGGAACTCGAGCGACTCCTCGCGCGGCGCCGTCTCGGTCCAGTCGAGGTCGGGCGGGTCTCCGAGTTGCTCGAGGATCGCCTGGATGCGCGGCGCCTTCTGCTTGCCGAGACCGCCGGGTCGGATCGCCTCCTCGACCTCGGAGACCGGCGCGTCGCGCACCTCCTCCCAAGTGGGGAATCGCTCCCGCAGCGCCGCGAACGCCCGATCCCGATTCCGGTCGTTCGTGTGCTGGGAGAGGACCGTCTTGATCAGCTCGGCTATCGGGTGTTCGTGAGGTTCGTTGACGGGCTGCCCGTACATCTCGCGCAACCGGTCCCGGATCGCCCGGACGCGGCGTTTCGGAGGTCGTTTCCAGGGCATGGCTTGACCCTATTCAGGCGGGCGGCCATAGGGTTCGGGTTCGTGGCACACGCGATCGAAGAGCTCGAGCTTGTGGTGGATGGGACGCGGGTCTTCTATCGGCGGGTGCCGGGAGAGGGGACGCCAGTGGTCTATTGCCACGGCAACCCGACTCACAGCGAGGATTGGCTGCCTTTCCTCGAGCGGGGTGGGGCTGCTGTCGCGATCGACATGCCGGGGTGGGGGCGCTCGGACAAGCCGGACCCTAAGCGGTTCGACTACTCGATGTTCGGGCTCTCGGCGTTCCTGGAGAAGTGCCTGGATGAGCTGGGTGTAACGCGGCACAAGCTGGTCGTGCACGACTGGGGGGCGCTGGCGCTGATCGGGGCGCAGCGGCGGCCGGAGCTGGTCGAGAAGCTGGTCGTGATCGACGCCGTGCCGCTGCTGCCCGGTTACCGCTGGCACTGGGTCGCCCAGGTCTGGCGCCGCCGGCCGTGGGGCGAGCTCGCCAACGCGAGCACCACCCGCTGGGGCATGGAGCGGACCCTGCGCCAGGCCCGCGGCGACCGCCGCCCGTTTCCCCCCGAGTTCGTCGACATGGTCTGGCGCCGCTGGGACAAGGGCACCTCCCGTGCCGTCCTTGCCCTCTACCGCCACGCCGACCCCGACCGCCTGGCCCTGGCCGGCAAGGACCTGAACAAGCTCACCTGCCCCACCCAGATCATCTGGGGCGACCGAGACATCTACCTCCCCACCCGCTTCGCAGAGGCATACGCATCGGCCCTCCCAAGCTCCACGCTAAAAGTGGTCCCAGCCGCTGGCCACTGGCCCTGGCTGGAGGACCCCAAGCTCGTGGACGAGATCCTGGAATTCGTCGCCTAAAAGGCTTGCAGGGCGGGCGTGGCCCCTCCCCAGGAGGCTGTGGGAGCGATGACCTCCCGCAGCTGACCTACTGCGATACGGACGGTCTCCTGGGGAGGGGCCACGCCCGCTCCCCAACCCCTCCGTTAACACACGAATTACAATCACCGAATGTCTCGCGCCTTTGCCGCTGCCACGGCACGACTGCCCCATGGCTGGGGCGACTTCACTCGCCAGATCGCGATCCTGGTCAGCGTCGACCTCGCCTACACCTTCGTTCGCGGCATCGTCGACTCCGAGCGGGCCCTCGCCTTCGCCCACGGCCGGCAGGTGATCGACTTCGAGCAATCGATCGGCAGCTTCTTCGAGCCGAGCCTGCAGGCCTTCTTCCTGCCGGCGCAATGGGTGATCGACTTCGCCAACCAGATCTATCTCAACGCCCAGTTCTCGGTCGCGATCGGGTTCCTGCTCTGGCTCTACCTGTTCCGCAACGAGTCCTTTTACTTCGTGCGCAACATGTTCGTCGTCGCGATGGGGATCGCGCTGATCGGCTACACGGTCTACCCGACCGCGCCGCCGCGGATGTTCCCCGAGTACGGCTTCGTCGACACGCTCAGCGCCTACTCCGACGTCGGCCACGACTCGTCCCTGGCGAAGATCTTCATCAACCCCTACGCGGCCGTGCCGAGCATGCACTGCGCCTTCGCGATGATGATCGGCGGCACCGGCGTGATGGTCTGCCGCCGCACCGTCTCGAAAGTGCTCTGGGCGACGTGGCCGCTGCTGGTCTGCTGGGTGACGATCGTCACCGCCAACCACTACTGGATCGACGCCGTGCTCGGCTGGGGAGTGGCGCTGGGCGCTCTCCTGGTCGCGCAGTGGTTGCTCGCTCGGGTCCGGCCGGAGGCCTGGGCCTTCCGCGCCAAGGTCCCACGCGAGGCCGAGGCCTAGGCCTCGGCCCCATCGTCTAGCCTGCCGTCGATGGAACCCTCGGCGCCCCAAAGGGCCCCCGACCGCCGCCGCAACGGCCGCCAGGCCCGCAACGGCCAGGAGCTTCGCGCCTACGCCCGCGAGCGCCTGATCGAGTCGCGGCTGACTCCGAACGCGATCTCGATCGCCGGCCTCGTCGGCAACCTGGTCGCGGCGGCGCTCGTCACCCAGCGTCTCTTCTTCCTCGCCGGCGTCGCCTTCGTCGTCGGCTCGGTGATGGACACGCTGGACGGTCGCTACTCGCGGATGTCTGGCAAGGGCACGCTCTTCGGCGCCTTCCTCGACTCGACTCTCGACCGGATCGAGGAGGGGGTCGTGCTGGCCGCCGTCGCCGGCTACTTCGCCGCCACCGGGCAGGATTTCGCCGCCGCGATGTGTGTGGTCGCGGTGCTCGGCTCGCTGATGGTCTCCTACACGCGAGCCCGCGCCGAGGCGCTCGGGGTCGAGTGCAAGGTGGGATTGGCGACGCGACCGGTGCGGGTAGTCATACTCTCCATCGGCTTGGTCTTCGCCAAGGGCGCCGGGATCGGCGACTTCGAGCTTCTGGCCCCGGCGGTCTACCTGATCGCGGTGCTGACCATAATCACGACGATCCAGCGCGTATGGCACGTCAGGAATCAGCTTTCAAGCGAGGCCTCAACCCCCCCAGACCTGTAACCAGCCCCGACCCCGGGTGTCCCTTGCGACTCAGCCCGATCGAGGAAGGACTTCGAATTTCATGAGCGATAGCAACGGAGCAAACGGCAGCAGCAACGGCGCCGCCCGCACGGACGAGAAGGTCCGCGTCGCGATCGTCGGCGTCGGCAACTGCGCCAACTCCTTCATCCAGGGCGTCCAGTACTACAAGGACGCCGACCCCAGCGAGGAAGTGCCCGGTCTGATGCACGTCGACCTGGGCGGCTACCACGTCCGCGACGTCGAGTTCGTCGCCGCCTTCGACATCGACTCCGAGAAGGTCGGCAAGGACCTTTCCGAGGCGATCTGGTCGGGGCAGAACGACACGATCAAGTTCGCCGAGGTGCCCAGCCTCGGCGTCAAGGTCGAGCGGGGAATGACCCTCGACGGCCTCGGCAAGTACCTCAAGCAGAAGATCGTCAAAGCTCCGGGCGAAACCGCCGACGTCGTCGGCATCCTCAAGGAGACCAAGGCCGACGTTCTGGTCTGTTACCTGCCGGTCGGCTCCGAGGACGCGACCAAGTGGTACGTCGAGCAGGCGCTCAAGGCCGGCGTCGGCTTCGTCAACTGCCTGCCCGTCTTCATCGCCCGCGAGGACTACTGGGACAAGCGCTTCCAGGAGGCCGGGCTGCCGATCATCGGTGACGACATCAAGTCCCAGGTCGGGGCGACGATCGTCCACCGCCAGCTCGCCCGCCTCTTCCACGACCGCGGCGTGCGCATGGAGCGCACCTCGCAGCTCAACGTTGGCGGCAACATGGACTTCTTCAACATGCTCGAGCGCGAGCGCCTCGACTCGAAGAAGATCTCCAAGACCAACGCGGTCACCTCGATCATGGGCCACGAGTTGCCTGACGAGGACGTCCACGTCGGCCCCTCCGACTACGTCGCCTGGCTCACCGACCGCAAGTGGGCACACATCCGCCTCGAGGGCAAAGCCTTCGGCGACGTGCCGCTCAACGTCGAGCTGAAGCTCGAGGTCTGGGACTCGCCCAACTCGGCCGGGGTCGTCATCGACGCGGTGCGGCTGATCAAGCTGGCGCTCAACAACGGCATCGCCGGCCAGCTCGATGGTCCCTCCAGCTACCTGATGAAGTCGCCGCACTCCCAGCGCCCCGACGACGAAGCACGCGAGCGGACCGAGGAGTTCATCGCGGCAAACGCACGCGGCAAGGCCAAGGCGGAGCAGCAGGCCGCCGAGGTCGAATCATAAGGACCACAGAAGGTTTCGCTTTGAGTTGAAGGGACGTGGGGGGG
>DATDAQ010000029.1:0-41941 GCA_036525295.1 Solirubrobacterales bacterium | reverse complement strand
CCCCCCCCCCCACGTCCCAGTCCCTCCGATCCCTGCCGGGATCGGTCCTTATGCTGCGTCCCGTGCCAGAAAAGCTTTCGATAGTCCAGGTCACGCCTTACCGGCGGGGCACCGAGAACCCGGTCAACCAGTTCATCGAGCGCGTCTCGGAGGAGCTGGAGGGACGCGGCCACCGGGTCCGGATCGCCGGTGTCGGCGACCAGGTCAAAAAGCTGCTGCGCGGGACGCCCTCTGACGTCGTCCACGTCCACGAGCCCTTTGCTCCCCGGGTCTCCTCCTCGGCGCTCCGGCACTCCTCCGCGCTCAACGTCGCCACCTTCCACGCGCCCCAGGAGAGGGTGCTCTCGACCCAGGTCGCGCGGCCGCTGGTCGAGATCTTCTTCGGCCGCCTCGACGCGCGCACGGTTACTACGCCCGAGACAGGCCAGCTGCTGGAGCGCTACTTCCCCGCCTCCTACGAGCTGCTGGAGCCGGGCGGTCCCGACCGCGACTGGTCGCTGGTCGCCGCCGAGCTGGAGGCGATCTACCTCCGCCTGGCGGCCCGCCGTCACGACCCTACCGGCGACCCTGAGGTGCGCCGCCGCATCGCCAGGCGCCCACTGATCGAGGTCGACCTGCACATGCACACCGATCACTCCCCCGACTGCGCGACGCCGGTGGAGGTGCTGCTGGAGACGGCCCGCGACCGCGGCCTCGGCGCGATCGCGATCACCGACCACAACGAGGTCTCGGGCGCCCTGGAGGCGCGCAGGATCGCCGAGGACATGGACGACCTGGAGGTGATCGTCGCCGAGGAGGTCAAGACCGCCGAGCAGGGCGAGGTGATCGGCCTCTTCCTCGAGGAGAAGATCCCGCGCGGGATGACGATGGCGGAGACGATCGCCGCGATCCGCGAGCAGGGCGGGCTCGTCTACGTCCCCCACCCCTTCGACCGCTTCCACTCGGTGCCCGACTACGAGCACCTGCTCGACATCGTCGAGGAGATCGACATCCTCGAGGTCTTCAACCCGCGGGTGGCGCTGACGGCCTTCAACGAGGAGGCCGAACGCTTCGCCCGCAAGTACCGGATCGTCCCCGGTGCCGGCTCCGACAGCCACGTCGCCCAGGGGCTGGGCAGCGTGCGAGTGCGCATCCACGACTTCGACGGGCCGCGGGAGTTCCTCGAGGCGATGCGCGACGCCGACATCACCCGCAAGCACAAGAACCTCGTCTACGTGCAGACGCTGAAGCTGCTGCAGACCACCGGGCGGCCGAAGGCGCCCAAGCGGCGCGTCCCGAACGCGAAGCCGGTGCGGGGCGGGCAGCCGCGGAAACGACGCTCGGCAGGGAACGCCGGCAAGAGCTGATGCAGGCGGGCCGCGCGAGAGGAGCCGAGCGCGGTTCGTCAAAGAAGGCGCCGAGCATGCCGGCGACCGACGACGAGATCAAGGAGAAGTACCTCGAGCGCGCGATCCGCGAGCTCAACCACCTGACCCACGAGCTTCAGGCCTGTCCGCACTGCCCGCGCGGCAAGCTGATGCCGGTGCTCGGCTCCGGTCATCCCCAGGCGGACGTCTTCATGCTCAAGCAGGCGCCTGCGGCGGCGGAGATCGAAGAGGGCGTCGCCTTCTACGGCCGCGCCGGCAACGCGCTGATGAAGAGCTTCAAGCGGCTCGGCATCGATCCCCTCGTCGTCTACGGGACCCTCTGCGTCAAGTGCCCGACAGCCGAGCCTGACCTCGCCGCCCCCGAGTGCATGCACCGCGTGGTCGAGGAGATCGCGATCGTGCAGCCGAAGATCGTCGTCGTCATGGGCGAGCCCGCGCTGCGCGTGCTCAACAGCCTCGACGTCCCGCTCTCCCGCCCGATCGAGCCGCTCGAGGGCGAGATCCAGGCCTTCACCCCCACCGTCGACGCCCTCTACACCCCCGACATCGACGACTCGCTCGACGAAGAGAATGCCAAGCAGCGCTTCTGGCGGGCCTTCAAGACGCTCGGGGAGTGGTACGAGGACCTTCCCCCGTACTAGGCGCGATTCTCGGGACTGTTCACCACTAGGGTTGGTTCCACCGGTTCCACCCCAGCAGCACGCAGCTCTCAGGGAAGGGGGGTCGATTGGCGAATTTCTCGTTGGCAAGGCTCGTCGTACACCGTTTCCAGTGATCGGTCTTCCTGAAGACGGTGTTGCCTCTGTGGTTCGTCCGGAAAACCCCGGCGAGAAGGCGGCCCAGGACCGGCACGCCGTATTTTTCGGCACCGGGCGGAGGGGCCACGTTCAGCTTGATCTTGGGGTTGGACTTGCGCGCCCAGCGCAGCCCGCCGGGTATAGCGTAGGTGCGGGTCGAGCGGGTACTGCCGGTCAGCCGCAGGCCGAACTCGAACGGCCCTCGCGGGGCGCCGAATCCGAATCCCCATGCCTTCACCCGATCGTCTTTGCCGATGTTGTAGAGCTTGAGCCCAACCAGATGGGGGCGACCCCTCAGTATCAGCGCACTGATGTGAACTTTCGAGACGGCTGGCAGGGAGTGCATCAGGAACTCATAGGTCGCTACGACTTGCTGGGAGCCATTGAGCTTGAGCTCCGTTGCTACCAGCGTGTATGTGACGTCAGCTTTTACTCCGTGGCTCCTCAGATGCCGAGTGTGAAAGACGGGTTCATCGCTGAGCCCAGCGTAGCCATCGCCGACATGGACTCCACCGGGTATGGAGGGAATGGTGAGGCGGATCCGCGACGTATCGCTGGCGAACGGCAGGCTTGGAAGCGAGAAGTACTGACCCTCAACGACCTCTATCAAGCCGCCGGGAGGCGCCTCGACTACCTTGACCTCTATCTGGTCCAGATCTTTGGCCTGGCCGATGCCGGGCGTGAGTAGGCCGATGAGGAGCGCGGCGAGGACGATGAGCAGGGTGCCTCTCGTCTTACCCATTGGGAGCAACCGTTACTTCAGGTGGTGATGACTGTTCAGGTTCAGGAGCTGGCGGTTCAGGTTCGGCGGAAGGCGTGAAGCCGCTTTCTTCGGTTTCGACTGGCGACTGCTTCGTTTCATCGACCTGAAGACCAGGAATCCGCTCCGCTGTTCCGAGCGTTGTAACCTCGGCCGAGGCCTGTTGGGTAACGACTCTGGCAGGAATCGAACCCGTTTTGCCGCCCTCGTCGGTGCCGATCGCGCGACCGGCAAGAAATCCAGCGGCAACGGTGGCGGTGACGACCGCGAGGGTCAGCAGGGCGCCCCTTCCGCTCAATTCGCTCACGAAGTTCTTCACTGCCCACCCTTCACCTGGAAAAAGGTATCGCAGCGCGATGACTGTTCCCTCGTATGGGCGGACTAACATCCTATGGTCCATGCTGACGGCGGGAACCATGGTTGAGGGCCACCGGATCGAGGGTTTGCTCGGAGAAGGTGGGATGGCCACCGTCTATGAAGCTCATCAGGCCTCTCTCAATCGGCTTGTCGCCCTGAAGATCGTCACGCGGCGGGTCGGTGGCGAGCCCGCATTCGAGGATCGCTTCTTGCGTGAGTGCGAAGCCCAGGCGCGGCTCGACCATCCCAACATCGTGCCGATCTACACGTCTGGCCGAAGCAAGTACGGCCTCTGGCTGACGATGCGCTTGGTCAAAGGACCGACTCTGTGTGAGCTGCTTAGGGAGGGACCGCTGGCGCCCGACCGTGCGTTGGAGATCTTGGTGCCAATCGCGGAAGCGCTCGACGTCGCGCACGAACACGGCTTGATCCATCGCGACATCACGCCCCAGAACATCCTGATCGACGAACGAAGCCGCCGTCCCTATCTAGCTGACTTCGGGATCGCCAAGGGGATCGGCGATCGCAGCCTGACTCGGCCGGGGCAGTTCATGGGCACCCTGGACTATGTGGCCCCCGAGCAGATCCAGGACGGGCCAACCGGGGTGGCGACCGACGTGTATTCCCTGGCGGTGATCCTTTTCGAGTGCCTTGCCGGGCGGATCCCATTCGACAAGGATCACGAGGGCGCTGTCATGTTCGCGCACGTTGAAGAGGATCCCCCGCAAGCGTCGGAGATAGAACCAGCTTTGCCGAAGGCGATCGACGCGGTGCTCGAGAAAGGCCTGGCCAAGCAGCCCTCCCGTCGCTATGGCAAGGCGAGTGACCTATTCAAAGCAGCGGACGAAGCGTTGCACCCGAAGCCCTCCGTTCTCCCCCAGTCGTCACCGCCTCCTCCTCATTCTGCTTCCTCGAAGGGCAAAGCTCGTCGGAGTGGGCGTCGCCATTTTTTCCTTGGCCTCGCGGTTTTTCTCCCGGCTGCCATGGCTCTGTCTCTGGGCGTCCTTGCCAGCGGCTCCTCGAGTGGCGAACCAACCCATGTCTCGGCGGGCGACCTCGAGATCGACCTGCCATCGAACTGGACTGGGACGGAAAGCAGCCGGAGTGGCGTCCCCGGCTTGCCTCTCGAGAATTCCCTGATTCTGAAGCCCAAGGATCGATGGAGAGGAGAAACGGTGGTGGTCGGCATTTCGCCGGCGACTGGGAAGACGCTGTTGCCACCGGCTCTGCGGGCCGCACAGGGGAGATCCGTGCGGGGCACGCCGGTCTCGCTCGGTGGGCTGGAGGCCTTGCGCTATCGAGGGCTGCGGGCACCGGGGCAATCCGTCCCCCTGGATGTCTTCGCCTCACCCATCAGCTCCGGTGTCGCAACCGTCGCCTGTCGTCCCGGCGGGCGTGGGACGGAGTTCTTCGAGCTCTGCCAGCGGCTGGCGTCAACCTTGAAGCTACACAGGGGAGATGCCTTTCCGCTTGGGCCCTCACCCGTCCTGGCAAGGGTGTTGCGGCGTCAGATCGCCACTCTCAGAGAGCGCCGCGCCGCGCTCCGCCGCAGGCTCGGTGCGGTGACCGCTGCCGATCGTCAGGCGGCGATTGCATCCGCGCTGGCCGCCGCCTTTCGTCGCACTGCCCGCGCTCTCTCGGCGCGTAGCGTCTCTCCCCAAAGCGCAGCCGGTCTGGACAGTCTGGTCGACGCGCTGCGCACGACCCGCGATGGGTACAAGAGGTTGGCCACGGCTGCCCGGCACGAGGACTCGGCTGCCTACCGCAGCGCGGTGGCAGAGGTCACCGAGAGCGAAGCTGCCGTCGATCGCCGGCTTCTGGCACTGCGGGAGCTCGGTTACCGGATCGACACCTCGGGCTAGGCTTCAGCGTCGACCACGTGGCAAGGATCTGGGTTCACAAGCAGGGCGAGGGCCCCGTGTCGCACCCCCTGGACGACGGCCTGATCGTCGGGCGAGGGGATCATTGCGGGCTCGTCCTCGACGACGAGACGGTTTCCACGGACCACGCTCAGCTGACTCGGCACGGGACGAGCTATCTGATCGCCGATCTCGGCAGCAGAAATGGGACGGTCGTCAACGGACGCCTGATCGACAAGCCGACTCGCTTGAGCCCGGGAGCTGTGGTTCAGGTCGGTCCATTCCGACTTGAGCTGGACCTTCCCAAGGTCATCCAGACCAAACCGCGACGGGCCATAACCGTCGACCTGACCGATGAGGAGCGTGCCGTTGCTCGGGTCCTCGTTGCTCCATACAGGCGAGGCGAGACTCTCGCCGCCCGCCCGGCGACGAGACGGGAGATCGCGGAGGAGCTCCACCTTAGTGAAAGCTCGGTGAGGCGTCGGCTCGATTCGCTCGCACGAAAGCTCGAATTGACCGGGGAGGCGCGCGGAGACCGTACGCAGATGATTGCCGACCGCATCCTGGGCGAGGGCCTGGACCAGGTGTAGGTCACCTTCGCCGCGGCGAAGGGTGATCCCGAGCGGCTTGGCCCATGACAGGTCAGATCTGACCTGTCTCTGACCGCAACCGACCCCTTCCGGTCGACGGTGAGACCGAAGACTTGATGACCAACTCATCAAGGAGGGCAGGATGCACACAGAAAACGGAAAACGCCTATCGATTGAAGCTTGGATACGGATAGCCTTGCTGACGCTGTTGATCTGCTCCGGCAGGGCTTCGGTCAGCCCAGCATGCCTTTCGTCATCGCAGGGCCACGTTGGCCCGGAGCCGAGTAGTGCCGCAGTGGAAGTCAGCCCGAAGCCCTAGTGGCGGTGGAGGCGGCGCCGTCGGAGTGGTTGGCTTCCAGCACCTTTTCGGCCGTGCTCTTGGGCGAGAGGAAGCGGTCGATCGCCGCCAGGGCAAGCGCTGAGATGACGAAGGTGAGATGGATGATCGTCTGCCAGAGCATCGTCTCGGAGGAGGTGTTGGCGGCGTTGATGAAGGTCTGCAGGAGGTGGATCGAGGAGATGCCGACGATCGCCATCGCCAGCTTCACCTTGAGCACGTTGGCGTTGACGTGGGAGAGCCACTCCGGCTGATCGGGGTGGTTCTTGAGGTTGATCCGCGAGACGAAGGTCTCGTAGCCGCCGATGATGACCATGATCAGGAGGTTGGCGATCATCACCACGTCGACCAAGCCGAGGACCAGCAGCATCACCTCGTTCTCGCTCAGGTGCCCGGCGTCGGTGACCAGGTGCCAGAGCTCCTGCATGAAGCGCCAGACATAGACGCCCTGTGCGGCGATCAGGCCCAGGTAGAGGGGCGCCTGCAGCCAGCGGCTGACGAAGATCGTGCTGCCGACGGTGCGCGCCAGCGGTCTGTCTATTCGGGCTTCGGCTGCGATGGGCCGCGCATCCTAGCTACCCAACCCTTAGGGGAACCTAAGCCGGATGCCGCTCAGGGCGCCGCGGCCTCGGCGACGGCGGTCATCGCCTCAACCCTGGCGCTGGCGAGGCCCCTGACCACGACCGTGTCGAGAGCCTCGTACGCGACCAGCTGAGACTGGGCCTCGGCGGCATCCGCCGCCGCGACGCCGACGGTGCCCTCAGGCTCGGCGAGGCGGGCGAAGTGGTTGCGGTAGCCGTCATGGAGGTCGCGGTAGAAGGACTCCTCCTTGGCCAGGCGCTCGGCGGCATCGGGGCCGACGGCGGTGCGGACGTAGCCGAAGACCGGTGGGGTCTCTCGCCCTGCTTCCTGGGCGCCGGCCTCGACCTTTTGGCGGGCGCCGACGGCGAACTCGGGGGTCATCCAGTTGAAGAAGGCACCGTCGTAGTCCGAGCCGGCCAGGGCGCACATCTTCGGGCCCATCGCGGCGAGGACGAGGCGGACGCCGGGCAGGCGCTCGCGCAGCTCGGGGAGCGCCTCGCGCATCCGGGTCAGCGGCTTCTCGGCAAAGCCGGCTCCGACGCCGAGGCGGAGCCGGGCCGGGTCGAGGCCGAGCCGCTCGACGTCGGCGGCGATCGCCTCCGGCGGGGTGCGGTCGAGCGCGATCACGGCGACGCCGAGGTCGAGGCCGGGCGCTGCTGCGCCGAACTCCGCCAGCGTCTCCAGGCCTTTGGCGCCGGGATGGTCGTTGGACCACATCGAGTCGTAGCCGAGCTCCGCGCAGCGCCCGGCCAGCGGGCGGGCCACCTCGGGATCGAGCCCGGCGGCCACTCCGAAGCCTCTGCTCTGTTCGCTTTCCACGTCGCGAAGCCTATTGCGTGACTTTTGCGTGGAAGCTGTGACGCATTTCTAATGCCAACTCAACCACAGACAATAAGTTTCAGGCTAGCCTGGCATCATGGAGGCAATGGCACGGGAATGGAACGACGATCGGCTCGATGCGCTCAACGAAAAGGTGGGCCTCGGCTTCAAGCACGTCGACGAACGATTCGTGCAGGTCGACAGGCGCTTCGAGGAAGTCGACAGGCGCTTCGCGGAAATCGATAGGAGATTCGCGGAAATCGACAAGCGCTTGGACAAAGGCTTCGAGAAGGTCGACGACGACATCCGCGAGCTGCGGGGCGAGATGAGGGAAATGCGACGCACGATGACGCAAGGATTCCTGGGGCTTGGCGGCATCATGGTGACCGGCTTCATCGGCCTCTTCACGCTCATCGTCGCCCAGGTCTAGACGCCTACCTCTCCAGCAGCGCCACGCACTCGATGTGCGGGGTCTGGGGGAACATGTCGACGGGTTTGATCCGCTTCAGGGTGTAGCCGGCGTCGACCATCTGGGCCGCGTTGGGGGCCAGGGTGGTGGGGTTGCAGGAGACGTAGACGATCTTCTTCGCCTCGCACTCGAGCACGCGGCGGACGATCTTCTGCGAGAGGCCGGCGCGGGGCGGGTCGATGACGACGACGTCGGGCTTCCCCGCCTTCTCGATCAGCGGACGGACGCCCGTGCGGGCGCTGCCGGCCATGAAGTGGGCGTTCCCGATCTTGTTCAGCTCGGCGTTGCGCTCGGCGTCGGCGATCGCCTCGGGGACTATCTCCAGGCCCCAGACCTCGCCGGCCCGCGCGGCCATCGTCAGCCCAATCGTGCCGATTCCGCAGTAGAGGTCGAAGAGCCGCTCGCTGCCGCTCAGACCCGCGTACTCGGCGGCGACCGCATAGAGCCGCTCGGCCATCTCGGTGTTGGTCTGGAAGAAGGCGCCGTGGGACATCTCCAGGCGCAGGCCGCGGAGCTCCTCGCGCAGGCGCTCCTCGCCCAGCACGCCGGTCGGCCCGTCGGTCCCGCCCGAGTCGCCCTCGATCGCCGTGTGAAGGTCGACCGGGGGTTTCGGGAAGCGAGCCGCCGCGGTCACCAGCCGGGTCTGGATCTGACCCGTGCGCCAGCCCTCGCGCACGACCAGGTTGCGCAGCACGCCGGTCCGCTCACGCCCGTCGTAGGCGGGGACCGCCTCCAGCCGCGCCCACTCGCGCACCTCGTTGCGCGCCGCGTTGCCCCGCTCGGAGGCGAGCAGGCAGTCCTCGACGTCGACGACGAGGTCCCAGCGGCCGCGGGCGTGGAAGCCGAGGATCGGTTCGCCGTCGCGCTCGCCGAAGGAGTACTCGAGCTTGTTGCGGTAGCGCCACTGTTCCACCGCCGGCTCGATCTCCTCCAGCTCGAACCCATCGAGGCCGCCGATGCGCCGCAGCGCCTCGTCCACCTGATCGCGCTTGCTGGCGAGCTGCCGCTCGTAGGGCAGCCCCTGCCACGGAGCTCCCGGACAGGGCTCTCCGTCGTGGCTGCAGCTGTCGGCGATCCGCTCGGCGCCCGGCCGCAGGAGCTCGACCGTGCGCGCCTCGGCGAAGCGCTTCTTCGCTTTGGTGATCTCGACCCGGACCCGGTCCCCGGGCAGCGCGCCGGCGACGAAGACGACGAGTCCCTCCGAGCGCGCCACTCCCCGCCCGCCGAAGGCAAGCGAGTCGATCTCGACCTCGAGCTGCTCTCCGGGGCGCCGGCGAGCCGCCGGAATCTCACCGGTGGCCTGGCTCACCTAGCCAAGTTTCTTGCGCGCGCGGCGCGCGGCCTGGGTGGCCTGCTTACGCACCGGCTCGGCGCGTCCCCCGACCTCTTTGCGTGCCTGCTGGACCAGCCGTTCGAGCTCCTTCAGCAGCGAGTCGGTCTGCCGCCGTCCCTTTTTGACCAGGTCGGAAAGCATTTTCTCGGCGTCGCCGCGGGTCATGCGACCGCGTTTGACCGCATCGTCGACGACCTCCTGGAGCCGGTCGCGGCTCAGGGTGACGCTGCGCTCGAGGCTCTCGCGGAACTGCTCGACGCTCTTGTCGAGCCCGGCGGTCGCCGCGCCGCCACGGGCCGCGGTCTTCTTCGCGGTTTTGGCCTTGGCCTTCTTGGCTGCCGGCTTTTTCTTCGCGGCGGCCTTTTTCGGGGCTTTCTTGGCGCGCGTGCCGGCTTTGGGTTTTTTCGTGGCTTTGCCGGTGGTCTGTTTTTTCGCGGCCATGGTCTCTTGCCTCCTGGTGGGGTTGCCGGGGGTCTTCCCGGTTGACTATCTCATCCCTGCCGGTTTCGGTGAGCCGGGATTACCCCGCACTCGAAGCCGGCCTGGACGGGGGCGTGGTCGGAAAGGCGCAACGCCAGGCCTCCTCGCGGCAGCTCCCGGCGCTCAGGAGGCCAGGCCGCCGGTGCCTCGGCGATCCTCATTCCGCGCGAGAGCAGGTGGTCGATCGCGCGCGGCCCGGTCAGCCCGGTGAGGCCGAAGCGCTCGCGCAGCACGTCGAAGACGCCCGGATCCTCGCCGGGTCGCAGGTTGAGGTCGCCGCCGAAGATCAACGGTTCCTCGCCGGCCCACTCCCCGCTGCGCTCCGCCGCTTTCAGGACGTCCTCGGCGGCCAGCGCCGGCTGGTCGTTGGTCGCGTGCAGGTTCGTCACGCAGATGCCTGAGGCGGTGCGGGTGAAGGCCATCGCGCGGCGCTCGGGCCTGCCCTCGTGGATCGCGAGCTCGCGGCGCTCGACGATCTCCCCCAGCGGCCCCTCCGCCCGCACCAGGGTCAGATTCGAGCCGCCCTCGCCGGAGGCGATCAGGTCGGGGTTGATCCGGGCGGTGAGGGTGCGCAGGGCGGCGAGCGAGTTGCGCGAGGTGAGCACGCGGTGGGACTCCGCGGTACAGGCGCCCGCCAGGGGCGCGGCGAAGCGCGGCGGGCACTCCTGCAGCAGGGCGACGTCCCACTCGGCGGCGGCGAGTACCCGCGCGAACTCCCCCTCGAGATCGCGGTTCACCTGAACGTGCGTCGCTCCCCGCTCCTCGACCCGCAGCAGGCGCGAACGCCAGGTGAAGAGCGCCGGGTCGGGCGGGAAATCGCGCCCGTGGAAGAGGTTCCAGCTGATCGCGGTGCAGTGCACGCACTTAGTATCCGCAGCTTGAACCGGGACTTCATCACAGGCGAAGAGCTGGGCGCGTTCGAGCTCGGCAAGCTGCTCGACCGCGCCGTGGAGCTGAAAGCTGGCCGGAGGGACCGGCTTGGAGCCGATTCCCTCGCCGGGCGCAGCGTCGCCCTCGTCTTCGAAAAGCCCTCGACGCGGACGAGGATCTCCTTCGAGGTCGGCGTCGCCGAGCTCGGCGCCACCCCGGTTGTGCTGCGTGGCGACGAACTTCAGCTCTCCCGCGGCGAGTCGATCGGCGACACGGCGCGGGTCCTCTCGCGCTACGTCGACGCGATCGTGATCCGCTCCGGCTCCCACGAGGCTGTCGCCGAGCTGGCGGACGCGGCCGAGGTGCCGGTGGTCAACGCGCTCACCTCCCTTCACCACCCCTGTCAGGCGCTCGCCGACCTGCTCACCCTGCGCGAGCGCTGCGGGGAGCTCGCCGGCCAGCGCCTCGCCTACGTCGGCGACGGCAACAACGTCGCCCGCTCGCTTGTCATCGCCGGAGAGCTGGCCGGCGTCGAGGTCGTCGTCGCATCCCCCTCCGGCTACCGGCTCGAGGAGGGCCACGGCGCGAAGCTGACCGGCGACCCGCGCGACGCCGCCACCGATGCCGATGCGCTCTACACCGACGTCTGGGTCAGCATGGGCGATGAGGCCGAGGCCGAGCGCCGCCGGGCGGACCTGGCCCCCTTTCGCATCGACGCCGACCTGCTCTCGGCGGCCAGGGACGATGCCGTCGTCCTGCACTGCCTGCCCGCGCACCCCGGCGAGGAGATCAGCGCCGAGGTGCTCTACGGCGAGCGCTCCGCCGTCTGGGACCAGGCCGAGAACCGCCTGCACGCGCAGAAGGCGCTGCTGGAGATGCTGATCGCCGGCTGAGGTGTACCCCGAGCTCCACATCGGGCCCGTCACGCTCCAGACCTTCGGCCTGATGTTCGCGCTCGCCTTTCTCGCCGCGGGGGCGCTGATCTGGAAGCGGCTGGGGGAGATCGGCAAGCCAGTCGACTGGGCGTATGAGATGGGCTTCGCCGCGCTGATCGGCGGCATCGTCGGCTCGCGGGTCTACTTCGTCGTCCAGAACTACGACAGCGTCAGCGACGACCTGATCGGCAACCTCTTCTCCGGCTCGGGCCTGGTCTGGTACGGCGGCGCGATCGGCGGCGCCCTCGCCGTTCTGCTTTGGGCCGCCTACCGCGACTTCCTCGGCCCGGCGCTGTTCGACCTGGCCGCGCCGGCGCTGGCGCTCGGCTACGCGATCGGCCGCTGCGGCTGCCAGCTCTCCGGCGACGGCGACTACGGCAAGGCCTGGGACGGCCCCTGGGCGATGGCGTATCCCGACGGCACGGTTCCCACCGACAGCACCGTCCACCCGACCCCGATCTACGAGACGCTGGCGATGGGCCTCGGCGCCTGGGTGCTCTGGCAGCTGCGCGACCGCTTCCGGGCCGGGATTCTCTTCGCGCTCTACCTCGTCTACGCCGGTGCCGAGCGCTTCCTGATCGAGTTCCTGCGCCGCAACGACGACGCGGTTCTGGGGCTCACCACGGCACAGCTGGAGAGCCTGGCGATGATGGCGATCGGAGCCGTGTGGATCCTTGTCGTGCGGCGCCGACACGGTAGCCTGTCGCAGGTGGTTCCGAGCGATCCGACCAGGCTCGCCGCGGGGTAATAGTCAGTCTTAGGAGTTCGAATGGAGGGAGCCTCGCCGATGGGGAGCGCAGGGGAGATCGTGGAGCAGGCAACGGCGGCGATCGCCGCCGCCGGTTGCGAGACGCCCGAAGCTGACGCCAAGGCGCTGGTGGCGATGGCGCTGGACATGGACGCCGCCGACCTCGAGCGCGACGGCTCGACCGAGCTGAGCCCCGAGCTGCGCGAGAAGGTCGAGCGCCTCATCGCCCGGCGCAGCGAGCGCGAGCCGCTCGAGTACATCCTCGGCAGCTGCCGTTTCCGCGAGATCGAGATCGCCGTCGACGAGCGGGTGCTGATCCCCCGCCGAGAGACCGAGCTGCTCGTCGCCATCGGCGTCGAGCTGCCGCGGGGCGCCCGCGTGCACGAGGTAGGCACCGGGTCCGGCGCGATCGCCCTCGCCCTGCTCAGCGAGCGTCCCGACCTGCGGGTGACCGCCTCGGACCTCTCCGAAGAGGCGGCCGAGGCGGCGCGCGAGAACGCGGCGCGCCTCGGCGTCGAGCTCGAGGTGAGCGTCGACGAGGGCATCCCCGACTACGTCGACCGCGTCGACCTGCTGATCGCCAACCTGCCCTACATCACCGAGACCTCGATCGACGAGCGCTCGCCGGAGATCCGCCGCGAGCCGGAGATCGCCGTGCTGGGCGAGAGCGGCGACGACGGCCTCGGCGTTATCCGCGATCTTCTTGGCGAGACGCCAAGCGGCTGGCGCGTGGCGCTCGAGCACGACACCCACCACGGCCCGGCGATGCGCGAGCTGCTGCGCGAGGCCGAGACGCGCACGGACTACCGCGGCGACGAGCGGGTGACGGTCGGCTTCGTTCCGTGAGCGACGCGCCTTTGAAGGTCGAGCCCTCGGAGGGCTCGACGGAGAGCGTCAGGCGGGAGAAGCTCGAGCGGCTGCGCGCCGAAGGGATCGAGCCCTACCCTCGCCAGGGCTGGCCTGACCGCGACAAGATCTCCTCGATCCTCGAGGCGCATGACCCTGAGGAGCTGGGAGAGGGCGAGCAGGCGCAGTTCTCCTACCGGATCGCCGGGCGGCTGGTCGGTCAGCGCGGCCACGGCAAGACGGCCTTCTTCGACGTCCGCGATCTGACCGGCACGATCCAGGCCTACGCACGCAAGGACGCGATCGGCGAGGAGGCCTTCAACCGGATCGAGGCCCTCGACATCGGCGACGCGGTCGGGGTCGAGGGCGACCTCTACGTGACCAAGCGCGGCCAGCTCGCCCTCGCCGTGCGCGAGTGCACGATGCTGGCCAAGGCGCTGCGCGACCCGCCGGACCTCTTCCACGGCATCTCGGACCCCGAGGTCCGCTACCGCCAGCGCGAACTCGACCTGATGGCGAACGAGCGCTCGCGCGAGGTCTTCGCGATGCGGGCGAAGCTCGTCGCCGCGATCCGCGCCTACATGAACGAGCACGACTTCGTCGAGCTGGAAACGCCGACTCTCCAGCACATGACCGGGGGCGCCGCGGCCCGGCCGTTCACCACCCACCACAACACCCTCAACCGCGAGCTCTTCCTGCGCACCGCGACCGAGCTCTACCTCAAGCGCACGATCGTCGGCGGCTTCGAGAACGTCTACGAGCTCGGCAAGTTCTTCCGCAACGAGGGGATGTCGCCGCAGCACAACCCCGAGTTCACGATGCTCGAGTGGTTCCTCAGCTGCGCCGACTATAACGGCGTCATGGCCTTCACCGAGCAGCTGCTCTCGACCGTGGTCGAGCGGGTGCTGGGGACGACGGTGGTCGAGCGTGACGGCCACCAGATCGACTTCAAGGCGCCCTGGAAGCGGGTGACGCTGCGCGAGGCGATCCTCGAGGCGACCGGTGCCGACATCGTCGCCTCCAGTCGCGACGAGCTGGCCGAGCTGCTCGAGGGCGACGTCGACCCCAAGGCGGACTGGGCCTCGGTGGTCGACTCGATCCAGGGCAAGCTGGTCGAGCCCAAGATCGTCCAGCCGACCTTCCTCGTCGACCTGCCGCTGGACCTCTGGCCGCTGGTCAAGCCCCAGCCCGACCATCCCGAGCTGCTCGGCGAGGCCTTCGACGGGATCGTCGCCGGGATGGAGATCACAGGTGGCGGTACCGACGTCAACGACCCCGAGATGCAGCGCCGCCACTTCGTCCGCCAGCGCGAGCGCCAGGAGGCCGGCAGCGAGACCGACCCGCACCCCCACGACGAAGAGTTCGTGCGCGCGCTCGAGTACGGGATGCTGACCGCGAGCGGCTGCGGCATCGGCATCGACCGCCTGCTGATGATCGTCGCCGGCACCGAGAACCTCCGCGACGTCATCCTCTTCCCCTCCATGCGTGAAGCCCGCGACTGAACACCCCGCCGACGGGCCTAAAACCGGAGCCCGGCTCCGGTTTTAGGCCCGTCGGCGGCTAGAAGGCGCTGCGGAGGAGGCCGCCGTCGATTGGGATCACGGTGCCGGTGATGTAGGCGGCGCGCTCGGAGCAGAGGAAGGCGACCAGGTCGCCGTACTCCTCGGGACGGCCGAGGCGCGTGGCGGGGACTTCGCGCCGGGCCGCCTCTTCGGCACCCTCGAGCGAACCCGAGGCATCGGCGAGCCGCTCGGTGGCGAAGCGGCCGGTGGCGACCGTGTTGACGGTGACCCCGTCGGCCGCGACCTCGCGCGAGAGCGTCTTGAGGAAGCCGACCGCAGCCATCCGGTGGGAGTTGGAGAGGTTGAGGCCCCCGATCGGCTCGCGTGTCGAGCTGGAGCCGACGTTGACGATCCGCCCCCAGCCGCGCTCGCGCATCCCGGGCACGACGGCACCGGCAAGGACGCGCGGTGCGAGGACGAGCGATCGGTAGGCGGTCTCCCAGTCGTCGAGCTCGTGCTCGAGCGCTCCGCCGAACGGCGGGCCACCGGCGTTGGCGACGAGGATCTCGACCGGGCCGAGTGCCGCTTCCACCTCGCCGGGCAGAGCGGCGAGGCGGTCGAGGTCGGAGGCGTCGGCGACGAAGGGCATCGCCTTCTCGCCGATCTCGGCAGCCGCTTCGTCGAGCTTCTCCTGGGAGCGGCTGACGATCGCCACCTTCGCGCCCTCGCGCGCAAGGGCGGCCGCGATCGCCCTCCCGATGCCGCGGCTGGCTCCCATCGCCAACGCCACGCGTCCCTCCAGGCCGAGGTTCACAGCTCGACCTTCAGGCCGGTCTCGCGCTCCGATACCTCCCAGAGCCGCGCGATCGCGCCGTTCATCCCGACCCGGCGCAGGATCGGCTTGCGTACCGGGGGGCCGCTGTTGACGAAGAGGGGACCGTAGAACTCTCCGCCCTTCGCGCCGAGGTCGGTTGCCGCCCGCAGCTGCGAGAGCGCGCCGGTTGCCGGAGTCATGCCGACCGAGCGGGCCAGCGTCAGGAAGAAGCGCTGGGAGAGGCCGCCGCCGGTCTCCTTCACGCTCACTGCCTGCAGCTCGGTGTTGGAGAGGCCGGGGTGGGCGATCAGACTCGCCGCCGGGGCCCCGGCCTCGTCCAGGAGGCGATTCAGCCCGAGGCCGAAGTGGAAGTTGGCCAGCTTCGCCTGGCCGTAGGCGCGCCAGGGCCGGTAGCGACCGTGCAGGTGCGGGTTCCCGGGGTCGACGGGGCGGCCCATGTGGTGCGCGGTGCTCGTCACCGTGACGATCCGGGCTGCCTCGGCCCGCAGGAGCGCCGGCATCAGCAGGGCCGTCAGGGCGAAGTGGCCGAGGTGGTCGACGCCGAACTGCATCTCGAAGCCGTCGGCCGTCTTCTGCTCGGGGATGCCCATGACCCCGGCGTTGTTGACGAGGACGTCGACCGTCTCGTGCGCGCCGAGAATCTCCGTGGCGGCCTTACGGACGGACTCCAGTGAGCCCAGGTCGAGCTCCGCCAGCGTCAGCGAGGCATCCGGAACCGAGGCGCGGATGCTCTCCATTGCCTTCGCCGCCCGCTCCTGGTTGCGGGCCGCGAGCACGACGTCGGCACCCACGCTTGCAAGTGCACGGGCCGTCTCCAATCCGAGGCCGCCGTTGGCACCGGTTACGACCGCCGTGCGACCGGACAGATCCGGGATGTCGTCGACGCCCCAGCTCACTAGATGGTCGACTCCACGACTGCGTGTGACTGGGGGCGCGCGTGGCCAAGCAGATCAAGGACGCAGGGTGCAGCCTTTGGTGGTGCCAAAGGCAAACCCGAGGACGCAGAGGTGCGCAGCGCCATGCGTGTCATCCAGGGTGTGGGGTCGTGGAGTCGACCATCTAGACCCCGGGCACCTTGTTCAGCGCGCTCATCGGGGCAGGAGGCTATCGGCGGAGTCCCGCGCGCAGAGCCAGGCGAACAGCCCAACGGCGATGAGCACCCCCAGCCAGTGCAGCCCGGCGAGCACCACGAGGCCGCTGACGATCCCGGCCAGCAGGGCTCGCACCAGCGTCGGCGCCGGCTCCAGCCCGACGACCCTGGCCGTGACCCAGGCGCAGCCGAGCCAGGCGGCGGGACCGGCGATCCACCCCCAGTCCTCGAAGAAGCCGTGGGAGAAGACAAGCGCCAGCAGCAAGGAGGCCACGACCACAGCCGCCAGCTGCACCACCGTCACCCGCCAGAAGACCTCGAGCCTCACGCGCGGATTCTCCCATCCCGCCAGCCGCGCCACCGCCCGGCCCCGCGTGTTCCATAATCAGGATCAGGAAAGCCTGGGCGGTTAGCTCAGTTGGGAGAGCGCCTGCCTTACAAGCAGGAGGTCACTGGTTCGAGCCCAGTACCGCCCATCGTCGCGACGTACGATCCTGGCATCGCTGTTTCGGATCAGAGCACGGTGTCGGTCCCGGGCCGGTTCAACGGACCGCTGGCCAGTGGCAACGGGGGGTACAGCGCCGCGGTGTTCGCGGCCTTGCTCGACGGACCGGCGGCGGTGAGCCTGCGCAGCCCGGTGCCGCTCGATCGCGAGTTGGCGGTCGAGCGGGAGGGGGAGGGGTTGCGCGTGGCCGACGGCGAGACGCTCGTCGCGACCGTGGAGCCCGGGGCCGAGTTGGACCTGGACGTGCCCGATCCCGTCTCGGTGGAGGAGGCCCGGGCGGCCTCCGCTCGCTACCGCGGTCTCGCCGACGGCGAGTTCTGTCGCTGCTTCGTCTGCGGTCGGGCGCGCGAGGACTCGCTCGGCGTCTTCGCCGGCGCGGTCGCGGACCGGGACGTCGTCGCCACCCCCTGGACGCCCCCGCCCTGGACGGCTGACGCGACCGGCCGGGTCATGCCCGAGATCGTCAGCGCGGTCCTCGACTGCCCCACCTATTTCGCCCTCCACATGCACGGCGACCTGCGTACCAGCTTTCTCGCCCGTTTCCAGGTGCGCATCGACGCTCCCGTCCCGATGGGCGAGGAGCTCGTCGCGATCGCCTGGCCGATCGAGGTGGACGGCCGCAAGCTGCACGCCGGCTCTGCGCTACTCGGTGCCTCCGGGGTTGTTCTTGCAGTAGCCCGGGCGTTGCTCGTCGAGCCGCGTTAGCCGGACCGGGGGCTGGAATGCCCTTAGGCCCTTAACATGGACTCACAGAGTCCTCGTTATCTTGGGGCGAGGGCGAGGGAAAGAGGAGAAGCAGGATGCGCAGGAAGATCGTTCTAGGGGTAGTGCTCGGCGCGCTCGTCGCGGCAGCGGTGGCAAGCGCGAGCACGTTCACGGCACATGTGCGGCTCGGCGACCTGGTGCTCGACGCGCAGGGTGGGTTCGAGCCGAACGCGCTGCCGAAATTCGAGAACGCCCCGATCATCACCCACGGTGGCGGCAAACTCTCCACGGTCTCCGGCGAAATCCCGCCGATCCTGGACAACTTCGTCCTCGAATTCGACAAACACGGCGCCGTCGACACGACGGGAATCCCGGTCTGCACGCAAGGGAAACTCGTCGCCACCGACGTCCCCGCCGCGCGCCGCGCCTGCGGCGACGCGATCGTCGGCAAGGGCTTCGGGAAGGCCGTCGTGAAGTTCCCGGAACAGGGCCCGATCAACGTCGGTTCTCCCATCACGCTCTTCAACGGCCCGAAGAAGGGCGGCAACGACACGATCATTGCCCACGCCCATCTCGACTACCCGGGGCCAGCGACGTTCATCGTCCCGGTCGTGATCGAAAAGATCAACAACGGGGTCTTCGGCTACCGGGTCAACGTGAAAATCCCGAAAATCGCCGGCGGTTACGGCCACCCGCTCTCCGGCTCGGCGACGGTCGGTCGCAAATGGACCTACAAAGGCAAGAAGCACAGCTACATCAGCGCTCGCTGCGAAACCGGCCGCTTCCAGGTCAAGGGCCAGTTCACCTTCAAAGACGCCGACAACACCACGCTCACGGCGAACTTCGTCCTTCCCTGCAAAGTCCGCAAATAGAGGAGCCCCATCAGCCCCATGCAGAGATTTCGCACTCGTAAGAAGCTGACCGCGCTGGCCGTCCTGGCGCTGGCGGTGTTGGCTTTCGCCGCCACGGCGGGGGCTGTCAAGAAGGTCGAAAAAGTCGAACTTCGCCTGGGCGACCTCTTGATCGTCGGCAAGGGCGGCTTCAGGCCCGAAACCCTGCCGAAGGACCGTTTCGCGCCGATCGAAGTCTACGGCGGCGGCAAGCTCTCGACGGTGTCGGGCGAGCTCCCCCCGATCCTCAACGAGATCACCTTCGAATTCGACAGGGACGGCCTGGTCGACACCACGGGGCTCCCGGTCTGCACGCGGGGGAAACTCGTCGCCACTGACGTCCCCGCCGCGCGCCGCGCCTGCGGCGATGCGATCGTCGGCAAGGGCTTCGGCACGGCGGTCGTCGCGCTTCCAGAACAGGCGCCGATCCCGGCGAGCACCGGCATCACACTCTTCAACGGCCCGAAGAAGGGCGGCAACGACACCGTGTTCGTGCACGCGCACCTTGACGTGCCCGCCCCTTCGACGGTCCTCTTCCAGGTCGTGATCGAAAAAATCCACAGCGGCCCCTATGCCTACCGCGCCGAAGCGAACATTCCGAAACTGGTCAACGGCTTCGGGCACCCGATCTCCGGGCGTATCGCGATCAACCGCAAATGGACCTACAAAGGCAAGAAGCACAGCTACGCCAACGCACGCTGTGCGAAGGGCCGCCTGCAGGCCAAGGGCCGGTTCGGGTTCGAGGACGGCACGGTGCTCAGCGGTACGTTCGTGAGGCCGTGCAAGGTGCTCAAATAGGAGTGAATAGAGAGTGCCGGCCCTGAACGCGCGCAGCGCCAGGACGTGGCTCCTGGCGCTGGTTGCGGTGGGCACGGCTCTGTTCGCGCTGACGGCGACCGCCGATGCGATCAAGGTTCATCTGCGCCTGGGCGACCTCTTAATCACCGGCGAAGGCGGCGTCACGCCGACCCGGCTGCCGAAGGACCAAGACGCGCCGATCACGATCTACGGCGGGGGGACGATCAGCACCGTCTCGGGTGCCTACCCGCCGGTGATCCAAGACATCAACTTCGAATTCGACAAGCACGGCTCCGTGGTCACCACCGGCCTCCCGGTCTGCACGTCGGCCAAGCTCCAGGCCACGACCGTTGCGGCGGCCCGCAAGAACTGCCCCGGCGCGATCGTCGGCAAGGGCTTCGGCCGTGGCGTCGTCGTCTTCCCCGAACAGCCGGCGATCCCGGTCTCCTCGCCGATCACCCTCTTCAACGGCCCGAAGAAGGGCGGCAACGACACCGTGTTCGCCCACTTCTACACAACCGTCCCGGCCCCGGTCGCGTTCGTCATCCCGATCGTGATCCAGAAGATCAGCAAAGGCGTCTACGGCTACCGGACCGAGGCGCGGATCCCGCCGATCGCCGGCGGCAACGGCATCCCCCTCTCGGGTCACCTGACGATCGGCAAGAAATGGACCTACAGGGGCAAGCGCTACAGCTACGTCAACGCGCGCTGCGCGACCGGCCGCCTGCAGGCTCGCGGTGAGTTCGCCTTCAGGGACGGCACCGAACTCAGGGGAACGTTCTTCCAGCCCTGCCAGGTCAAGAGTCCCTCTTAAGCGCTTTAAGCGCTGACGCGGAGCTGCGGCGTGCGGGTGCCGCCGCGCTGCTGCTCGGTCTTGGTGACCACGTCGAAGAAGACGTCGTTGCGGCCGCGGCGCACCGGGCGGGGGAAGAAGCGCCGGGCGCGGCGGTGAGCGGCGGTCATCGCCCGGTAGGCGGTCTCGTGGCCGCGGCCCCAGCGGATGCCGAAGATTTCCCGCACGCGCGGTGGCAGGGTGCCCTTGATGATGTGGTTCTGGGCGACGATGTTGCCACGGGCCGCCGCCGGCACCGGCTGCTCGAAGGCAACCAGAGGGGCCATGTCGAGGCCGTGCTCGGTTGCCTGCAAGTCGGGTGAGGACATCCGCGACTCCCACCAGGCGCTGAACTCGCGGTAGCTGCCGGGGACGTCGCCGCGCGGCAGGCCGAAGAGCTCGCCGAAGCGCACGTAGTCCTGCCAGAGGTCCTCGCGCTCGGCGTCGGTGAGCGGCCGAACCATCGCCTCGTACATCGCCCGGCCCGAGTCGGCGATCACGGCCATGGTCCAGAGCATCAGCTTGGGGTCGAAGGCGGAGTAGGCGGTGCCGGCGGGGTGACTTCCGGCCGCCTCGGGAAGGGTCCCTTTGACCCGTTCGTGCAGGCGGTTCACCACGGCGAGGGCCTTGTCGGCCTCCTCGCGGGTGCCGAGCAGGATCGTCTCCTGGATCTTCGCCGTGCGCGCCAGCCGCTGGAAGGGGCGGTCGGCGGCGGCGGTGCTCAGCATCGTGCCGGTATAGGTGAGCGGCTCCAGGGCGCCGATCAGGAGCGCCCGCTGCCCGTAGAGCAGGCCGACGGCGCGCTCGCCGTGAACCCGCCGCGCCATCGAGCGGCCGGGGGGGAAGTAGTAGAGGGAATCTTCGTCGCGGTACGCCATAGGTACCGGGGAATTCTACTTCGGCTTGGCGGACTCCGAGGCGGGCGCGACCGCAGCGCGTTCGACCGCGCCCATGCCGATCTCCGCGTCCAGCTCGTGTGCGGCGAAGATATGGTCGAGGTCCTCGCGGGTCAGCGTCTCGCGCTCGAGCGCGTTCGCGGCCAGGTCGTCGAGGCAGCGGCGGTTGGCGGCTAGCAGGGCCCGGGCTCGCCGGTGCGCGTCGCGAGCAAGCGTCATCGCCGCGACGTCGACGTCGCGGCGGGTCCGGTCCGACATCGCGTAGTCGCCGGTCGGCAGCGCGATCGGCGGGGCCCCCTCGGCCCCGAGCGCCACGCCCATCCCGAACTCGCCGACCATCTGCTTGCAGACCGCGTGGACCCGCGCCAGGTCGCCGGAGGCGCCGGAGTAGGAGGTCCCGAAGACCTCCTCCTCCGCCGCGCGGCCACCGAGGAGCGAGACGATCTCGTTCTGCAGCTCCTCCCTCGACTCGAGATAGCTGTCCTCCTCCGGCGAGGAGGCGACGAAGCCGAGCGCCGGACCGCGGGGGATGATGCTGAGGATCTCTGGCGGGTCGCCGCCGACCAGGTGCCGGCAGAGCGCGTGGCCGGCCTCGTGGTAGGCGACGATGCGGCGCTCTTCGGCGCTGAGGCGACGGGCCTGCTGGGAGCCGACCGACTGGCGCAGCAGCGCCTCGTCGAGGTCCTCGCGAGCCATCGCCGGGCGCCCTGCGCGCCCGGCGATGATCGCCCCCTCGTTGAGCGCGTTTGCGAGCTGGGCCCCCGTCATCCCAGTCGTCTTGCGGGCGACGTCGCGCAGGTCGAGGTCCGCTCCCAACGGCTTTCCCTTTGCGTGTGCCCGCAGGATCGCCTCGCGTCCATCGCGATCAGGCGGTGAGACCAGCACCTGGCGATCGAAGCGACCCGGTCGCAGCAGCGCCCGGTCGAGCTTGTCGACGTGATTGGAGGCGGCGATGACGATTACCGTGCCGGGATCGCGCTCGAACCCATCGAGCTCGACCAACAGCTGATTCAGAGCTTGCTCCCGCTCGCTCGAACCGCCGTCGCCGCCTCCTCCACTGCGCGCTCCTCCCACGGCGTCGAGCTCGTCGATGAAGATCACCGCACGTCCCGACTTGCGCGCTTCCTTGAACAGCCGCCGGATCCTGGCGGCACCCCTCCCCACAAACATCTCGACGAAGCTCGATCCAGAGGCGGCGAAGAAGTCCACGCCCGCCTGCGCGGCCACGGCCCGCGCCAGCATCGTCTTACCGGTCCCCGGGGGACCGAAGAGCAGCACCCCGCGCGGCGGCTGGGCACCGAGCGCGGCGAAGCGCTCCGGGTCGCGCAGCCACTCGGCGACGTCCATCAGCTCGTCCTTGGCGGCGTCGACCCCCTGCACCTCCTCCCAGAGCACCGGCTCGGTCTTGCTCGCCTTCACCGTCTCCGGCTTGGTCGAGCCGACCGTGCTGCGCATCAGCCTCAGGAAGACGAGCAGCAGGCAGGCCATGAAGAAGACCCCGAAGACTGGATACCAGTCGAAGAAGAATTCCTGGATGCCGCTGGCTGTGATCGCTTGGGTCAAGTGCCGTCAGTCGTTCGGAGCTTCGCCGTCAGTGGCGAGTAGGCAGTGTGGTGGTAAACGGCCTGTACTCCAATCGCACATGTGTCCAGAACCGCCTGGGACGGCTAAAGTCGCGGAATCCGGGGCGGAAAGTTGCGCCGCGCTCAGGAGGGTCTAGGAGCGCTCGACCTGGGAGCCGCCGACGATCGCTTCGGTCCCGTCGTCGCCGAAGACGACCCAGGCCTTGTTGCCGCCGTCGTAGTCGGGCGCCCACAGCCTCAGCGTCGCCGGGCGGCCCCAGACCGTCACCTGCTCCTCGTCGGTCTCCGCCTCGCCCCGCCAGATCCGCACGAAGGGGTTGCCGTCGTGCTCGGCGCCGATCGTCGTCGGCTCGCGGTGGCCGGGGTGCACGACGGTCTCCGGCGGCAGCTCCATCAGCCGCATCACCGAGTCGCGCAGGTCGTCGAAGCCGCTGGCGCCCGGCGCCATCGTGCCGCCGACCGTGCCCTTGAAGAGGACGTCGGCGGTGAAGAGATCGGTGCCGTTGACGAGGAAGGCGACGTGCCCGGCCGCGTGGCCGGGGGTGAGGATCGCCTCGATCTCGAGGCCGCCGGTGGCGAGCCTCTCGCCGTTGGCGATCGTCTGGGAGACGTCGAGGTCCATTTCCGCCGCCGCCTCGGCGTGGGCGACCGTCGGCACGCCGCCGAGCCGCTCGCGCGCCTCAGCCAGCCCCGCCACGTGGTCGGGGTGAGGGTGGGTGACGAGGATGTGGGTGATCTCGATCCCATCGCTCTCGGCCCGCTCGAGCAGCGGCCCGAGATCGTCGTTGCCGTCGATCAGCACCCCCGTGCCGCCGGCTTCGTCGGCGACGAGGTAGGCGTTTGAAAGCCACTGCGGATTCTCGGTTCTCTCGACGATCATGCGGGAAGTATTGCGGGCGCCGCCCGCGGACAGCGCGCACCGACGCTCAGATACCGACGGGCAAGATCGGGTACATCCCCGTCGGCTGAATTTCCCCACCCGCGGCGCCCTCCCCGTTACGGTGTTCGCAGTTGACGTGAAGCCCAGATGCAACGTGGCTCAGGGTTCCGCCCGTTGCTCGCGGCGACTTCTTTGCAATGACGCTGATCGCGTACATGCCCACCGCTGCCTGCGCAGTGCCGGGACGAGCCCGGCGGTTGCCCGAGCCGGCGGGCGAGGAGCCGATTTCCTTCGACCGGGCCGGGCTCGATGGCTGTGCCCGGCAGATCGTCTACGGGGAACGCCCCGTAGCCGGGGCCAAGGTCGGCGCCGCGGCCGCGCGCCGCGGCGCCGGCTGCCTCGTCATCGGCGCTGAGCCGCACGCCCCGCTTTCGTCTTCGCTCCCCGCCAAGGCCTACGAGACAGATCCGGGTCCCGCTCCGTGAGCCGGCGCCCGGCGGGGGCGCTTGCGGGCATAGCCATTGTCTTCCTCTTCTTCGCCGCTCCCGGTGGAGCGGTTGCCGGCCGCCCCGGCCCGGCGGACGCGCTCGAGGTGCCGCGGCCGGCGGCACCGATGCGAGACGTCGTATGGGGCGCGCCAGGCGCTGCGGCGGCGCGGATCTCGGCCACTGCGTCGTCGCAGCGCTATGCCGTCGGGGACGGCACCGAAGCGACGATCGAGGTCGCGGTCACTGCGGCCTGTGCGATGAACTGCACCGACGCCGACCCCCAGCAGATCACCGACCTCATCGGCACGTTCGTTCACGGCCCCGAGGTCAGCCTCGTCGTCGTGCAGCTCGACACTCCCTACCAGCTCGCCTTCGAGTGCGGCTTCGGCGCCGAGGCCTGCTACTTCCCCGGCGAGAACAGGATCGTGCTCAGCGGCAACGAGGAAGTCGACGAGGACGGCGCCGACCGCGACTTCGTCCTCGCCCACGAGTACGGGCACCACGTCGCCCAGCACCGCGACCTGCCGGCGCCGTTTCCGAGCGCGGTCGACTGGGGGACCGAGCGCTGGGCCAGTGTCGAGGGCGTCTGCAGCGGGCGACGCCACGGCCGGTTCTTCCCCGGCGACGAGGGCGACCACTACTTCGAGGACCCGGGCGAGGCCTTCGCGGAGGCCTTCGCCCACAACCGCTTCCCGGAGGCGGCGGTCCGCTGGCGCTGGTTGTCCGAGCTGGCTCCGGACGCCGAATCCCTCCGCGCGATCCAGGAAGACACCCTTACGCCCTGGCGGGCACGAACGAGCTTCGTGCTGTCGGGGCGCGTGCCAGCCAGGGGGGAGGGCGCAGCCGTCGAGTTCCTGCCTACGCCGCTCGACGGAACGGTGACCCTGCGCCCGGTGGGCCTGCACCGGCGCGGCTACGAGCTAGCCCTCCGTAGCCGCGCCGGCAGGCTGCTCCGCAGCTTCCGCCCCCGTCCGACCGCCCGCAAGCAGCTGGATTTCACGGTCTGCGGCCAGTCCCGCCTCCGCCTAGAGATCCGCTCCCGCTCCCCCCGCCCGACCCCCTACCGACTGCAAATCCAGCGACCCTGAGATAATCCCCGCCGGGCGCAGTCTGCCCATCCCCTGGGGGCGTAGCTCAGCTGGTTAGAGCGCCGGCCTGTCACGCCGGAGGTCGCGGGTTCGAGTCCCGTCGCTCCCGTTTCGACAATCCGCATTCTAGGGCCGAAAGGCTGTCTTTCGAGGCCGCGACGTTTGTCTTCATGGGTACCAAAATGGGTACCCATCCCCACAACGAACGGCATCGGATGTGCGATTCCGTGGCAACCTCGTCACGCGGCTCGTCTACCGCCCGTGACGATGTCGTCAGAGAACCGATTGTGTGGTCAGAGAGATGGCATTCGTGGGCCTTACCTCCAGAGAGAGAGAGGCTTGGCGGAATCGGATTTTGGCCCTGTCGCGAGACTGATTTGACCGAGGCCATTACACGCGCTATACATGTTCGTACTATTCTGGGGATGTTTGTTGCAAACCAGGAGGCAATCGTCGGCGAGCAATTGATTCCGTGTCGGAAGAAAATTGAATCGCTGGCGCCCCAGCGAGTGTCCCGCAGGGCCTTTGTAGCTCGCATATGCCTTGTCGCAGTCACGCTGGTTGCCTTTGCCGGATTTGCCTGGCCAGAGGTCAGTTCGGCGACTGCCCTTCCAGAAAAAATCAGCGAAAACATGACGTTGACGACGGGTGGAAGCCCATACACGGGCTCGCCAACGATCGAATCCGGCGTGACGATGACGATCGAAGCCGGGGTGGAACTGACGGTCGGCGAACTCATCGTCAAAGGCACCCTCAAAACTGAAGGCACTGCCGAAAAACCGGTTGTCTTCAAGCCCACCAGCAAAGGATTCAAATGGAAGGGGTTGGTCTTCAAATCCGGTAGCGGCGCCTCGCTAATCGACCACGCGGAAGTGATTGAAGCCGGCTACAGCGGAGAACCGGCGATCACGATCGATGAAGCCTCGCCGCGGATCACCAACTCAGTGATCCGCGAAAGCACCCACTACGGTATCTCTGTCAGGGGTGGCGGCGCCCCAGAGATCGACCACAACACGGTCAACCAAAGCGGCAGCATGGGGATTCTCTACCATGAACCCTCAAGCAAATCGGGCGAAATCAACATTCACGACAACTCGCTCGACCACAACGGCGGCAGCGCCACCATCTATGTCGAAATCAGTGGCAGCGCTGGGGAAAACATCACGGCTGCTTCTCTTGGTGACAATGTCTTGAGCGAAAACTCCTCGACGCAGGCCCTTTCCTATAACGGCGGCGAACTCCCGCCAGACATCGGCAACAACATCTCCACTAAAAATTCCAATAACAGCATGGCCATTGGCGGGGCATTGGCTAAATCGGGCACCTGGACGGACCACGGTGGCCCAATCTTCGTCTCGAGTCTGAAAATCGAAGAAGCCGCGACCCTCAACGCTGGGCCAGGACTGATCTTCCAGGGTGGTGAATTCCTTGTGCATGGCACCTTCAACGTCGAAGGCACCGCAGAAGATCCGGTGGTCTTCAAACGACAGAGTGAAGTCACGCAGTACCGAGGATTGATCTTCAAATCCGGCAGCGGCGCATCGGTTGTCGACCACGCAGAAGTGATTGAAGCCGGCTACAGCGGAGAGGCAGCGATCACGATCGATGAAGCCTCGCCGCGGATCACTAACTCGACCGTGCGGAAAAGCACGAATTGGGGAATTGCCGTCAAGCACGGCGGGGCACCGGAGATCGACCACAACACGATTCGCTACAACGATATGGGGATTCTCTACCACGAACCCTCAAGCAAATCGGGCGAAATCAACATTCACGACAACTCGCTCGACCACAACGGCGGCAGCGCCACGGTCTATGTCGAAATCAGTGGCAGCGCTGGGAAAAACATCACCGCTCAATCCCTTGGCGCTAATGCGTTGAGTGAAAATTCCTCACTGGAGGCAATCTATTACAACGGCGGCGAATTGCCGCCGGACATCGGCGACAATACTCTTACTGAAAACTACGGCAACCACATTACCGTCAGCGGGATCTGGGCACAGTCAGGGATCTGGACTCCCCGCGGAGCTCCGATCTACGTTGGCAGCCTGGAGATCGCCAAAGGCAAGACGCTGACCGCAGAACCAGGCACGATCTTCCAGGGGGGGACCTTCACGATCAAGGGGAGCCTCAAAGCTGAAGGTACCGCGGAAGAACCGGTCGTCTTCAAGGCACAGGGCGGCAGCCCCTGGAGGGGTCTCCTCTTCGAACCAGGGAGTGGCGCTTCGGTCCTTGACCACGTCGAAGTGATCCGTGCCGGTTATACCTCAGAACCGGCCATAGCGATCGACGAAGCTTCCCCAACGATCACTAATTCGACGGTCCGCGAAAGCACCCACTATGGAATCAAGGTAAGGCACGGTGGCTCTCCGGAGATTGACCACAACACGATCCGCCACAGCGGGAGCATAGGCATTCTCTATGGCGAAGCCGCTGGCAATGCAGGGGACATCAACATCCATGACAACAATTTGAACCACAATGGCGATGCTGCGATCTATGTCGAAATCAGTGGCAGCAACGGCGCAAACGTCAGCGCCACCTCGCTAGGCGGCAATACGCTCCGCGAAAACCGCTCGACTCAGCCAATCTACTACAACGGCGGCGAGCTGCCGCCAGACATAGATGACAACGGCCTACACGCAAATAACGGCAACCAAATCACCCTTTCCGGAACCCTTGGACAATCAGCAACTTGGTCTGACCGTGGCGCGCCGATCATTGTCAGCAGTTTGAAAATCCCCGAAAGCGTGACCCTCACCGCCGAGCCGGGCCTGGCTTTCGAGGCGGGGACCTTCACCATAGAAGGCACTCTCTTGGCGGAAGGCACCGCCGAAGCGCCAGTCGTCTTCCAGCCCCAGGGCGCCAGTAGCTGGAGGGGACTACTTTTTGAACCAGGCAGCGATGCTTCGGTCCTTGACCACGCCGAAGTGATCCAGGGCGGTTACTCTTCCCCCACGGAAGGGGCGATCATGATCGACGAAGCTTCCCCGGCGATCACCAATTCAACGGTCCGCGAAAGCACTCACGCGGGGATTCTCACGAAGCACGGAGCAGCACCGACGATCGAATGGAACCTTTTTCGTGACAACTCCTCCTACGGCATACTCAACGAAAGTGCAGGGACCCTTTCTGCCCCGCATAACGACTGGGGCTGCGAAGGCGGACCGGGATCGTCAGGCTGCGACGCGGTGTGGCAGGTCGAATGGAAACCGGCAGCCTCGCTATCTGAGCCTCTTCACCCTTGCATTGCCGGCTCAAGTCAACCGGGTCCAAAACTCGACTGCTTGCTTTACCGCTATGCGCCGAAACTGGTCTTCGATAGCCAGGAGAGCTTCTACTCGGACTCCCCTGCAGAGATCGTCGAAAACTGGGGCGATGAAGAATTCGGCATCTGGGGGGAATCTAACGTCGAACCCTATGCGAACGTCCTTCTGGACGCTGACGCCGAATCTCCTGCGGACGAGCTAGCCAGATCAGGCCCTGGATGGAACGACGAATTCCACCTTGACCTCTCGGCACTCGGCACGACCTATCCCAATGAATTTGAAGCCGACAGCAACGACTGGATCGACGCGCGAGGCAGCGACGAGGAAACCTATGTCAAAGATGCCCAAGAACTTGAGTCATTTGGAGGATTCAAAGACCGCTCATACGGGATGCAGTTCAAAATCGGTGGGAAGATTTGGCTTCAATATTGGTATTTCTACTACTACAATGGCCTAGGCGTATGGGGCGTCGGGGTCCATGAGGGAGATTGGGAGTCGGTCCAGATCGGCCTCGACTCCGAATACAAACCGGAAGTCGTCGTCTTGTCGCAGCACAGCGGACAGGTAACGTGCAACGTCGAAGAAGAAGAGGTGGAAACGACCGAAGCTGGCGCCCCTATCGTGTACCTGGGCCGCGGCTCTCATGCCAACTACCCCACCCCAGGCTCCTATGAACTACCTGTGATTGGCATCGACCATGTCGACGGGGAAGGTGAAACCGCAACGCCATCCGTGGAGAACCTCGGCGCAAGTCCGAGTTGGCTTTCCTGGGAAGGCCATTGGGGAAATACGCATGCGGGATTCATCCCTGGGGAAGCCGACAGCCCAACCGGCCCTGCCTTCCATGATGCATGGACCGCGCCGGATGAATACGCCGAAACCGCAGACGAATGCTTTGCCAACCTCATCGAAGAAGAAGGCGAACTACGTGTCGGGGGGGAAGATGAGAAGAGCGCCGTCGCGCCACCAGCAATCAGCGCGACGGACCTAGAAGGTCGTCATCCGAAGGTCACCTATCGGGTTCCAGGTGGTCACAAGGGCTCATGGCCTCGGCTGATTCTCAGTGTCGATGAAAAGGGCGACGGTTTGCTGCCCGCCACGAAGGTGGTCAGGGGGCTAGGAGCACGCGATCAGACGACCCTTCCCTACACGGTAAACCCTAAGAGGGAGAGCGTCATCCTCGCGAGTCTCGTGTACAAGGATGGACGTCGAAGCCCTGTTGTGCGACGGTTGCTGAAGCCCTAATCCGGCTAAGCCGGACCACGATGAAGCCAGACGCAGCCCATGCTGGGTTCTCTCTCCTCGCGGGACTACTCGAAGTTCTCACTCAGCTTCGGCGGCCAGCTCATCGAGGCCACAGTCGTCGCAATTCCTCGACGTAAACCCCGTAAATGTAGGGACCTGGAGTCTGCGCTTGGCGCAGGATCCGCTCGCGGTTTTCCACAAACCGCGCCGCTTGTTCAGCACCGCGCAGGCTTCGATTGGTGAGGCAGAAGACCCTGACCTCGGCGGCGATCAGCGCATCTCTCTCCGCGGGACGACGACGAATCGCGTCGTCCTTTGTCAGCACGATCCAGTCATTCTCTCCGGCATCGGCTAGCCAGGCCTCATCGTCTAGTCCCTGTCCAGCCCTCTCGCCGTAGACGTCGGCCATCGAACGCACTACGAGGCCGGCTTTCCGCAGCTCGACGACGATGCTCTTGCCGAGACTGCGATCGACGAAGAACTCCGGTGCGTTTTCTTCGGGGCTGGCCATCGACGCCGACTATCGGACGCGACGCCAGTTCCGTGGCGGCTCAGGCCGCCGCTTTGGTTGCCACGCGGATCACGTCCTCGACCTCGCTGGGGGGGACGTTGAAGTCCGCGGCGATATTGCCGACAGAGTCGCCGGCCCGAAAGCGATCGACGAGATCCTCAACCCTGGCGCCGCCATTTACCACCATCGGCAGGCCAAAAGCGACCCTGGGGTCAACGATCACCTCAGCTTGGCCGTAGACGGGCAGCCGCACGCGGTCTGCCCAGCCGTCGCCGCCGTACTCGATCCGCTGCAGGTAGTCGCTGACGACCTCTGTGAACTGATGCTGCTTGGTGCGGAGGACGACCAGATCGGCAACCTTCGCCTCGCCCTTTCGATTTGCGTAGTCAAAGAGCACCTCGGCACCGTCGGTGTATAGGCGCTTGGAAGCAAGCGCGTGTTCCACACCGATCTCCCTGGTGAGGACCTCGACCGCTGGGCGAATCCTCTGCATCGGCACACCCGCGCGCCTAAAGCTCGTCAGGACGAATGCCTCGGCAAAGCCGATGAAGGGAACCGTGGCCTCACGTCCCTGGTTGGGGAAGCAGGTGAGCAGGGAGCCTCGGCCCTGCGGTGGGCGCGCCCACCACTGAACCGTGGACTTCGGCACATCGAGGTATGCAGCAGTCTCGCGCAGCGTGAATATTGCGTGCGCGATCCGCGGATCATCGGTGCCTATCCGAGGCCTTCTCTTCGCTGCTTTACTGATCAGATGCTCCTTGGTTGGGGACCGATCGTAGCGCCGAGGGAGGTCGCGCTTGGCGTCCAAGCAGCCCCCGAAATCGGCCTCCCGGTGGTGCCTCTCGACTCCTGACTGCCATTTCAGGCTGAGCGTCTCCCAATTGCGACGAGCTACTTTCAGCAGGTCGTCCATCGCTCCTCTATTGAGGCATGTTGAGTCCGTGTCCTTTTGTCCGACCCTACTGCGCTTGCCGGGCTTCGTCCGCGCTTTGTCGGTTTGCTCGGGATCTCCGCTGCAGCACGCTGTAGTCGCCGGCGCCGCCCATGATTACGATTGCGGCGATCAGGGCTAGGTAGGCGCCGATCTCGGCGTCCGCGTTCGCTGGGAAGTCGAAGAGGATGAGCCAGGCTAGAAGGAGCGTCGCTACTACTCCGAGCAGGTCGGTCGCTGCGTTCATCGACAGGTCGGGGCGGAAGAAGCTGTGGCGGCCGCCGGTGATCGCCGCTCCGATCGCGACTAGGCCGGCGATCAGGAAGAAGACGTCGGCCATCGTCGAGAGCTCCCAGCCGGTTTGGCTGACGCCCGCGACGTCGGCCCAGGGGAGGAAGAGGGAGACGATCAGCAGGACGCCTCCGACGCCCGCGATCAGTTGACCGATGCCGGGCTTGCTCATGTTCATCGTCCTCCTCTGTTTGGCGGTGTGTGCGAGTCGGGGTTTCGGCGGTCGCGGGCCATGCTCTCTAGCGTCTTTGCGGTCGCCGCGTCGGCGGGGAAGAGCGACTCGATCGAGAGCTCGGAGGTCGTCACCTCGCCCGCGAAGCCAAAGGTGGCGACGGTGCCGACGAACGAGAGCTCGTCGCCATCGGGGGTGCGCATCCGCAGCGGCGTGAGGATCTCCCTCGCGGCCGCCTCGCTGGTAGGGAGCGGTTCGTGCTCGGGCGCGGGGTAGCTCGCGACCAGATCGAGCAGAGCCGCCAGATCGTCGTCAGCGGTGATCGCGACCTGGCGCTGGAGTCGCTCGAGGAAATAGGCCCGCACCTCCCCGAGATTGAGGACTAGGGGCGCCAGCCCGCGCGGATCAAGGCCGATCCGCAGCGCGTTGACCGGCGGCTCGAGCAGCTCCGGGTCGACCCACTCCGCAAACGCTATGAACGCCGGGTTGGCGGCGACGACGTTCCAGCTCCGGTCCATGGCCATCGCTGGGTAGGGCTCCTGCGCGGCGAGGACTCGGTCGAGCGCCTCCCTCACCGGCGCTAGCTCCGGCTCCTCGAGCGAGCGCTCGGGGAATGCCGGGGCGTAGCCGGCGGCGAGCAGCAACTGGTTTCGCTCCCGGAACGGCACCTCGAGTTGCTCGGCCACCCGCAGCAGCATCTCGCGCCCAGGCTTCGAGCGGCCGGTCTCGACGAAGCTCAGGTGACGGGCGGAGGTCTCCGCGTCGAGCGCCAGCTCGAGCTGGGTGAGTCGCCGCCGCTCACGCCACTCACGCAGCAGCGGCCCGACGTCGGCATTGGAGCTTGCAGTCGGCATGGCGGCCGACTCTAGCCCGGCCGAGCGCGCCCGTCGATTACCCCGAGGTAATCGACGGGCCTCCGGTAGTCAACTGCCCTTGAGGCTATTCAAGCTTCAAAATTGCAGAAATTCAGTAGTTTCTGAAACTCTAACGCTAGGATACGGGCCTGGAAATGGGACTGAAAGAGCGCCATCGAATTTTCGAGAACGTCGTCCGGCTGCGACGTGCTGAGCAACAGACACGCAATCGCGATGTAGCTCGAGTTCGCGAAGATCTCGAAGCAGAGCTCGGAGGGACGGTCTCGCGCAGCTTCGCGGCCAATCTGCTGGGCGTCAGTCACACGGCGCTCAACAACTGGATTGCGACTGGGGACGTCCCGGTCGTCATCTCTGGGCGTGGCCGCAAGGAGGTGCCGCTGCCGACGTTGCTTGACCTCTACGAGCGGGTTGAACAAGTGCGCAAGTCTGGGAGGCGCAAGCTCCATACGTTGGAGCCGATCATGATCGAGGCTCGCCGCCGTGCCGAACGAATGCGCCCCGGGGTGGCTCTGCCCAAGTCCGGTGAACGACCTGATCCACACCGGGTCGCAGAGCTGCGTGGCCTTGCCTACCACCGTGCCTTGGCACCGCGACTTCGCCGGCCAATGGTCGACGAGGCGCAGCGCAAGCTCGCGCGATGGATGCGCGACGGGAGAATCGATCCGCACTACGCCGAGGCTTGGGAATCTGTCTTCGCGATGCCGGTGACCGAGATCCGCAAGGTCATCGCCGCGGACGATGTCCGTGGCCGGGATCTCCGGCAGAACTCCCCTCTGGCCGGCCTGCTGAGCGAGCCGGAGCGACGCAGGATTCTCGAGATGGTCTGACCGCAAAACGATCCGGCGAAGGCAACCGCGATCGACGCCTCGGGTCTAAAGAGTAGTCCTGTAAAAATGTTGCAGAAATAGGTTTTATGCAGATTGAGAGGAAATCTGCGTAAACTATCGTCCTGTAGATAGTTGACAGGAGAGGGTCTTTATGAAGGCTGGCGTAAAATTCGAGCGAGAAGCAGTGCGGGAACTGCCGGATCTGCTCGAGGACCTGCTGGGTCGGCGGCCGGCGACTGTCTCACGCGAGGTTTTGGCGCCGGACGGCCACCGCGTGGATGCCATCGTCGAGGTCGACGGTCAGACCTGGCTCTTTGAGGCCAAGTCCTCGAGCCGGCCGGGGGTCGTTGCAGCAGCGAAGGAGCAGCTAGAGCGCTACGCCGAGCTCATCGAGGCGGATATGAGCATCCTCGTCGTCCCCTACATGACTCCGGCTGGATCCAAGACGGCCGCGGACGTGAATCTCAACTGGATCGATCTCTCCGGCAATGCCTCAATCCGCGAGGGTGACAACTTCCGCATCCACGTCGAGGGCAAGCCAAATCGCTACCCGCAGCGCGGGCGACCGTCCTCGCCTTTTGCTCCGAAAAGCGCCAGGATCACCCGCGAGTTGCTGATCGAGCCGCAGAGGTGGTGGCGCCAGAAAGAGATCGTTGTCGTGACCGGCCTCGATGACGGCCACGTGTCGCGGACGGTGGGGCGCCTTCGCGGGGAGGAGCTGCTCGAGGAGTCTGAGCTCGGCCTACGTCCCCGGGACCCGCTCCTCCTGCTCGAAGCGTGGGCGGCTGAGTATCGCTTCGATCGCCATGAGTTCGTCTACGGGCATATCTCGGGATCGGGTATCGAACTCGCGCGCGAGCTTGCTGGGAGACTCGCGGATGCCGACGTGGATCACGCGTTCACCGGGCTGCCCGCGGCGTGGTTGCTCAGCCGCTTCGCAGGGTTCCGGCTCAACAGCGTCTATGTCAAGGGAGACCCACTGGAGGTCGCCGATGAGATCGGGCTGCGGCTCGAGGAGCGTGGGGCGAATGTGCAGCTGCTGGTTCCCGACGACGAGGGAGTCTTCAGCGGTGAGCACCAGCTCGATGGTGTCGACTGCGTGTCGCCGCCGCAGGTCTACGTGGACCTGATCCACCTGCCCGAGCGGGCGCCGGAGGCCGCGGAGGAGCTGAGGCGAGGAGGGCTCTGGGATGGCAGCGCCAGATAAGCCACGCCACAGCAGCGGCTACAGCCGCGAGGAGACCCGCGAGGTCGAATCGACTCTGCTTACCGTCGCCGTCACCCTCGGCGCTTACTTCGACCGCCTCTGCATTGTCGGCGGCCTGGTTCCCTCCCTGCTCCTCGACGGAGGGCTCGCCGACGAGGACGACGATCGCCACGTCGGCTCCGGCGATGTCGACGTAGCCCTCCATATCGGCCTGCTCAACGACGGTGACTACGCCGAGGTAAGCGATCGTCTGCGCCGAGAGGGGTTCGAGCCCGACGTCAACGAGGAGGGCAACAAGACCCTGCAGCGCTGGCGTCTTGGCAAGGCCTCGGTGACCATCGACTTCCTAATTCCGCTCGTTCCCGACTCCGGGGAGGGGCGGCGACTGCACAAGCTCGAGCCCGACTTCGGCGCGATCATGACCAAGGGCCTCGAGCTCGCCTTCGAGGAGATCCGCGAGATCCAGCTTGCGGGCCATACCCGTAAGGGTGAAGCCGCAGAGAGGACGATCCCGGTCTGCGGGCCAGCCGCCTTCGTCATCCTCAAGTCATTCGCCTTTCAAGACCGCGGCGAGCCCAAGGACGCCTATGACCTCGTCTATGTGATCCGTCGCGCCCCGGGAGGCGCGGCGTCCATCGCCGAAACTCTTGAGGGCCACGCCGTAAATCACGCCGAGATTGTCAGGGAGGCGCTCGAAAGGCTGGCGAGCAACTTTGAGACCGTCGAGCACACCGGCCCGGTGCGGGCGGCAGACTTCATCAGCGACGCCGATGTCGATCGCGACGCTGACCGTGCAGACGCTCAGGGCGCCGCCGCCGACCTGGTTAGTGAGTGTCGGCGCCGGGGCCTGATTACCTCGGGGTAATCGACGGGCATCACCCTTCCTGGTCCAGCAACGGGTGCACCAGCCCGTGCTCGGCGCAGATCGCCGGGAGGCTCTCCATGTCGAACTCGATCGCGAAGCGCTCGCCCAGGGCGACCGGGTCGAAGGTGCCGTCCTTCTGCGTCCGGTCGAACTCGCGGAAGAAGTGCTCGAAGCCGGCGGGGGAGATGATCTCGAGGATGCGGAGGGGCTCGTCGCCGGCGTTCCAGAAGGTGTGCCACTGGTCGCGGGGCTTGAAGGCGAGGTCTCCCGCCTCGGCGTAGATGACGTCGTCGCCCAGCAGGGCGCCCATGCGGCCCTCGAGGACGAAGCTGTACTCGTCGACGCCCAGGTGGCGATGACGGGGGGCGCAGAGGGAGCGGGGTGGCACCGGGTGTTCGACCAGGGAGAAGCCGCCTCCCGATTCCTCTCCGAAGACGAGGAAACGTGCGTCGCAACCGCCGAGCTCGGCGACGGGACCGTCGTCGGGGCCGACCTTGCGCGGGCCTTGGGAGGCGTCGAAGCGGCGGAGCGTCTCGGTGAACTGTGCTGCGGACATCGTGGAACCTCCATTTAGTTGAACAGTGCTGTTCGCGAAAGTAGCATGCCGCCTCCGGTTCTGTCAAACTTCGTCGAACAAGAATGTCTAGCGAAAAGAGCACAGCCACCAAGCGCCGGTACCGCAAGCGCCGCCGAGCCGAGCTCGAGGACGAGACGCGGCTCCGCATCACCGAGGCCGCGGTCGACCTGCACGGCACCCTCGGGCCGGCGAAGACGACGATCAGCGCCGTGGCCGAGCGGGCCGGGGTGCAGCGTGCGACCGTCTACAGGCACTTCCCCGACGAAGTGGCGCTGTTCGGCGCCTGCTCCGCGCACTGGCTCGGCCGGCACCCGCTGCCCGACCTGGCCGAGTGGGCCGCGGTCGCCGACCCCGACGATCGCCTGCGGCTTGCCCTGAGCGATCTCTACGCCTGGTATGAGTCCGGCGAGGAGATGCTGGAGAAGACGACACGCGACGCCAGCCTCGTCCCCGCGATGCGCGCGCCCGCGGAGCTCAGGCGCGCCTGGCTCGCCGAGGCCGCGGCGACCATCGTCCGCGGACGTCCGGAGCGCGGCGCGCGAAGGCGCCGGGTCGAGGCCGCGGTCGCCCACGCCGTCTCCTTCCCGACCTGGCGCTCCCTCGTCCGCGAGCAGGGCCTCTCGGCGGTGGAGGCGGTCGACCTGATGTGCGGCCTGGCCGGGCTCGCCGCCGCCAGGTGACGGCCCGCTACGCCTTGGCGGCGAGCGCGCCGGGGCCCTCGCGGATCTCGAAGCGGCGGTTCTTGGGCCACTGGCGGAAGAACGCGTCCGCGTCGGAGGCGGTGAGTGGGCGGGTGAAGAGGAAGCCCTGGCCGCGGTCGCACGCTTCGGACTTGATCAGCGAGAGGTCCTGAGGCCGCTCGATGCCCTCGGCGGTCGTTTCGATCGCCAGTGCTTTGCCGAGCTGGACGAGGGTGTGGAGGAGGATTTCCCCCTCGCATCCCTCGGAGAGCTTGGAGATGAAGGAGCGGTCGATCTTCAGCATGTCGACGGGGAACTGCTGGAGGTGGGCGAGAGAGGAGTAGCCGGTGCCGAAGTCGTCGACGGCGATCCGGATGCCGACGTCCTTGAGCGAGGCGAGCCTGCGGGCGGTCTCCTCGACGTTGCGCATCAGCGTCGTCTCGGTGATCTCGATCGTCAGCGCGGTCGCCTCGAGCCCGCTCGAGCCGAGTGCTTCCTCGACGTGCGTGAGCAGGTCGTCGGTGTCGAGCTGGAGGGCGGAGACGTTGACCGACATCCCAAGCGAGTAGCCGTCCTCCTGCCACCTGGCCGCCTGGGCGCAGGCCTCCCTCAGCACCCAGGCGCCGACGTCGACGATCATCCCGCTCTCCTCCAGCAGCGGGATGAAGTCCTCGGGGTCGACGACGCCGCGTCCCGGCCGGCGCCAGCGGATCAGCGCCTCGACCCCCGTCGGCGTCATGCTCTCGAGGTCGAACGTCGGCTGGTAGACGAGGAAGAACTCCTCGTCCTCGAGCGCTCCCTGGAGGTCCATTTCGATCTCCATGCGGGACTGGACTTCGTCCTGCATCTCGGACTCGAAGACCAGATAGCGGTTCTTGTCGCTCCACTTGGCCCGGTACATGGCGATGTCGGCGTCGCGCAGCAGCTCTTCGGCGGATGCCCGCCCGCCGGTGGCGATGCCGATGCTCGCCTTGACGAAGACGCGCGTGTCGTCGGCTCCGCTGAGCGTGAACGGCTCCTTGAACGCTTCGAGCAGGCGCTCGGCGATCAGCTCCGGCCCGGCGGCCAGCGAGAGCCCGTCGGCGACGACCACGAACTCGTCTCCGCCGAGGCGGCCGAGCGCATCGGTCTCGCGGATCACCCCCTCAAGCCGGGCGGCGACCGCGCAGAGCAGCTCGTCGCCGACGCCGTGCCCGAGCGAGTCGTTGATCGCCTTGAAGTTGTCGAGGTCGATGAAGAGGGCCGCCACCGGTTCCTGGTTCAGCCGGGTTCGCGTCAGCGTCTGCTCGATGCGGTCGAGGATCAGGGTCCTGTTGGGCAGTCCCGTCAGCGCGTCGTGAGTGGCCAGGAAGACCAGTTCCTTCTCGCGGCTGGCCAGTTCCTCGTGCGAGCGCTGGCGCTCGCCCTCGAAGGACTCGCACATCCGCACGAGGGTTACGTCGAGGCTGCGCTGCAGCATTCGCAGGGCCCCGTCCAGCATCTCGTCGCCGAGCTCGAGATCGCTCGCGCAGGCCCTCAGCACCGACGCGGTGGAGTCGCGCCAGCGCAGGCACCGCTTGGTCACCTCGTTCAGCGGCGCGGCCCGCTGCGAGGCGAGCTGGGCGAAGATACGCCAGGACTCCTGGCCGACCTCCCGTGCGACCGCTTCCCCCTCGCCGGCCATCCATCGCGCCACGGCCACCGTCGACACCGCCCCGACTTTCTCGAAGCTCTCTTCGACGTGCTTGTCGAGCATCTGCCCAGAGGACGCCGAGCGCTCCATCATCTGGCCGACCACGTCAGCCGTCCGCGCGTTCAGCGCGCTCCCGAGGCGCTGTAAGTCACGCTCCAAAATCTCCCTTTCCTTCCCATCGACTCCGGCAGGAGCCCGACTCCCCGTCATTGACGGTTTATCGGTGATTAGGTCAGGGCTCTTGACCAAACAAACGTCGAGTCAGTCCAACGGCCGGTACTCGCCCCCGCTGAACACCAGCGGGTCGCCCTCGCCGGTCTCCAGGTCCCGCACCTCGCCGGTGACGATCACGTGGTCGCCCGCGGCAATCACGTCGCGCAGGTCGCAGGCGATCCAGAGCAGGGCGTCGTCGATGGCGGGGATCCCGTCGCGCTCGCTCCAGCCGATCCCGTCCCACTTGTCCGCGACCGGCGCCTTGGTGGCGAAGGCGCGGGCGATCGGTTCCTGGCCGGCGTGCAGGACGCTGACGCCGAAGTGGTTTGCGGCCTGGACGGCGAGCAGGGTGCGGGAGCCGCGGTCGAGGCAGGCCAGCATCAGCATCGGCTCTATGGAGAGGGAGCAGACGGCGTTGGCGGTCGCTCCGGCCGGCCCATCGGGGCCGCTGGCGCTGACCACGGTGACGCCGGTCGGCAGCATCGCCATCGCGGCTCGGAAGCGGGCTGAATCGGGCGTCGGCATCGTGGAGGAACCGGATCGGGTCAAGACAATATGATGCGCGCCGCGTGCGCCCTGCACTGATCACAGCCACGGTCGTCCTCGCCGCCCTCGTCCTCGCCGCCTGCGGGTTCGGCGAAGAAGGCGTCTCGGTCGCCGAGAATGACCCCAACCACGGGGGGGCCGCCCTCTTCGCCACGCACTGCTCCGGCTGCCACACGCTGGCCGCCGCCGGCACCCAGGGAAGCGGCAGCCGCGGCCTGCGCACGCAGGGTCCTAACCTCGACCAGCGAACCGAGACGTATGACGACGCTCTCTTCGCGATCCAGAACGGCGGCTTCTCCGGCGCGATCATGCCCGCCAACATCGTCGTCGGCGACGAGGCCGACGAAGTCGCCCGCTTCGTCGCCGAGTACGCGGGCGACGAAGCCGAAGAATCGCCCCGTCCCGGCGCCCAGCCGGCGCCCTAACGTTCCCGAGTCATGCTCGACCTGAAGCTGATCCGCTCCGATCCCGAGCGGGTCAAGGCGGCGCTCGCGCGCCGCGGAGCCGCCGAGCAGGTCGATGAGCTCCTCGGCCTCGACGCCCGCCGCCGCGAGCTGCTGCCCCAGGTCGAGGGCGCCCAGGCCGAGCGTAAGACGCTCTCCAAGCAGATCGGCGAGGCGAAGCAGCGCGGCGAGGACGGCGAGGAGCAGATGCGGGCCGTAGCGGCCCTGAAGGAGACGATCGAGTCCGGCAAGGCCGAGCTGGAGCAGGTCGAGGCCGACCTGCAGCGGCTCGTCGGGGCCCTGCCCAACCTGCCCGATCCCGACGCCCCCGAAGGGATGACCGAGGAGGACGCGGTTGTCCTGCGCGAGGAGGGCGAGCCCCCGAGCTTCGAGTTCGAGCCCCGCGACCACCTCGAGATCGGCACCGAACTCGGTCTGATCGACATGGAGGCGGGCGCCCGGCTCTCCGGCTCGCGCTTCGCTTACGTAAAGGGCGACCTTGTGATGCTGGAGCTGGCGCTGGTTCGCTTCGCCCTCGAGCTGGTACGCGACGAGGGCCACGAGCCCGTCGTCCCACCCGTCCTCGTCCGCGAAGAGGCGCTCTACGGAACCGGCTTCCTGCCCGGCGACCGCGACCAGATCTACGAGGTGCCCAAGGACGAGCTCTTCCTCGTCGGCACCTCCGAGGTCACCCTCGCCGCCCTCCACGCCAGCGAGATCCTCGAGGCCGATCGCCTGCCGCTGCGCTACGCCGGTTTCTCGACCTGCTTCCGCCGCGAGGCCGGCGCCGCCGGGCGCGACACCCGCGGCATCTTCCGCGTCCACCAGTTCGACAAGGTCGAGATGTTCTCGTTCGTCGAGCCCTCGGAGTCCGCGGCCGAGCACGAGCGCCTGCTGGCGATCGAGGAGCGGATCCTCTCGGCCCTGGAGATCCCCTACCGCGTCGTCAACGTGGCCGCCGGCGACCTCGGCGCCCCGGCGGCGAAGAAGTACGACTGCGAGGCCTGGATCCCCAGTCAGGAGCGCTACCGCGAGCTGACCTCCTGCTCCAACACGACCGACTACCAGGCGCGACGCCTCAGTTGTAGGTATCGGCCCGGCGACGGCGAATCACCGGAGGCGGTGCACACGCTGAACGGGACGGCGGTGGCCGTGGGACGGACGATGATCGCACTGATCGAGAACCGGCAGGAGCGGGACGGCGGGTTCACGCTACCCACTATTTTGCATTCCTACGGGGCGCCTGAGAGGATCGGGCCACGATGAATGTGAGTAGGACAGGATTCCTATGAGCAGCGGCGTGCGCGATGCCAAGCGGGTCGTCCTCTGCGACGACCACGAGATCGTCCGCGAGGCGATCAAGGCCCGGATGGCCAACTCGAGCACGGTCGAGATCGTCGGCGAGGCCGGCGACGGGCGCGATGTGGTCGACGTGGTCAAGGAACTCGAGCCCGACGTCCTCATCATCGATGTCGAGCTGCCCAAGCGCGACGGGATCGAGGCCACCAAGGAGGTGCTGAAAGCGCGCCCCCGCACCAAAGTCGTCGTCTTCACCGCCCACGCCCAGCCCGACCTGCTGGCTCTGGCGCTTCGCGCGGGAGCCTCGGGCTACGTGCTCAAGTCCGCACCGGCGGAGGACATCGCCCGCGCCGTCAAAGCGGTCACCGGCGGCGGCACCTTCCTCGGCGGCGACTTCGCCGGCGGCAAGCCGTCGGAGGTCGAGAAACTGCTCACGCTCTCGCCCCGCGAGCGCCAGATCCTCGAGCTCCTCGCCGAGGGCCTGCGGGTGAAAGAGATCGCCGAACGCCTGGCGCTCAGCCCGGCGACGGTCCACACCCACGTGCGCAACGCGATCGGCAAGCTCGAGGTGGACACGCGCACCGAGGCGGTGGCGCTCGCCGTGAAGTTCAGCTATCTGGGTGCCGGGGGGAAACCTTGAGCTCCAGCGCGCAGCTGTTGATGCAGTAGCGCTGGCCGCCGCGCTCGGGCGGGCCGTCGTCGAAGACGTGACCCAAGTGGGCGTCGCAATGCCTGCAGACGACCTCGGTGCGGCGCATGAGGAGGCTGTTGTCGGGGCGCAGCTCGACGTGCTCGAGGTTGGCCGGCTCGGTGAAGCTGGGCCAGCCGGTGCCCGAGTCGAACTTGGTGCCCGAGGAGAAGAGCTCGGTGTCGCAGCACACGCAGTGGTACATCCCCTCGCTCTTCTCGTCTACATAAGGGCCGGTGAAGGGGCGCTCGGTGCCGGCTTCGCGGGTCACCTTGTACTGCTCGGGGGTCAGCTGGTCGCGCCATTCCTGGTCGGTCTTCTTGGTTTTGTCCATGGGGGGATGGTAGAGGGGCGGTGGGGCGCCTCTCGCTCGGACAAACGCCGGCCTA
>DATDAQ010000028.1:0-6449 GCA_036525295.1 Solirubrobacterales bacterium | reverse complement strand
ATAGCTCTGCTATTCGGGCCTCTTGCGTTCTTGCCCTGATTGATCCGGCGCTCGCCAGCCGCACACCCCGGATCTTCCGAGACAGGTCCGCGCGTCGGCGTTATTGGACTTTGGCGGTTTTGGGTGGGGGAGGGGGCAGCGGCGGCAGGAGGCCGGCGTTGTATTCGGCGTACTGGAGGAAGGTGGGGCGGCGCAGCTTCAGGCGCAGGGTGTTGACCGTGCGGGGATAGAGGCTGAGGTCGTAGGTGTTCTCGGCGGCCGTGCCGAAGCCGGTGTAGTAGACGAGCATCCGGACTCGGGGGCGCTTTGCCGTCCAGGCGATCAGCTGCTTGACGAAGCGAGGGTCGTCTTTGCCCGCCACGGCCCACTCGGTGAGCGCGATCGGCTTGCCCTTCCACTGCTTGCCTGTGTAGAAGCGACTCAGGTCTTTCCAGGCGGGATAGTTGGAGTAGAAGTCGGTGCCGGCCCAGTCGACCCACCGCGCCCCCGGCCAGTAGTTGCCGGGGAAGTTGCCCTTCACCCGCGGCGAGCCGCCGGGGAGTGGGCTCCAGACGATGCTGACGGGTGCCGCCGGCAGGCTCGTCGGTGGCGGCCCTTTGGTGCGATTGACCGGCGGCAGGCCGATTTCGGCGAGGACGGCGTTGACTTCTTCGAGCGTGCCGGCGCCGCGCACGATCGTGGAGATGCGGCGGAAGGCCTGCTTGTACCAGCCGGTTGTGTGTTCGCCGCCCCTCTGGCTACCGTCGCAGTTGACCGCCGACCAGGCATTGAGACAGCGGTTGGGCTCGCCCAGCGGCCTGATGTAGGCGGGGAGCCCTCGTTTGGAGAAGAAGTCGTTGAGCTGCAGCAGGTAGTCGTCGCCGTAGCCGAGTGCGATCTGCGCCGGCGTGATCAGCTCGGCCAGGGTCTGGTCGTCGGCGGTCGAGATGTGCAGGACCGGGCGTGTGGCCGTTTCCCGCCAGCGTTCGTAGGCCGCGTTGAGGCTGTTGCCCCAGGGATGGAAGGTCTCCAGCAGGGCCGGGTGCTTTGCCATCAGACCGGTGAATTCGTTGAACTCTTCGGTCGTCCCCCGGTCGCTGACGCCGAGGAGGACGCTCGGCTTCGGGGGGACGAGCGTCAGCGCCCGTGCCTGGCCGGCCAGGAGCCCGGCGAGGAGCGCCGCGAGAACCGCCGTCTGTCTAGCTCTCCTCCAGTACATCGCCCATCCTTCTCGGCACCACGCCCAGCTCCTCCGCATCGGCTGTGCCGCGCTCGCTGACCATCGGGACCTCCATCAGCTCCGCCTCCTCCCATGTAGCGAACACGGCCTCGCCGAAAAGGGAGCGCATCGCGATCAGGCCGGAGCGGACCAGTGGCAGCGGCAGATGGACGAGCGAGCGGGGCCTGCCGGCGATGCGGCTGACGAGGTCGGACATCTCGTCGTAGTCGAGACTCTCGGGGCCGGCGAGCTCGTAGCGCCGTTCGTCGCTTCCGCCGAGCGCCGCAACGACGCAGCGCGCGGCGTCCTGGGCCCAGATCGGCTCGAAGCGCGCCCGGCCCTCGCCCGAGACCGGCAGCACCGGCAGGAAGGAGAAGCGTCGCAGAAGGGTGATCCACGGGTCGGTGTGGTCGTAGACGATCGAGGGGGCGAAGATCGTCGTCTCCAGGGGGGACGACGTCACGGCCTGCTCGGCGAGCCACTTGGCGCGGAAGAACCGCGTGCGCTGGGCGGCCGAGGCGTTCAGCGCGCTGAAGAAGACGAAGCGCCGCACCCCGCTGCGCTCGGCCGCGCGCAGCAGCCGCACCGTCGCAAGGCCGTTCAGCTCCTCGATCCGGTGCGGGGGTTGGTCGCGGATCGTTGCCGCCAGGTGAATCACCGTGTCGACGCCACGCAGCGCCTGGCGCACCAGGTAGGGGTCGGACATCTCGCCGAGGTCGCCGAGCGCGATCTGCACGTCGACCCGCCGGGGGCCCAGCCGCCGCGGCTCGCGCACCAGGCAGCGCACGTCATCGCCCCGCTCCAGCAAGAGCGGCAGCAGCCTCGATCCAACGCTTCCCGTTGCCCCCGTCAGCAGCAGCATCGATTGCCGATGCTAGTGGGGGAGCGTCCTCCGCCGCACAATCCGTAAAATGTGCATCCGCGCTTTGGCGGGGGCCCGCAAGCCTCCGGTTGCACCGAAACGACGAACCAGGAGAAAGCCTCGAATGACCTACGTCATCGCCGAGCCTTGTATCGGCACCAAGGACAACTCGTGTGTCGAGGTATGTCCCGTCGACTGCATCCACCCGACCCCGGATGAGCCCGACTACGACTCGGTCGAGATGCTCTACATCGACCCGGACGAGTGCATCGACTGCGACGCCTGCGTCGAGGCATGCCCGGTCGACGCCTGCTTCGCCGAGGACCAGCTCCCGGCCGAGTGGGCCAAATACGCGGAGATCAACGCGGACTACTACAAGAGCAAGTCGGCTGCCTGACGCCTAGCAACCTTGGCGGTTGGTTCCGGCCTTGCCTCATGGCTCAGGTCTTCTAGACTCCGAGCACGGTGGAAGCAGGATCTTCGATAACCGATTGGGCGTCCGCAATCGCTAGCTGCGTCGCTGCCGGTGCTGCCGTTTACTCTGCGCGCCGCAGCGCCTATATAAAAAAATCAATTTAGCCCTCCTGATTTATCAGCATTTCACAGTGGTCAGTGATACGCCGATCTATCACGCCACGATGGAAATCAGCCCGGCCAGCTGAACGAACGAGCGCGGCCTGAGGCAGGCCTCCTCATGTGGCTTCGAGGGCGCTGGAGAAGCGAGGCCTGGCCAGGGTCGGCATCAAGGTCTTCTTCACCCCCGCGGCGGGAACCACGACCAGTTTCCCCGGAGACGGAGCACTAGCCACTGCGCTTGTGGCTACGCCATCGGCAGCGGCGTACCGCTGACCGGCGGCGCTTCGGCGGTGGCCGGCACCGCCTGCAAGACCGGCAGCTCCTGGGGCGTGGAGGCGACGATGCCGCGGGCAGCCTGACGGATCGCCTGAGCGGCCGGCGAGTCCGGCTCGGACGTGACCAGCGGCGTGCCGGCGTCGGCGTGCTCGCGCAGGTCCTCGGAGAGGGGAATCTTGCCGAGCAGGGGGATGTCGAGCTCGTCGGCCAGCAGCTGGCCGCCGCCCTCGCCGAAGATCGTCAAGCGCTCCCCCTGGGGTGTGGTGAAGCCGGACATGTTCTCGATCGCGCCGAGCAGCTCGAGGTCGAACTTGGCCGCCATGTCGGCCGCCCGCTTGGCCACCGTCTGCGCCGCTGGCTGCGGCGTAGTGACGAGCACGAACTTGGCCTGGGGGAGGAGCTGGGCAAGGGTCATCGAGACGTCGCCGGTCCCCGGCGGCAGGTCGAGCAGCAGGTACTCCAGCTCGCCCCAGGCGACGTCCTCGAGGAACTGCTGGATCGCCTTGTGCAGCATCGGCCCGCGCCAGACGACGGCCGAGTTCTCCTCGACGAAGAAGCCGATCGACATCACCTTCACCCCGCCGGCGGTTTCGAGCGGAAGGATCTTGCGCTCGCCGTTCACCTCCGGTTTGCGGTTGACCCCGAGCATGCGCGGGATCGAGTAGCCGTAGACGTCGCAGTCCAGTGCGCCCGCGGCGTAGCCTTCGGCGGTCAGCGCGGCAGCCAGGTTGGCCGTCATCGTCGACTTGCCGACGCCGCCCTTGCCGGAGGCGACGCAGATCACGTTCTTCACCTGCGCCAGCGCGCCGGCCGGTAGCTTGCCGCGGCCCAGCGTCTGCTGCAGCGACGATTTCTCCTCGTCGGAGAGGACGTCGAAGCCGACCGCGACCTCCGTCACCCCTTCCAGCTCGGAGACCTGCTTGGCGACCGCCTGTTCGAAGTGGGAGCGGATCGGGCAGCCTGCCGTAGTCAGCGAGACGACCACCTCGACGCGGCCGCTCTCCTTGACGTCGATCGAGCGCACCATGCCCAGCTCGACGATAGAGCGGCGCAGCTCGGGGTCGATCACGGCGCGCAGCTTCTCGGTTATCTGATCCTGCGTCGGAAGTGGCATCGGGGCCATTCTCGCAAAGGCTCACCGGCGGCAGCGGTCCGTCCGTTCGTCTGCCGGGGGGAGAGTTTTCGCCGCTCCGCCCTTAGCCCTCCACGAGCTGTCGAGCGAAGGAGGAGATTCATGTCCGGTACACGGGGCGGATTCGCCCGCATCCTGGCGATGGGAATCGCACTTGCCCTGGCGCTTCTGCTGCTGGGTGCCCGTGAGGCGACGGCGGGCAAGTACGCGGTGGCCCAGTGCGGTTGGTACGTCGGCGCCGACGCGTCCTGGGCCGACACCACGGGGGGGACGAAGTTCCGTCCCGACGCTTGGTGCGTGCCGCCAGCCGGCCAGGATCCTTTCGGTGGCGTCCACCTGAAGAGCTTCACCCGCGACGGGCAGTCGACCGTCACGGGCACGCGCTTCGCGCGCTGGCGCTGGGAGGCGCCGCCGGGGACCGGCATCTCGCAGGTCCGCGGCACCTGGTGGCACGCTCTGCACGACGGGATGGAGCAGCGGATCGGGGTCGGCACCTGGAACGGCGGCTTCGACGCCTTCGCCTCGGCAGGCGCGACGGACACCACGCCGCGTGAGTTCGTCGCCGGCTTCAACCCCGCCCAGCCGGCGCTCGAGGACCGCCTCCTCTGCGCCCGTGCGGAGAGCAAGTGGTGCGGCCTCGACGCCGGCTCGTGGTCGGCGATCCGGGCCCTGACGATCACGATCCAGGACGATCAGGCCCCGGCTGCGGGAATCGGCGGCGACGTGCTCGCCGGCGGCTGGCGCCGCGGCATGCAGGGCGTCGGCTTCTGGGGCAGCGACGTCGGCGGCGGCGTGCGCTTCGGCGAGACCGCGGTGGACGGCGCCCGCGTCAACCTCACCGAGTACGGCTGCGCGAAGACCTCGATCGGGGGCGAGTGGCGGGCGACCCAGATGCGCCCCTGCGGCCTCGGCGTCTCCGGCGGCGCGGCGATCGACACCGCCCGCTTCAGCGACGGCCCGCACGCCATCCGCCATTGCGTCACCGACTTCGCCGGCAACGGCAACTGCACCGCGGACCAGGCCTTCTTCGTCGACAACAACCCGCCGGCCCACCCGCGCTCTCTCTCGGTCACCGGCGGGGAGGGATGGCGGCGCACGAACGACTTCGACGTCTCCTGGGTCAATCCCGATCAGGGCCCGGCGAGCCCGATCGGCGGCGCCTTCTGGAAGATCGAAGGTCCTTCTGGCTATGACAGCGGCGTGAAGTTCGCCGCGGGACGCGGCCTGGCGGCGCTGTCGGATCGCTTCGTGCCGCACGCCGGCGTCTACTCGCTCGGCGTCTGGCTGCGCGACGAGGCGGGCAACGACGCGCCCTCCTCGACGGTGTCGGTTCCGCTGCGCTTCGACGACGTCCCGCCGGCCGTCGCGTTCGAGCCGGTGGAGGCCGGAGAGGTCTCGCCGCAGCAGGTCCGCGCTCAGATCGCCGACGACCACTCCGGTCCGGCGAGCGGGGAGATCCACTACCGCCGCCTCGACGGCAAGCAGTGGACCGAGCTGCCGGCGAAGTTCCAGCGCGGGAGCCCTGTGACCACGGCGCAGCTCGTCGCCTCCCTGCCCGGCGACCTCGGCCCCGGGACCTACGTGTTCCGCGCCGACGCGGTCGACGGGGCCGGCAACGCGGCCTCGACCACCCGCCGCGCCGACGGGGTCGAGATGACCGTGCGCAAGGTCGCGGCGAGCGGCGTCGCCTCGGTCAGGCGAGCTGAGCCGGCGCGCGGCAAGGCGCGGATCTTCGCCCGGCTCGCCTGGCACGGGCACACCAGCACCGAGCTCACGGTTCCGTTCCGTGCGGGCGCCGTGCTCCGGGGCCGCCTCCTCGATGCCGACGGAGCCGGTCTCGCCGGTCGCACCGTGCGGATCGTCTCGCGGCCCTCCCGGGGCGCCCTGCGGAAGGCGCGGGTCGAGCTCGTGGCGACCGGGTCGCACGGCGGCTTCCGCCTCGAGCTTCCGCCGGGGACCTCGCGTCGGATCGCGGTCTCCTTTCGGGGCGAGGAGCGGCTGGACGAGGCGAGCCGCCGCCCGCTGACGCTGCGCGTCCGCGGCGGCGTCGATTTCCACGCGGCCCCGGGCTCCCTGCGAACCGGCGAGACGGTCCGCCTCGGCGGCCGCGTGCGCACGCTCGGCGCGCCGCTGCCACGGCGGGGGAAGCTGATCGCGATCCAGTACTTCGAGGAGGCCGCGGGGAGCTGGCGCCCGGTCCTCGTCACCCGCACGGACCACAGCGGCCGCTTCCATGCCCGCTACCGCTTCCGCTACGTCACCGGGTCGGCCAGCATCCGCCTCCGCGCCCAAGCTCTCCCCGAGGAGCGCTGGCCCTACGCCCCCGGGGCCTCCCCTCCGGTGCTGATCCACGTCATGGGCTGAGGTCCTGTCCCGGTTGGGCACTGGGGCGTGGGGGGGGGGGG
>DATDAQ010000027.1:0-5898 GCA_036525295.1 Solirubrobacterales bacterium | reverse complement strand
GGGGGTAAATACGACCGCATGATGGCGGTGGGGTTGATCTTGCTCGTCGTAGCGGTCGGCTATCCGGTCCAGCGCCACTACCTGGAGAACCGCTACGAGAGCCCCACCTTCACGACCCCGGGCCTCAACGCAGCCTTCGCGTGGGCCCAAGGGATCGAGGACGCCCGCATAGCCACGACCAGCACCCGCCAGTACCCCCTCTACGGCCGCGACCTCAGCAACGAGGTGGACTACGTCGGCGAAGAGCAGCCCCACGGCGGCTTCACCGCCCCCACCACCTGCCGCCGCTGGCGCCAGCTCCTCAACGCTGGCAACTACGACTACGTCGTAGCCAGCAGAGACCGCATAGAACCGGGCAAGTCCCCATACCCAGCCACGGCTCGCTGGACACAAGCTCCAAGCGCCACCGTGGTCCTGCGCAAGCCCCCGACGATCATCTACAAGCTAAGGACCCCTCTGGATCCCTCGGCGTGCCGGTGACCCCGCCCCTCCCGCGGGTGGCGCTGTAGGGGGGACCGCCCCTGAGGACGCTTTAGCGACCGGAAGGGGCGGTGGGTCCCCTGCAGCGACAGGACCCGCGGGCCAACACGCATGGTCATACTCCGACCCGCCGATGGACCACATTCGCAACTTCTCGATAATTGCCCACATAGACCACGGCAAGTCGACCCTGGCCGACCGCATCCTCGAGATCACCGGCGCCGTCGACCCGACGAAAATGCAGGCGCAGATGCTCGACTCGATGGACCTCGAGCGCGAGCGCGGGATCACGATCAAGGCGCAGGCGGTGCGGGTCGAGTACAAGGCCTCCGACGGCGAGACCTACCACCTGCACCTGATCGACACCCCCGGCCACGTCGACTTCTCCTACGAGGTCTCACGCAGCCTCGCCGCCTGCGAGGGCGCCCTGCTCGTCGTCGACGCCGCCCAGGGAGTCGAGGCGCAGACCGTCGCCAACACCTACCTGGCGATCGAGAACGGGCTGGAGCTGATCCCGGTCATCAACAAGGTCGACCTGCCGGGCGCCGAGCCCGAGCGGGTCGCGCAGGAGATTGCCGACCTGACCGGTGGCGACCCCGACGAAGCGCTCTGGATCTCCGCCAAGACCGGGGAGGGGGTGGTCGAGGTGCTGGAGGCGATCGTCGAGCACATCCCGGCCCCGAAGGGGGAGCCCGAGGCCCCGACTCGGGCGCTGATCTTCGACTCCGAGTTCGACCAGTACCGAGGCGTGATCGCCTACGTTCGGATGGTCGACGGCTCCTTCCGCAAGCACGAGCGGATCCTGGCGATGCAGAACGGGACCGAGGCCGACATCGACGACATCGGCTTCTTCCGGCCGGCGATGACCGGGGTGCAGGGGATGGAGGCCGGTGACGTCGGCTACCTGATCACCGGCATCAAGGATGTCGCCAAGCTGCGCGTCGGCGACACGCTGACCTCGCTCGAACGAGCGGCGACCGAGGCGCTCGAGGGCTACCGCGAGGTCCGGCCGATGGTCTTCTGCGGGCTCTTCCCGATCGACACCGACCGTTTCGAAGACCTTCGCGACGCGCTCGAGAAGCTCGCCCTCAACGACGCCGCCCTGTCCTGGGAGCCGGAGACCTCCGAGGCGCTCGGCTTCGGCTTCCGCTGCGGCTTCCTCGGCCTGCTCCACATGGAGATCGTGCGCGAGCGGCTGGAACGGGAGTACGGGCTGGAGCTGCTGGCGACGACGCCGAACGTGCGCTACGAGGTCAACCTGACCAACGGCGAGGAGCAGGAGGTCCACAGCCCGACCGATCTTCCCGACCCGGGCACGATCGAGTCGATCGAAGAGCCCTACATCCGCGCCACGGTGATCTCCCCCTCCGAGCAGGTCGGCGCGGTGATGGAGCTCTGCCAGGGGCGCCGCGGCACCCACGTCGACATGCATTACCTGAGCCCGCAGCGAGTGCAGATCCGCTACGACATGCCGCTGGCCGAGATCGTCCTCGATTTCTTCGACCTGCTCAAGTCCTCGACCCGCGGCTACGCCTCGCTCGACTACGAGCCGATCGGCAACCGCGCGTCCGACCTGGTCAAGGTCGACATCCTGCTCGCCGGCGAGAAGGTCGATGCGCTCTCGATCATCGTTCACCGCGACTTCGCCTATGAGCAGGGCAAGCGCCTGGTCGAGCGGCTGCGCAAGACGATCCCGCGCCAGCTTTTCGACGTCCCCGTGCAGGCCGCGATCGGCTCGAACATCCTCGCCCGCGAGACGGTCAAGGCGCTGCGCAAGGACGTCACCGCGAAGCTCTACGGCGGCGACGTCACCCGCAAGCAGAAGCTGCTGAAGAAGCAGAAAGCGGGCAAGAAGCGGATGAAGTCGGTCGGCAGAGTCGAAGTTCCCCAAGAGGCGTTTTTGGCTGTCCTGGAGATTGACGAGTAGAGGTTGGCGGGCGGGTCCTGTCGCGGCAGGGGACCCACCGCCCCTTCCGGTCGCTAAAGCGTCCTCAGGGGCGGTTCCCCCTACCGCGCCACCCGCCCGAGACGCCAAGCCGGTCAGACGACCAGGGTGGCGAAGCGTCTTTAGACTGCCCCGCCATGACCGTCAAGACAGAAGCTGTTGGTAAGGAGTGGCCCGCCACGACCTATGAGGTGGGCAAGGAGAAGATTGGCGAGTACGCGCGGGTGATCGGGCTCGACAACCAGGTCCACTTCAACCGCGAGGCGGCCAAGGCTGCCGGGTACCGCGATGTCGTCGCGCCGCCGATGTTCTGCGTCGTCTACAGCGCCCCAGCGCTGGGGCCGGCGATGTTCGACCCGGAGGTGGGGATGAACTTCGCCGCGATGGTGCACGGCGCCCAGGAGTTCGAGTGGGGCGAGCCCGCCTGCTCGGGCGACGAGATCACCACCACATCCAAGTGCCTGGAGATCTTCGAGAAGGACGGCAAGGGCTTCTACGTCTTCGAGACCCACTCCGTCAACCAGGACGGCGACGAGGTCGTCAAGGGCACCTGGACCAACATCGTGAGGGGAGTCTGAGATGGCGGACTTGAACACAGGGGACGCGATCCCCGAGCTGAGGGTCACCCCCGACAAGTACCTGCCGCACCGTTACGCCGGTGCCTCGGGCGACTTCAACCCGATCCACATCGACCCCGAGTTCGCAAAGGCGGTCGGCCTGCCGAACACGATCCTCCACGGCCTCTACATGATGGGCCTGGTCGCGCGCTCGGCCACCGACGCCGCCGGCGGCGACCCACAAAAGCTCAAGAGGCTCTCCGTGCAGTTTCGTGGAATGGGAGCTCCGGAGACCGAGATCGTCGTGACCGGCACGATCAAGTCCATAGAGGGCGACCGCGCCGTCATCGATACCGTGGCCGCCCAGGGCGACAACCAAACGATCCGCAACGCAGAGGCAGAAGTTCAGCTGTAGGCGTGGGGAGCGCCGGGTGGGCCTCCCAAAACACTCAAGCGAGGCTCCTGCCGAGCGTTTTGGGAGGCCCACCCGGCGCTCCTCCTAGACTTCCAGCATGCTTTCCTCGAGGCAAGAGCTCATTCTCAAGCTTGTGGTCGATGCCTACTTGGCGTCCGGCAAGCCTGTGCCTTCGAAAGAGCTTGTTGAGCTTCCGGCGGTTGAGTGGGGGGCCTCCACCGTTCGGGCGGAGCTGGCGGCGTTGGAGGCGGCTGGGTATTTGACCCACCCTCATACGTCTGCCGGCAGGATTCCGACGGAGCTGGGGTACCGCAGGCACGTCGACGTGATGATGGCCGCCGGGGGACCGCCCGCCGAGAGCCGGGTGGAGCTGGAGCTGCGACGGGAGATCGACGCTGCGATGCGCGAGACGACGGCTGCGCTCGCCCAGATGACCGACCTGATGGCGCTGGCGATGGCGCCGCCCGAGACCCTCGCGGCGACGATCCGCCGGGTCGAGGTGCTGCGACTTCAGCCGGCCCGGGTGATGGTGGTGGCGATCGCCTCCAACGGCACCGTCGCCAAGCGCGTCTTCGACTTCCCGGCCCCGGTCGATCCCGGCCTGGTCGAGTGGGCGTCCAGCTACCTCAACGAGTCGCTCTCGGGGATGGGCCTGGGCGCGCGGATGATCGCCGGCCGCCTCGCCGACCCCGAGCTCGGCCCGCTCGAGGCCGAGTTCCTGGCCACGCTGGGCGCCGCCTTCACCGAGCTCGAGCGGGAGGAGTCTTCCGACGCCCTCTACACGGAGGGGGCCTCGCGGCTGCTCTCCGACGCGCACTCAGCCGACCTGCCCCGAGCGGATCGGCTGATGACCGCGCTGGAGGAGCGGGCGAGCCTGCTCGAGATGCTGCGCTCCGCCCTCGACCAGCGCTCCGTCTTCCTCTGGATCGGCGGCGAGAACCCGCGCCCGGAGCTGCGCTCGGTGAGCGTCGTCGGCGCCAACTACGGCCTTGCTCACCGCAACCTGGGTGCGGTCGGCGTGGTCGGCCCGCTGCGGATGGACTACGCCACCGCGATCACCTCGGTGCGCGCCGCCGCGCGCGAGCTCTCGCGCTACTGCGAGACGGTCTACGACGGCTGATCGGGACTCGATGCCACGCGACTACTACGAGGTTCTCGGCGTGCAGCGCGGTGCGTCGGAGACGGAGATGAAGCGAGCCTTCCGCGGCCTCGCCCGCGAGTTGCACCCCGACGTCAACGCCCACGACCCCGAAGCCGAGGAGAAGTTCAAGGAGGCGGCCGAGGCGTACGAGGTGCTGTCCGACCCGGAGCGGCGCCAGGTCTACGACCGCTTCGGCCACGAGGGCCTGAGGGGCGGCGGCTCCCCAGCCGGCGGTCCGGGCTTCGGTTCGGTCGAGGATCTGTTCCAGGCGGTCTTCGGGGGTGCCTTCGGATTCGAGGTACGGCGGGGGCCGATGCGCGGCCAGGACCTCGTCCACGCGGTCGAGATCTCCGCCGTGCAGGCCATGCTGGGGGCGACCGTCAAGATCCCGAGCCACGAGGGCGAGCGGGAGGTCGAGCTGCCGCCCGGCGTTCAACACGGCTCCCAGTTCGGCCTGCGCGGTCACGGCCTGCCGGGGGCCAACGGGGGGCCACCCGGCGACCTGCGGGTCGTCGTCCACGTCGTCGTCCCCACCGGCCTCTCCGACGAGCAGCGCGAGCTGGCCGAGAAGCTGGAGGAGTCCCTGGGGCCGCACAACCTCCGTTCCGAGCAGGGCGACGACGGCTTCTTCTCCCGCGTGCGCAGAGCATTTGGTTGATCCGCCTGGCGGTCCGCTGCACGCCCGAGCAGGCCGAGATCGTCCTCGCCGAGCTCACGGTTCTCGCCCCAAATGGAGTCGAGGAGGAGCGGGGGCCCGGCTACGTCGAGTACGCGATCTACGGTGGCGAGGGCGAGCTGCCGGAGTTGGGCGAGATCGAGGTCGCGGCGGGCGACGGGCTGGTCGAGGTGGTGGCGACCGAGGTGCCCGACGATTGGGCCGACCGCTGGCAGGACTTCCACAAACCGCTGCTTGTCGGCGAGCGCCTCTGGCTGCGCCCCTCCTGGGAGCCGCCGCGCGAGGGCACCGTCGATCTCGTCGTAGACCCCGGCCGCGCCTTCGGCACCGGCGCCCACCCGACCACGCGGCTCTGCCTGGAGTTCCTGCTGGAGCTTTCGGAGGCGGGCGAAGCCACAGGACCTCTCACAGATTTGGGCACCGGCTCGGGCGTCCTGGCGATCGCAGCAGCCAAGCTCGGCTGGAACCCGGTAAGCGGCTACGACCACGAGGAGCCCTCGATCGAGGCGGCGGCCGCAAACGCGGAGGCCAACGGCGTACGCGTCAAGGTGGAGAAGCTCAACCTACGAGAAGAGCTGCCGACGCTCGCGCCAACGACCGTGGCCAACATGACCGCGCCGATCCTCAGGGTAATAGCCACAGCGCTCGCTGACAGCGGGGGTGGGGGGGGGGGGGGGGGGGGGG
>DATDAQ010000026.1:0-15919 GCA_036525295.1 Solirubrobacterales bacterium | reverse complement strand
CCCCCCCCCCCCCCCCCCCCCCCCCCACGACAGGACCCGCGGCCACCTCGGACCAGACCGGTAGACTTGAGACTCAGTTCATTCGACTGGTTTCGGGATTTCACGTCCCTGCCAGCGAACATCGGAAACGGAACGCTCCATGCAGGAGTTGCCCACACTCCAACCCGCGATGACGCCGGCCCTGGCGCCGGATGAGATTGCTGTCCTGAGCGAGGAGGTGCGTGCGCTTGCGGCCGAGCGCAACGCGGTCATCCTCGCCCACAACTATCAGCTGCCTGAGATCCAGGACGTCGCCGACCACATGGGCGACTCGCTCGGGCTCTCGCGCCAGGCGGCGGCGACAGACGCCGACGCGATCGCCTTCTGCGGCGTCCACTTCATGGCCGAGACCGCCTCGATCCTCTCGCCCGAGAAGACGGTGCTGATTCCCGACCTCGACGCCGGCTGCTCGCTCGCCGACTCGATCGACGCCGACCAGCTGCAGGCCTGGAAGATGGAGCACCCTGGCGCGCTCGTCGTCATGTACGTCAACACCTCCGCCGAGGTCAAGGCCGAGACCGACTACTGCTGCACCTCCTCCAACGCGGTCAAGGTCGTCGAGCACATCTGGGCCGAGCACGGCCCCGACGCCGAGATCCTCTTCGGCCCCGACATGTGGCTGGGGGCCTTCGTCGAGCGCGAGACCGGCATCCGCGAGGATCCCGAGCGACGCGCCCGCTTCCACGTCTGGGACGGCGAGTGTCACGTCCACGCCGGCATCCGCCCCGGCGACATCGCGCATACGCGCGCCGAGCATCCCGAGGCCGAGTTCCTGATCCACCCCGAGTGCGGCTGCGCCACGCAGGCGATGGAGTACGTCGCGGCCGGCGACATCGAGCCGGAGGGCGTCCACATGCTTTCGACCTCGGGAATGCTCCAGCACGTCGAAGAGCACCCCGACGGCAGCTTCGTCGTCGCCACCGAGAACGGAATGCTCTACCCGCTTCAGCAGGCGGCGCCGCGGGCCAACCTGATCGAGGCCAACCGGATGGCCTTCTGCAAGTACATGAAGATGATCACGCTGCCGAAGCTGCGCGACAGCCTGCGCGATATGAAGTTCGAGGTGAGCGTGCCTGCGGACGTCGCGGAGCAGGCGCGACTGCCGATCGAGCGCATGGTCGCGATCGGCTAGCGCCAGATATTGTCCCGGCCCGTGCACGAGCTAGCCCAGCAGCTGCGAGTCGACTCGGTCCGCGCCGCCGCCGCGGCTAACTCCGGCCACCCAACCTCCTCGATGTCGGCCGCCGACCTGATGGCGGTGCTGTTCTCCAAGCACCTCCGCTACGACTTCGACGCGCCCGAGAACAGGGCGAACGACCACCTGGTCTTCTCCAAGGGTCACGCCTCGCCGCTGCTCTATGCGCTCTACAAGGCCGCCGGCGCGATCGACGACGAGGAGTTGCTGACCTTCCGCGAGTTCGGCTCGCGCCTGCAGGGCCATCCGACGCCAGAACTGCCCTGGGTCGACGTCGCCACCGGCTCGCTCGGCCAGGGCCTGCCGATCTCGGTCGGGATCGCGCTCGCCGCCTCGCGCCTGGAGCGCTCCGACCTGCGGGTCTGGGTGCTCTGTGGCGACTCCGAGCTTGCCGAGGGCTCGATGTGGGAGGCCTTCGAGCACGCCGGCTTCGCCGGGCTCGACAACCTGATCGCGGTCGTCGACGTCAATCGGCTGGGCCAGCGCGGTCCGACCATGCACGAGTGGGACACCTCCAAGCTGGCCGCCCGCGCCGCGGCCTGCGACTGGGACGTGCAGGAGATCGACGGTCACGACCTCGAGGCGATCGACGCCGCTTACGCCCGCGCGCAGGGGGCCGATCGCCCGGCGGTGATCTTCGCCCGGACCAAAAAGGGTTCGGGTGTCGCCGCTGTCGAGGACAAGGAGAACCAGCACGGCAAGCCGCTTGCCGACCCCGAGGCCGCGGTGGAGGAGCTCGGCGGCATTCGCTCGCTAAGCGTCACGGTCGCCTCGCCGCCAGAGCCGAACCCGTTCGAGATCGAGCGGGCGCCGGTCGAGCGACCGAGCTACGAGCTCGGCGAGAAGGTCGCCACCCGCGGCGCCTATGGTGACGCGCTTGCCTGGCTCGGCTCGATCGACGAGAGGGTCGTGGCGCTCGACGGCGAGGTCGGCAACTCGACCTACGCCGAGCGCTTCGCCGCCAAGCACCCGGACCGCTTCTTCGAGATGTACATCGCCGAGCAGCAGATGGTCGCTTCCGCGGTCGGCATGCAGACAAGGGGTTGGAAGCCGTTCGCCTCCTCGTTCGGCGCCTTCCTCAGTCGCGCCTACGACTTCGTCCGCATGGCGGCGATCTCCGACGCCGACCTGAAGCTCTGCGGATCCCACGTCGGCGTCTCGATCGGCCCCGACGGCCCCTCGCAGATGGCGCTGGAAGACATCGCCTCCCTGCGCGCCGTCCTCGGCAGCGTGGTGCTCTATCCCAGCGACGCCAACCAGGCGGTGCGGCTGCTCGACGCGATGCGCGAGCACCGTGGCATCAGCTACATGCGCACGACCCGCGAGGCGACGCCGGTGCTCTACGGGCCCGAGGAGACCTTCCGCATCGGCGGCAGCCGCACGGTGCGGTCGAGCGACGGCGACGCCGTGACTCTGATCGGCGCCGGCATCACCCTTCGCGAATGCCTCGATGCCGCCGAGCAGCTGTCCGAAAGCGGCATCGCGGCGCGGGTGATCGACCTCTACTCGGTCAAGCCGGTCGACGCCGAGACCATTCTCACCGCGGAGAGGGAGACCGGGGCGATCGTCACCGTCGAGGACCACTGGGCCGAGGGCGGCATCGGCGAGACCGTCGCCGGCGTGCTGGCCGAAGCCGGCACCGAGACCCGCCTCACCCGACTCGCGGTCAGCGAGCGGCCCGGCAGTGGCCCACCCGCCGCCCTGCTCGCCGCTGCCGGCATCGACGCCGACCACATCGTCTCCGCGGTGCAGCGAACTCTTGGGCCGGCTCGCGTCTAGCGGACGCCCCGCGCTCTTGGCGAGTTAGCTAAAAGAGCAGTGAAGGGCCAATCCGGACGCCGTTTTCCCAGCGGCACTCCGGGGGAATGCAACTCAGCCGAAAGTCAGGACCCACCAGGCTGACCATTTCGCCGAGGATGGATCGATTGAGCGGGAAGCGATGCGAGCTCTTGAGCACCCGCAGGCTTTTCAGGTCATCGACGTGCACGACGATCAATTCCGTCGTACGGCCGTGGTGCTGTCGCCGGAGCAAGACCTTGTCGGAGTCGCTGGCGATGTAGGCCACCCTGAGTTTCGTGCCGTCGTTCAGCACTGCGATTGCCACCGGGCGTGGTTCGGGGAACTCGTGCTGGCGGATCCCGATCAGCACGACCGCCGCCACGGCGATCGCCAGCGTGAGTCTCCAGAGGGGGAATTTCGCCCCTTTGTCAGCGTCGAGGAAGTCGCTGACCAAGTGCAGCCCGTAATAGAGCAGCCCTGTCACGGTTGCCGCAACGATCAAGCCCAGCACGTCGAAGGGGACGACCAGCACGGTGATGGAGCCGATCACCACGGTCGGTGCGATTACCTCGTCCTCGAGGAAGCCGTTGAGCTTTCTCGCGCAACGGCCCTTTTTGTTCTCCGTCAGCCGCACCAGCCCGACCAGTCCCAGCACGAGCACAGCCATGATCGCGCAACCGAGGAGAATCGAGATCGTCAGCTCGCGCACCCCTGCCGCGGCCACCTGCGCCTTGGGGAGCAGGGGAAGGACCTGCTCTGGAGGCAGGCCGCCGCGCTTCATCCTCTGCCATTCGACCAGGTAGCCGACGGCGAAGAAGAACACTCCCAGCCCGGCTACGGCGCCCAGCGCCTTGCTCGTGCTGTCGAGGGTCTCCGAGATGCGGCTGGTGACGCCCTGCTTGATCTCGCCGGGCGTCTCGGGCGTGAGCACGTGCCTGCCCGTTCCCCGGTTCGCTTTCTTGGACACAGTCAGGCCGTGCGGGGAGGCAGCTCAGGCATAGGTCGCCAGCCTGACGGTCTCGAAGGCGAGCACGTCGGCGGGCTCTTTGGCCGGCGTCCTCGCGATCACCGTCACCTTTGCCGCCTGCGCCTCGCGCTCGAGCAGTCGCTGCACTGCTTCGGTGACGGTGAGGATCCGAATGGCCGGCTCCAGTTGGTGTGGCGGGCGGCGGTCGAACGGGTCCCGCTCCTGGGGGACGTCGCAGTGACCGATGTCTCCGAAGCACCCCCCGTGGCCGAAGATGAAGAAGGAGCCGACATAGGCTCGGTGCGCGGTGCCGGCGTCGCGGCCGACGCCGCGCGGATCGAGGAACACCTGCCCTTCGAAGGAGGCGCTCGAGTGGTCGAGGCCGTAGAAGATCAGGTCGGCGCGCCCGAAGGGACGGTCGGCAGGAGGGAGCTCTATCGGCTTGCTGGTGAAGCGTTCAACCATGCCCGGGCCCTTTCGCGGCGGCCGTCGAGGCCGCGTAGTCGTAGCCGAGCCCGGTGACGTCGATCGTTTCGCGAACCGTCATCGGGAACGGCGCCAGAGCCCGATCGAGCAGTCTCGCCGGTACTCCCGCACCCGGGTGGCGCAGCTGCCAGAGATACCAGAGCCGATCGATCATGCAGTGATGAGCCCAGAAGATCGGGTCATAGGCGGCGGTGGCGATGCTTTCCATCGTTCCTCCGACCCAGACGTGGACGCCGTCGTGGATGCTCTCGAGCTGGGTCTGGAAGGTGAGGAAGTCACGGTTGTCGAGGATTGCCTCGACGGTCGCCGGCGCGGGCAGGATTCCCGGTGCACCGGGTGCCCGTGTCGTTCGCGACTGGCGCGGGTTGATGCGTCCCGAAGGCTGGATCGGCGAGTCGAAGAGCGGGTTTCTGCGGCCCTCGGCTCGGCGGCGGGCGTAGGGCCCGGGGATGCTTTCCTCGTGTCCCGACGTCCAGTCCCACCAGGGAAGGGTCACGCCGGGGACCCTTTCCTGAAGCGCCTTCTCGAAGAGGTAGAGATAAGCCCTGTGCCAAGGCAGGAACAGCTCGCTGTGGTGGGTGCAGGAGATCGGCAACGGAAGGCCGTGGATCCCAGCCCAGCGCTGGTAGCCGCGGTCGTCCCCGATCGCCTGAGCAGCAGTGACGGCTTTCCTCAGATCGCTCAGCTGCCCGGCGGTCATGCGGCGCGCGCTGCGCCGATGGCGCAAGGCCCTGGGTGCCAGGGTGGAGGTGGGGGAGGTTGCGCTCATCGTGACCCCCGAGGCCCGGCCTTTCGGTGCGGGCGACGGTGGACGAGATGGCGGCGCAGTCTCAGTCCCGCTAGCCCGCCGGTAGCCACTGCGATCGGTACCAGGCTGAGCGCGGTCTCCTCAACCGGTAGGCCGACGATGTGCGCCAACATCGTCGGCACCCTCTCAAATCAATTCAGATCATGCAACTAATCGTTGAGAAATCGACAAACTTCCTTCGACTCGCTCGGGCCGTGAGTTGTTCTTTCCTGTGTCTATAAGCAGTCGCTAACAATTTGCTAAGATCCCGCTCATTCTGATTGGGCGGGGAATTGCGCGCCCGAAGGTGCGCAGGAGTCACCCTGTCCTCGGAGAAGGGTTCGCGGGAATGGCCATGGGCAGAAAGCGAAAGACCGGCGGCGAGGAGCCGCAGCAACGGCGTGCCGGTGGCAAGCCGATCATCGAGCTGCGCGACGTGACCAAGGTCTACCCGGGTGGCCACATGGCGCTCGACCGGGTTTCGCTGGCCGTCGATCGCGGCGAGTTCGTCTTCCTCGTCGGCCCGACGGGCTGCGGCAAGTCAACCCTTATCAAGACGCTGATCCGCGACGAGGCGGCTACGGAGGGCGCCGTCCGCATCGCCGGGCGCGACATCGGCGCCCTACCGGAGAAGAAGATCCCGCAGCTGCGGCGCAACATCGGCACCGTCTTCCAGGACTTCAAGCTGCTGCCCGACCGCACCGTCTACGACAACGTCGCCTACGCGCTGCAGGTGATCGGCGCCAGCCGCGCCCAGATCCGCACCCAGGTGCCCGAGACGCTGCGCCTCGTCGGCCTCTCGACCAAGCTGCACAGCTACCCCGACCAGCTCTCCGGCGGCGAGCAGCAGCGCGTCTCGATAGCCCGCGCCTTCGTCAATCACCCGCCGCTGCTGCTTGCCGACGAGCCCAGCGGCAACCTCGACCCGGTCACCTCGATCGGCGTGATGCAGCTGCTCTACCGGATCAACAAGACCGGCACGACCGTCGTCGTCGTCACCCACGACCGCGAGATGGTCGACAACATGCAGCGCCGGGTGATCGAGCTCTACGAGGGTCGCGTCGTCCGCGACGAGGTCAGCGGCGGCTACACCGAGGAGTCGACGACCGAGTTCGGCGTGCGGATGCGGGCCGAGATGGGCGTCGCCCCCGAGGGCCAGACCAACGGACACGACTCGCTCTTCTGATGTCGCGCTTCTTCTTCTTCACCCAGGAGGCATTCCGCGCGCTGCGCCGCAACGGCGCTCCGAGCATGGCGGCGATCGTCACCACGGTCACCACCGTGATCCTGCTCGGGGTCCTCATCCCCGTCTTCCAGACGACCCAGGCGAAGAGCGAGTCCGTGCGCGAGAGCCTCGAGATCCGAGCCGCGATCTACGACGACGCGACGCAGGGCGAAATCGCGGCGCTACAGACCGAGCTCGAAGCGATCCCCCACGTCGAGTCGGTCGCCCTGATCACCAAGGCCGAGGCCCTCGCGGAACTCGAAGACGACCTCGGTAAGAGCAAGAGCGAAGACCTGCTGACGCAGCTCCACGACAACCCGCTGCCGGCGAACTTCCAGATCAAGGCCGACGACGCCGCGAACCTCGATGCGGTGCGAGCGGCGATCATGCCGCCGGGCCCGAACGGCAAGCCCCAGCCGATCTCGCCGATCGTCCAGGAGATCTTCGATCGCCAGCAGGAGTCCCAGCAGATCGAGCAGGTGACCAGCGCGCTGAAGATCGTGCTGACCGTGATCACGGCGCTGCTGATCCTCGCCTCGCTGATGCTGGTCGGCAACACGATCCGGCTCTCGATCTACACCCGGCGCCGCGAGGTCGAGGTGATGCGGCTGGTCGGGGCGACCCGCTGGTTCATCCGCTGGCCCTTCATGATCGAGGGCGTCGTCGTCGGCTTCGCGGGCGGGCTCCTCGCCATACTGATCCTGTGGCTGGGCAAGATCACGATCGTCGACCCGCTGAGCGACACTTTCTCCTTCCTCGCGGCGCAGAACAACAGCACCCTCTCGTTCCCGGCGCTGGTCGCAATCCTCTTCGGGGCGGCGGTACTGGTCTCGGCGGTCGGCTCCGGCATCACGCTGCGCCGCTTCCTCAAGGTCTGAGCACGTCGTGAGGGGTTGGGGGTGGGGGGTCGCCGGCCTCGCGGTCGCAATCGCGGTTGTCCTCTGCGTCGGCATCTGGCTCGGCGGCCACCCCGCGCACCTGCCCGAATTCCTCCGCGACCGCTTCGTTGACGACTCGGCCGGACTGACCGCCGAAGCGACCGAACTGATCGAGGACAACTACTACCGGCCGGTCGGAACCGAGGAGCTGACCAACGCCTCCCTGCAGGGGATGGTTCGCGAGCTGCGCCGCCGTCACGACGACCGCTTCTCCGACTACTTCTCGCCGGACGCGTTGGCTCGCTTCAACGAAGCGATCTCGGGCCGGTTCTCCGGAATCGGCCTAACCGTCGAGGAGGTGAACCCGGGCCTGCGCATCGACCGTGTGTTCCCCGGCTCGCCGGCCGAGGAGGCGGGGCTGGAGATAGGCGACACGATCGTCTCTGTCGACGGCAGATCGATTGCCGGTAAGAGCAGCGAGTTCTCCACCGAGAAGATCAAGGGGCCGGAAGGCACCGAGGTGACGATCGGGGTGCGCGGAACGCCGGGGGGGCGGATCCGCGAGCTGGAGATCACCCGGGCACAGATCGCGCTGCCGGTGGTCACCAGCCAGGTCAAGCGGGTCAACGGGCGAAAGCTCGGCTACGTCCGCATGGTCACCTTCAGCGAAGGCGTCCACGCGCTTCTGCGCGAAGCGGTCGAGAAGCTCGAGCGCAAGGGCGTCGAGGGGATCGTGCTCGACCTGCGCGCGAACGGCGGCGGGCTGCTCGACGAGGCCGTGCTCACCGCGAGCGTCTTCCTCCCCGAGGGTGAAGTCGTCGTCAGCACCGAGTCGCGCACCCAGGGCGATGCCGTCTACGAGACCGTCGGCGACAACCTCAGGGCCGTGCCGATGGTCGTCCTGATCGGCCGCAACACGGCCTCGGCCGCGGAGATCCTCACCGCGGCGCTTGCCGATGACGCCGGTGCCACCGTGGTAGGCACCCGCTCCTACGGCAAGGGCGTCTTCCAGCAGGAGATCGGCCTCTCCAACGGCGGCGCCTTGAAGCTGACGATCGGCGAGTACTTCACTCCCGATGGCGTCAACCTGGCTGAGAGCCACGGCATCCACCCCGACGTCCGGGTGCGCAACCTGCCCCGGACCGCGCCCGACGAGGCGCTCGACCGCGCCCTGAAGGTCCTGGCAGCGCAGCGATGAGCTTCCGGTGCGCCTTTTCCCCTCTATACGTGGATAAAGCGCACCGGAAGAAGCAATCGCGGTGAGCAAGCGGGACTGGCGCTACTACAGGGCGCGTCAGCGGGCGCGGGGGAGAGGCCGGGCGAAGGTACCGAAGAACGCCCGCGAGGGGGTCGAAACGCTGCTGGCTGAGGGGCTCGGGCGCCGGGGCTTTCCGGCCGCAATCGAGGTCGAAGCGGGACGCGCCGCCGATGCCGCCGAAGACAGCGGGATCCGCCGCCGGGACCTGACTGAGCTGCCGACCTTCACCGTCGATCCCGCGACCGCGCGCGACTTCGACGACGCGGTCTCGGCGCGGCGGGAGGGCGACGCGGCGCGCGTCTGGATCCACATCGCCGACGTCGCCGCCCACGTCCGGCCTGGCACGCCACTCGACCTCGAGGCGCGCCTGCGCGCGAACAGCACCTATGTGCCGGGCACCGTCGAGCCGATGCTGCCTCGCGCCCTGAGCGAGGACGCGTGCAGCCTGGCGCCGGGAGTGGAGAGGCTCGCGGTGACGGCCGAGATCGAGCTCGGTCCATCCGGCACTCCACTGTCGGCGAGCTTCTTCCGCAGCCGCATCCGTTCCCGGGCGCGCCTGGACTACGACCAGCTCGACCGGGTCTTCGACGGTCGTGAGGGCGCGCCGGAGGACGTCGCCGAGCCGCTGGCGGTGGCCCGCGAGGTGGCGGCGGCCCTGGATGAGCGTCGCGGGGCGACCAGCCTCGACGTCGAGTCCTTCGAGCCGGAGTTCCGTTTCGACGCGGACGGGAACGTGACCGGCGCTCGCTCGGTGGCGCAGACCGAGTCCCACCGGCTGATCGAGCGGCTGATGATCCTCGCCAACGAACAGGTCGCCCAGCTGCTCGAGCGCAAGCGAGTGCCCGCCGTCTACCGGGTCCACGCCCCGCCGGATCCCGGCCGGATCGAGCGCCTGGTCGAGCAGCTGCACGCGCTGGGCGTGCCGACCCCACCACTGCGCCAGGGCCTGGCACCTGGCCAGGCGGGGGAGGTCGCGGCGGAGGCGAGCCGGCTGGTGATCGAGGAGGCGGCGCGGCGCGGGCACGGCCGCGAGGCGTATACATCGCTCGTGCTCCGCTCCCAGATGCAAGCGTCTTACAGCGACCGCAACAGCGGCCACGCCGGCCTGGGCAGCCCCGCCTACTGCCACTTCACCTCGCCGATCCGCCGCTACCCCGACCTGCTGGTCCACCGCGCCCTGCTGGCGACGCTGGGCGAGGGGGAGGAGGCCCCGCGAGCGGCCGAGGCGAGGGAGGTGGCCTGGCACTCGAGCGAGCGGGAGCGCGAGTCGGCGAAGATCGAGCGCAGCGCCGACGACGTCTGTGCTGCCTACCTGCTGGAGCGCGAGCTCGGCGAGCGCGGCGCGGAGGTCGCGTTCGACGGCGAGGTGTCGGGCGTCATCCGGGCCGGCGCCTTCGCCGCCTTCGGCGGCGAGCTGGGAGACGTGTACGAGGGCTTCGTACCCGCCCGCACGATGGCGGGCGAGCGCTTTGAGTTGAACGAGACCGAGACGGCGCTCGCCGGCCGCGAGTCCGGTGCCGCCTTGCGGCTCGGAGATCCGATATCCGTCCGGGTGGCCGGAGTCGACGCCCCGCGTGGCCGGGTCGATTTGGAGATCGCCGATGGCTAAGTCCAAGAAGAAGCGAGAGCCGGCCTCCGGCGACGTCGCCACCAACCGCCGCGCCCGGCAGAAGTTCGAACCGATCGAGAAGATGGAGGCGGGCATCGTCCTCCAGGGTTCGGAGGTCAAGTCGCTGCGCAACGGCAAGGCGCAGATGGGCGACGCCTACGCGGTCGTCGAGCGCAACGAGGTCTGGCTGCGCAACCTCCACATTCCGCCCTACGAGCCGGCCAGCCGCGAGAACCACGAGCCCGAGCGGCCGCGCAAGCTGCTGCTGCACCGGGCCGAGATCGAACGGCTGGTGGGCAAGACAGCGGAGAAGGGGCTAACGCTGATCCCGACCCGGATCTACTTCAAGGGCTCGCGAGCGAAGGTCGAGCTTGCACTGGCGCGCGGCAAGGAGGGGCGAGATCGCCGCCGCGAGATCGCCGAGCGCGACGTGCGCCGCGAGGTCGAGCGCGAATTCAAGAGCCGGATGAGGTAGCTTCGGGGGCATGCGATCCCGTTCTGCCCTGGTACTTCCAGTGTCGGCGCTCGTCGTGGCCCTGATCGCCCCTGCTCAGGCGCAGGCTGACTCCTTCCCGAGCGAAGCCGGCGACTTCATCAGTGACAACATCCAGTACTTCGTCGGCGGCCTCGTGGCGGCGATCCTGCTGCTTCTGCTGGTAGTCAGCATCACCCAGCGCCGCAGCAAGGAGAAGGCGAAGAGGCAGGCTGCCCCACCGGCGCCGTCCATCACCTCTCCAAAGCCGCCCACCGGGTCCGTGCCCCCCTCCGCATCGACGTCCCAGACCGCCGAGCTGTCCGCCGTGCAGGCCCCGGTGGCTGCTCCTCCTCCGGCTGCATCCCCACCACCTCCCGTCGTCGGCGGTATGGCGCCGGGTGCCAAGGAGAAGCGCAAGCAGGCGCGTGAACAGCAACGTGCGGCGCGGGTCGAGCATCGCAAGCGCCGCCAGGCGGAGTCGAAGCGCAGGCGGGAAGAACGGGCGGCGAAACGCGCCGAACGCCGCTTCAGCCCGCCTGGTGGACGCAGACACTCCGGACGCCGGGCGCGCAAGGACGCGGCGAAGGCAGAGCGGCAGCTGACTGAGGCCAGAGCCGCTCACGAGCGCGAACAGCTGCAGGCGAGCCAGGCCGCCCAGGCCGGCGTGCCCCCGGTCCAGCCCGCTCCGGCGCCCCAGCCGTCGCCCTTGCAGGCGATGCCGCCTACGCCACCGTTCTCCCAGCAGCCCCCGGTCGAGCCGCCCCCGCCGCCCCCTCCGGTGGCGATGGCTCCGCAGGGGGCGCCTCCCGGCTACGACGGCCCCGCCGCCGCCGAGCAGAGGGTGCAGGCGAAGGTGGGGGAGATCCAGCGTGAGGAGGAGCGCATTCGTGCCGAGGCCGACCGCCGCATAGCGGAGGCCGAGCGGCTCCAGCGTGAGGCCGAGCAGCGCACCGCCGCCGCTCAGGGAGGGCAGGCGACCCAGTCGATGGAGGCCTTCCAGCCCGGCCCGCCGCCGGTCGCGCCTGCAACCTCCCCGCTCGGCGCCGCGAGCGGGGGCCTCGAGACCGCCGAACAGCGCCTTCAGCAGGAACGCGAAGCGCAGGAGAGGGCGATGACCGAGGCGCAGGAGCGCTTGCGCCAGATCGAGGAGCGGACCAGGGAAGCGGAGCGCCGCGCAGCCGAGGCCGAGCGCTTGGCGAAGCTGAAGTCCGAGGAGGAGGAGCGAGAGCGGAGGCTGCGCGAGATCCGCGACAGCGTCGCGCAGGCGGAGGAGCGAGCCCGCGAAGCCGAGCGTCGCGCCACCGAAGCCGAGCAGGCCGTGATTCAGTCGGTCCAGGGGCAGGGCGTCCAGCCTCCTGCGCCCCAGCCGCCCACTCCGCCGTCACCCCCCCCGCCCGCGCCGCCCACAGCTCCCGAACCACCCGCGCCGCAACCGACTCCACCCCCCGCGCCGGAGCCGCCGACGCCTCCGCCTGCACCCGTCCCCCCGGCTCCGGCTCCCCAGCCGCCCGGACCGCCCCCGACGCCGGAGCCTCCCGCGCCGGAGCCGCCTCAGCCGGCACCGCCGGCTGCGTCGGGCAGCGGCAAGATCGAGCTCAACTCGGTCACCTTCGAGCAGCTCCGAGCAGAGAACCTCTCGGTCACCCAGGCGACCCGCCTGCTCGCCCATCGCGAGCGGCTCGGCCGCTTCGGCTCGATCGACGACCTTGACGAGGTGGCGGGTCTGCCGCAAGAGCTTCTGGACGACTTGAAGCGCCGCTCGACCGTTTAGAGCAGCCCGGCGGGGGTTCCGCTTAACTTTTTCGAGAGGCGGAGATGGCCGCCCGAGCGGAGATCGCGAAAAAGTACAAGACGCTCCACCCCCGCCGGGCTGCTCTTGCCACTCCTACAGGCCGTAGGCCTCGAGGAGCTTCAACCAAACCTCGCTCCGGGTTGGGTATGCGGCGACCGCGTGGCGAAGCTTTGGGAGGGAGATTTCCCCCACGATCGCGACCGTTGCTGCATGGAGGAAGTCCGCTGTCTCGAAGCCAGTGAAGGTGGCGCCGACAATGACTTGCCGACGCTCGTCTACGACGATGCGGGAGGTGCCGCCGGTGCCCTTGCCCTGGAAGCTCGCGCCAGCGGTGCCGTCGGTCGGCACGTCGATCGCGCGGGCGTCGATTCCGGTTTCTCGGGCCTGATCGAGAGTCTTGCCAGCCGCGGCGACCTGGGGGTCGGTGAAGGTTACGCGTGGTGAGCCGAGGTCTTCGGCGGTGGCCTCGACCGGGTGCCCGAGGGCGTTCTCGGCCGCGACCCAGGCCTGGTACTTGCCCATGTGGGTGAAGAGGGCGCGGCCGTTGACGTCTCCTACCGCGTAGAGCCAGTCGTGGCCGCCGACCATCATGCGGCCGTCCGTTTCGAGAAATCCACCCTTGCCGGCCTCGACGTCGATCGACTCCAAACCGATCCCCCCGGTGCGGGGCCTGCGCCCCACGGCGACGAGCAGCTCGGCTGCATCGACCGTTTCGCCGTCGTTCAGCTCGACCGCAACGCCGGTGCCGCTAGGCCGGACGCGCTGGGCGAGAACCCCAGTGCGCACGTCGACGCCCTGGTTCTCGCGCAGCGCCTCGGCGACCTGCTCGCCGGCGAAGGGCTCCTCGCGGGGGAGGAGGCGTTCGGCGCCCTCGATCAGGGTCACCTCGGTGCCGAGGGTCGACCAGGCCTGGGCCAGCTCCGAGCCGACCGGACCGCCACCGAGGACGATCATGCTCTCCGGGACCCGCTTCGAGGTCGTCGCCTCGCGATTGTTCCACGCGCGCACCGAGTCGAGACCGTCGACCGGCGGCATCGCCGCGCCGCTGCCGGTCGCGATCACGACGACCTTGGTGGCCACGAGCACGTCTCCGCCGACGCGCACGCGGCGCTCGCCGTCGAGGCTCCCCTCGCCCCGGAAGAGCTCGATTCCGCGCTCCTCCAGCCAGGGCAACTGCCCGGAGTCGTCGAGGTCGTGGATCACCTCGTCGCGGCGGTCGAGGATCGCTTGTGGGTCGAGCTTCCCGGTTACCGCCTCGGCGACGCCGGGCACCCGCCGCGCCTCGCCGAGCAGGTCCGCGGGCCGCAGCAGCGCCTTCGAGGGCATGCAGGCGTAGTAGGAGCACTCGCCACCGACCAGGTGCTGCTCGACGATCGCCACCGACATCCCACCGTCGGCGAGGCGCCCGGCGCAGACCTCTCCCGGCGCCCCGGCGCCGAGGACGATCGCGTCGAACTGCAAGTCGGCCATCACAAAGTTTCGCGCTTCGCTCCCGGCGCGAAGAACCAGATATGCACGCTTGGTCGCTCCGCGCTCATGGGATATTCCTACCCGACTCCGTACAATCCGTCCACATAGCACGGGGGCGACAGGCTTCGACGTGGTCGGTCCGTGCGAACGGTTGCAGGTCGAGGTTGCCGGAGGCCTCGTTAAACCCCGGCACCAACCAATACGTGCGGACCATGAGTTCGCCCTCGCTGCCTAGCTAGAACCTAGGCGATGAGAGTCGGTCCTCTCCCGCCCGCGGAGGGGGCAGCCGGCTTCAGATTGCGGGCTCACCCAGGCGGATCGCCCCGTCTGCCAGGGGACAATTCAGAGGGCTCTATCTCCCGCAGTGCCCGCCGGCGCGGACCCCGGGAGACGAGAATCAAGCGCCGGCTATACCTGTAGACACCTTCGCGCTACGGCCTCGGACGCCGGTTCAATTCCGGCCGCCTCCATAAATCCCGCCGACGGGCCTGAAACACCCCCTCTAGGGAGCGTTTTAGGCCCGTCGGCGGTGGAGCCAGTCGAGCACCTCGGCGGCGTCGCGGTCAGGTGGGAAGACGGGGTAGAAGATCTTGGCGATCCTGCCGCCTTCGGCGACGAGGGTCAGACGCTTGTAGAGGGTCATGCTCTCTACTTCGAAAGTGGGCAGGAGCAGCTCGTCGCGGAGGCGAAGGTCACCGTCGGACAGCAGGGAGAACGGGATGTGCTCCCGCTCGGCGAACTCTCGCTGTTCCTCGGGGCTTTGGGTGCTGATGCCCATCACGGTCGCACCGAGTGCTGAGAACTCGACCAGGCTGTCGCGGTAGGCGCAGCTCTGCGGCGTGCACCCGCGGGCGCCGGGGATGTCGTCCCAGCCGACCGGTGAGGGCTGGCCTGGCGTACCGGTTCGGGGGTAGACGTAGGCGACGAGTCGCTCCTGGCCGGAAGCCGCGAGGTCCACCAGGTCGTCCAGGGTGGAGGGCAACTGCAGCTCCGGCAGCGCCAGCCCGGTTAGGTGATCCGCGGCGCCGTCGTCCTCGGGTACGGGCAGATCAGCGGGAAGCTGGGTGTAGTCGCCGCTCACATCGCAATCGTCGCAGCCGGACTGCTGGCGAGGTTCGTAAGCTGGGCTCATGGAGCGCCACGTCGCCTTCCTGCGCGGGATGAACCTGGGCAACCGGCGGATCAAGAACGACGAGCTGCGCCGCTGCTCGAGGCATTGGACCTAACTGACGTCGCCTGCTTCCGTGCCAGCGGCAACGTGATCTTCGGCTCCGAGGGGGTCGATGCGGAGGCGTTGACGAGGTGGATCGAAGCCGGACTGGGCGAGTCGCTGGGCTACGAGGTGCCGGTTTTCCTGCGCAGCGCTGACGAGTTGCGGGCGATGGCAGCGCATGAGCCGTTCGAGCGGTCCGCTCTCGCGGCTTCGAAGGGCAAGGTTCAGGTGGTGCTCCTGGCGCAGAAGCCCGCGGCCGCGAACCGCAAGGAGACGCTGGCGCTATCGAGCGACAACGATCGGCTCGCCGTAGAGGGGCGTGAGCTCTACTGGCTTCCCCGGGGCGGCATGTCCGAATCGGAGCTCGACCTGAAAGCGATCGGTGCGGCCCTGGGCCTGCACACGATCCGCACCAAGGGCACGATCGACCAGATCGCCACGAAGCACTTCACTGAGGCCTAGCGACGAAACGCCGATTTTCCATCCATGACCTGGAAGATCGGCGTTTCGTCCTAGAGGTCGGCGCGGGGGAGGGCGGCCAACCGGGCATCCTTGCTGACCGTGGCGATTTCGCCAGGGAGGGCGGAGAGCTGGACGTTGGAGACGAACTCCATCCGCTGGCCGAGCGGCCGGAAGAAGTTGTCGTAGTGAGTCGGGATCACCACCGCCGGGTCGAGGCGGGGGAGGATCCGCTTCCAGTAGTCCTCGGTGAAGCGGCGGCCGGCGACGCCGGCGAGGAAGACGTC
>DATDAQ010000025.1:0-20229 GCA_036525295.1 Solirubrobacterales bacterium | reverse complement strand
GAGGGGCACCCGACAGCCCTTCGCAACACACAAGCTTTGCCTCCACCCCGAGACGCCCGCCTTCAGCTTGAAAGAGCTTGTGGGCTACTCGTCGCGCGGGGTGATGCGGAAGGTCGAAACGACCTCGGCCTGCTTGGCCTCGGGGTGGACCACGTAGGCGCTGGGGCCGCCGCCGAACCAGCCGGAGCTCTCGTTGTCGGCGACGAAGATCCCGGGGTGGTGCTTGCCGTTGCCGTCCTCGACCCAGACCTTGTCACCCTCCTTGAACCCGTGCTCGATCTCATCCATGGCCGGAGCCTAGCCGTTATCCCCGCCGATGGGCCGATTTCCCTACATATAGGGGTGTTTTAGGCCCGTCGGCCGGGAGTTGTCGTCTATGGGCAGACCACGATCAGGTGGAAGTCGGCGTCCGCGTCGAGCCCTTTCTCGTCGCGCGTGCGGACCTCGATCGCGTTGGCGTTGGCCGGCGACGCGTTCGTCTGCGCGTAGCCGGCGCCCGGCACCGACGTCCCCGCGTTGTCGCGGCCGGCAACGTTGGCGCAGCCGCTTACGTTCGCCGGGAATGCCACCGTGACGGCGCCACCGCCCTCGGTCGCGGTCACCCCCGCGTCGCTGGCCCGTGCCAGCGCCGCGTTGCCGGCACCGGTCGGGTTGTTGACCACCGCCCAGTAGGTGTGGGCTGCTCTTCGCGCGATCGGCACGATGCCCAGCTTGTTGGTGTTGATCTGGAACCCGGTCAGCGTCTTCTGCTTGAGCTTCCCGCCGCCGATCGTCTGCTTCTTGATCGCACCGCCGTTGATCGTCTGCGCCGCGTAGGCGGTCCCTGCCAGCGCGACGAGGAGGGCCACGAGCGCGACGACCATCGCCGGCGACGGCAGCCTCTGCTTGAGCGCGTCCATTGAATCCCCCTTCGTTTTCGAGGACGTGTCTGAGGTCTACCCCCATATAGGGGGCATAAGCTCAGACACGTCAGGACGCGCGAGTTTCGGGGCGGATGCGACGAGCGGCTGGCCGGTCCCGTCAGTGGCGGGCGATGCCCATGGTGCCGCGGGGGTCGCCGCTGTGCTCGGCGAGGTCCTCGAGCTCGGCGATCTTGCGCTCCCCTTCGAGCCGGGCCGGGTCGTCGGCGGCCAGCGGCGCGATCAGCCGGCGGATCCGGTTGCGGACCTGGAGAGCGAAGTGGGGGGTGGACGCTCCGGCGAGGGTCCGGATGTCCTCTGCGGTGACCGGATCGGGCGCGTCCAGCAGGTCGGGGTTCTCGGCTTCGCTCACGGTTCTGTCCCTCCGATCCTGGTCAGTTCGGCCAGCTGGTCGATCTCGGCTTGCTGATTCACGTCGATGGCCTCCTGGTCTCCGATCACCCACACGTGGTTGTAGAAGGCGCGGGTCGGATCTGTCGTGTACCCCGGCTTGACGTCGAGCAGGTACTCGCGCAGCGCCGCCGGCAGCGTACCGGCGTCGTCGGTGAGCAGCAGGGGGCCCCACGTCCCCGACGCCGAGAGCGGCGAGGCAACGGCCGCGGCCAGCGGGGCATCGCTGCGCGCGACGACGAAGCCATGACCGGGGTCGTTGACGTTCCAGCCGAAGTCGCCGCCGGCGTAGCGGGCGAGCGCGATCGCGTTCGCGACCGGGTCCTCGCCGGAGACGCGCCGGACGCGCCCGCCGACCTTGCCGGCTTCCCGCACCACGTTGGATGAGATCGCCGAAGACGGGCCGAGCACGTAGACGGGGACCTTCGGGTGCGTGCGCAGCGCCTGCGCGGTCGGCGTCGGCAGCTTCTCGGCCCCGCTGAAGAGCACCGGGTCGCCCGAGCGCGCCGCCCAGGCGGCGGCTGGGATCGCGAGCTCCGGCCTGGCTTCGGGGGCAAGCACGAAATGGGCCGGGGGACCGTCGAAGAGCTTGTCGCGCTCGGTTGCGATCGAGGCCGCGAGCGCGGCTGGGCCGCCTCCATCGATGTGGTCGGTCTTCAGCTCGCCCGGAGTCGCCGCGTCGCCGATGACGAACGCCTGGGTGTCGCCGGCCTTGACGCTGCCGCGCGGGGCCAGCGCGGCAAGGGCCTGCTCGGTCGGCTCGGGCAGGTCGTCTCCAGAGGAGACCAGAAGCGGCGAGCGCAGCGGTTCCGCCATCAGCACCGAGGCCGCGACCGCCCCCTGCCAGTCGTCCTCGTCGAGGATCGTGACCGACGCGGGCCGCTGTGCGGCGGTCGCCGAGGGGAAGACGGCAAGGGTCACCGCCGCGGCGATCGCGGCGGGGTCCGACCCGCCGACCCGGGTCGTGTTGTTGGTCGCGAAGGAGGGGTATCCCAGCTCTTCGGCCGCCTCGGCCGCAGGGGTCCCCACCTCCTCGGCGCTCCTCTGTGCAGGAGCCGGCGCGAGCTCGGGAGCGTCCTCGTTCGAGCCACCGCCTCCGAGCACGGCTGCGACGAGGAATACGACCGCGACCGCAACCAGCCCGGCGACGGCCTTCAGGGCCGCGGGTACCGGCCTGCGCTGGCGTTTGGGCTGCTTCTTCGCCGGGGGCGGCGGTGTCGGCGGCTGAGACTCGCTTGTCTCTGCCTGGGCCGACGGGAGGTCGGCGTTGATGGGGCGCTTCCCGGGCACGGACCGGAAAGCTACAGCGGGTCGGTGGCTGGCTGGTCAGCTAATCTTCATGCGACTGGTTGACTGACCAGTCAATCAATTGACCGGTGAGAGGCGCCGACCAAGAGGGGACCCAATGGATTTCGCACTGAACGACGAGCAGCAGGAGTACAAGGAGCGCTGCCGGACCTTCGCCCGCGAGGTGATCAGGCCCGCCGCCCGCAAGCATGACGAAGAGGAGAGCATTCCCTGGGAGGTGATCAAAGAGGCTCGCAAGCAGGGCTTCGGCGGCCTCGAGGGGATCCAGCGCTCGGCCGGGGACGGTGAGGGCCAGATGCAGGTGATCTCGGCGGAAGAGTTCCACTGGGGTTGCGCCGGCATCGCCCTGGCGATCTCCGGCTCCGGTCTCGCGGCAGCTGGGATCGCGTCTTCGGGCACGCCCGAGCAGATCGGCCAGTGGGTTCCCGAGTGCTTCGGCAGTGGCGACGAGATCAAGCTCGGCGCCTACGCGGTGACCGAGCCGCAGGCCGGTTCCGACGTCAAGAGCCTGAAGACGACGGCGAAGCGCGACGGTGACGAGTGGGTGCTCAACGGGACCAAGGTCTTCATCACCAACGGCGGCATCGCCGACGTCCACGTCGTCGTCGCCACGGTCGACCCGGCGCTCGGCACGCGCGGACAGGCCTCCTTCGTGGTCGGCAAGGACACCCCGGGCCTGACCCAGGGCAAGAAGGAGTCCAAGCTCGGCATCCGCGCCTCCCACACGGCCGAGATCGTGCTCGACGACTGCCGCATCCCGATCGAGAATCTGCTCGGCGGCGAGGAGAAGCTGGAAAAGAAGCTGCAGCGCGGGCGGGAAGGGAAGAAGTCGCGCGGCGCCGACGCGCTCGCGACCTTCGAGATCACCCGCCCGCTGGTCGGCGCCTCGGCGCTCGGCATCGCCCAGGCCGCCTACGAGTGGACGCTCGAGTACCTCGACGGCCAGACCGAGAGCGGCAGGCCGCTGCTCGGCGAGCAGCGCATCCAGCAGACCCTGGCCGACGTCGCCACCGAGATCGAGGCCGCGCGCCTGCTAGTCCAGCGCGCCGCCTGGATGGGTCGCAATGGCATCCCGATGACGGGGGGCCAGGGCTCGATGTCGAAGCTCAAGGGCGGTGATGTGACGATGTGGGCGACGACGACCCTGATGGACCTCGTGGGTCCCTACGCCTGGAGCAAGGACTGCCCGCTGGAGAAGTTCTTCCGCGACGCCAAGATCTACCAGCTGTTCGAGGGCACGGCCGAGATCCAGCGCATGGTCATCTCGCGCATGCAAGCTCGCGAGTATGCCGAGCGTCTTGGGTACGCGGCCGAAGTCGCCGACAAGGCGATGGCCGAGAAGAAGGAGCCAGTTCCCGCGTAAGGCACAGCCCTCTAAGGACGCGGAGCCCTCGGGGGTCCCTTCTCAGGCCGCTTCGCGGGAGTTCCTGAGAAGGGACCCCCGAGGGCTCTCAGGCCCGTGTAGGTCCTAAGCTCGGGGCGTGCACTCTCACCCCCATGCCCTTGACGCGCGGCGTGGCGACAGCCGGCGGCGGATGTGGGTTGCGCTGGGGATCAATGGGGCGATGCTGGCTGCCGAGGCGGTTGGCGGGGTGCTTACCGGGTCGCTGGCCGTGCTTGCCGACGCCGGGCACCTGTTGTCCGACGTCGGGGCTATCGGGCTGGCGCTGTTTGCGGCCTCGCTTGCTGGTCGCCCCGCCGGCGGTCGGATGACCTTTGGGTACCAGCGCTCGGAGATTCTCGCCGCGTTGGTCAACGGGCTGCTGCTGGTGGCAGTGGCGCTTGCCGTCGCCTTCGCGGCGGTCGGACGGCTCGGAGACCCTCCTGAGATCGACGGTCTTGGCGTGCTGGCGCTCGGTGCCCTCGGCCTACTCGGCAACGTCGCCGCGACCGCGGTCCTTGCCCGTGGCGAGCGCGCCGACGTCAACCTCGAGGGCGTCCTTCGCCATAGCGCCGCCGACGCACTTGGCTCCATTGGGGTCGTGATGGCAGGCGCCTTCGTGCTCGCGGGCGGCTCGTCCATCGTCGACCCCGTCGTCAGCCTTCTGATCGCCGCGTTGATCCTCGCTTCCTCCTGGCGCCTGATAGCGGAGCCGCTCGGCGTGCTGATGGAGGCCGCGCCGTCGGGCGTCGACGTCGATGAGGCGGGCGCCGCGATCTGCGAAGAGGAGGGGGTGCGCTCGGTCCACGACCTGCACGTGTGGACGGTCACCTCCGGATTCGGCGCCCTCGCGGCTCACGTCGTCGTCTCCCCAGAGTGCGACCGGGACCTGGTGCGGCGCCGGATCGAGCTCTTGCTTCACGAGCGCTTTGGCATCGATCACACCACCCTGCAGATGGAGGAGCAGGCGTCCGATGCCCTCCTGCGGGTCGAGAACGCGCCCCGCCAGGGCTGATCGCAAGCCCGGTTGCACGGTTAATGCCCTGCAAGGAGGCGGTTCTTCGGCTCAGCTAGCCTGTTTCGACGATGTTCAAGACTCGCCCTGCCCTGGCGGCTCTTCTGGCCGCCGCGGCGGCGCTGCTCGTGCTGCTCGCAGCCGGCACCGCTGCCGCCGACGAACTCGAATCGAAGCTCGACGAGAAGGAAGCGAAGCTCTCCGAGGTGCGCGAGCGCCACGGCGTGCTGACGACGACGATCTCCCGCTACAAGGATCGGATCGACAGGCTGACTGGCGAGGTGGCGGTGCTGCGCAGCCGCGAGGCCGCGGTCCAGGTCCGGCTCGACGCGAAGCAGGCGGAGCTCGATCGCGCGGTTGCCGAGCTCGATACCGCCAAGAGGCACCTGGCCGTGGTTCGCGCCCGCCTCGAGCGCGCGCTGCTGGCGTTGCGCGAGCGGCTGATCGCGATCTATGAGACCGGCACTCCGGACGTGCTCAGCGTCATCGTCGGTGCCGACGGATACGACGACCTGATCGGCCGCACCGAATACCTCAACCACATCCGCGGCATGGACGAAGCCATCGTCGGCCGCGTGCGCGACCTGCGTGACCAGGTGAAGAGCACCGTCTTCCGTCTGCGCACGGCGAAGAACCGGATCGAGGCCGCGCGCGACGCCATCGCGGCCGAAGAGCAGGCGCTCGCGGGCGCCCGCGCCGCCGTGGAGCAGCGCCAGTCGGCGCTGGTGGCCACACGAGCGAGCCGTGTCGCCGCCCTGGAGAAGATCGAGGAGACCGAACAGGATCTCGACGGCGACGTCGCCGAGATCCAGGCGGAGCTCGCCGCTCGGCTGGGCGAAACTGCCTCCGCGCCCCTCCCGGCGGGGCCGATCCGCTACGGCTCCGGCCAGCTGATCTGGCCGGTCGACGGACCGGTCGTCTCTACCTACGGGATGCGCTGGGGCCGCATGCACGAGGGCATCGACATCGCGGTCCCGGCGGGCACCCCGATTCGCGCGGCCGCGGCGGGATCGGTCGTCCTGGTCCAGTCCGATGCCGAAAGCGGCGGTTACGGCAACTTCACCTGCCTCGACCACGGCGGCGGCCTGCAGACCTGTTACGCCCACCAGTCCTCCTTTGCGGTGACCTCGGGAAGCGTCTCGCAGGGCGACGTGATCGGGTACGTCGGCTGCACCGGTCACTGCTACGGCGACCATCTGCACTTCGAGGTTCGGGTCGGGGGCAGCCCTACCGATCCGCTGGGTTATCTGTAGCGCCTACCTAAAATCGATCAAAAATTCGACTATTAGGTATGGCGTCGTGGTTTTCCCCTGCGACTCTGGGTACCAAGCGACCCAGGAGGCAACGTCGATGGTTCGCCAGGCCCAGACCTATCTCGCGAGTGCCGTATCGGCCACGGCGCTCGTTGCCGCTGCCATCGTCGCCTTCGTCCTGCTCGTCTCCCTTCAGGCCCTGAAGGACTGGCCGCTGGCCGCCCTCGGTGGCGGCGACGAGGCGGCTCTCTCGCCGGCACGCCCGGCAGGCTCCGGCGGGGCCGTCTCCTCTGTGGCGACGGGCGGAGCCGGCGCGACCCAGGCTGGCTCCGCTGTTCAGGGAGGAAGAGGCGCCGGTACCGGTCAACGCGACGGAAGCGCCACTCTGGGTGAGGCACCGGTCGGCGCGCCGCCGACGGCTGGTCCTGTGGATGGAGGCGGCTCCGGCGGTTCCGCCCCCTCCGGATCGACGCCCTCCGCGGCGAGCGGGAGCAACGGCGGCGGCTCGGGTTCTCAGGGCGCGGGATCCGGGACGGGCGGGAGCTCCGGCCAGTCGACCTCGGGTGCCGTCACCGGTGCGGTCAACGACACCGTCTCCGGCGTCGACGAGACCCTCGGCGGCACTCTCGGCGAAATCGGGGTGACGGAAGTAACCGAAACAACCGTGAACGGCTTGGCCGGACCCGAATCGACGGTCGGGAAAACCGTTGACAAAGTGGCCGAAACCGTTGGCGGCGTCCTCGGCAAATAGCCGATTTCACGTGGCGTGGTTGGTAGGGGATGCCCCGGCTCCCCGATAGCTCCACATGCCGCAGGTGGGTGACGGGCGCCCCAAGCTTTTAAAAAAAGCTTGGGAACCCCGGGACCGGCTTCGCAGTCTGGGCGTCACTGGGTGACGGCTCCCCACCATTCCGCCCTTGTCCCCCAACCGTCACAATGCACCGCCTATGCCGGAGTGTGGACAGGCAGGTGCGGTGGTCGACCCGATCGCGGGCTCGCCGGTGTACCCGAGCGGCAGCCGCGTCAACGAGCGCGGGCACCTCGAGATCGGGGGCTGTGACGTGGTCGACCTGGCGGCCGAGTTCGGCACGCCGGCCTACGTCTACGCCGAAGATGACATGCGGGAGCGCGCCCGCAGCTACCGCGGGGCCTTCGAGCGCGGCGGGATGGAGTTCGAGGTCCTCTTCGCCAGCAAGTCCTTTCCCTGCACCGCCGCCTACCGGCTCTTCGCCGCGGAGGGCCTCTCGGTCGACGTCGCTTCCGGCGGCGAGCTGCACATGGCGCTGCGCGCGGGCTTCGACCCGGGCCGCATCCACATGCACGGCAACAACAAGACCGACGAGGAGATCCTCTTCGCCGCCCGCTCGGGCGTCGGTCACCTGATCCTCGACTCCTTCGACGAGATCGAGCGCTGCGAGCGTCTCCTGGAGGAGCCCCAGGCCGTGTTGATCCGGGTCACACCCGGGATCAAGCCCTCGACCCACGACTACATCCAGACGGGACAGCTCGACTCCAAGTTCGGCTTCGGGATCGAGGACGGCTTCGCGGCGCGAGCGATCGAGCGGGTGCTGAGCTCCGACGTCCTGCGGCTGACCGGGCTGCACGCCCACATCGGCTCGCAGATCTTCGAGCTGGAGCCCTACACCTTGGCAATCCGCGCGATCGGCGAGCTCGCCGGCGAGTGGTGCAAGGTGGTCAACGTCGGTGGCGGCCTCGGCATCGCCTACGCGGCCGAGGACGAGCCACCCGCGATCGACGCCTACGTCGACGTCAAGGTCCGCGGCGTCGCCGAGGCCTTCGGCAAGGACGTGCGCATCCTGGTCGAGCCGGGTCGCTCGCTGGTCGGCAACGCGGGCGTCACCGCCTACCGCGTCGGCACGGTCAAGGAGATCCCCGGCGTTCGCACCTACGTCGCCGTCGACGGCGGCATGTCGGACAACATGCGGCCGATGCTCTACGGGTCCCGCTACGAAGCGCTGATCGCCGACCGGGCCGCCGCCGTGCCCGGCAGCCTGGCGACGGTTGCCGGCATGCACTGCGAGTCCGGCGACGTCCTCGTCCGCGACGCGATGCTGGCGGAGCCGGCCGTCGGCGACGTCCTCGTGACCCCCGCGACCGGTGCCTATGGACACGCGATGGCGAGTAACTACAACGGGGTGACCCGCCCACCGGTCGTCTTCTGCCGCGACGGCGACGCCCGCCTCGTCGTGCGGCGCGAGACCTACGAGGACTTGACCGCTCGGGATGTCTGAGGACCCCTCCAAAGTCGTTCGCATCGGGCTGCTGGGACGCGGCACGGTCGGTGGCGCCTTCGCCGACCTGCTCGCCGCGCGGGCCGGTGCCGTCGAGGCCGCGACCGGGCGCCGTCCCGAGATCTCCGGCGTCCTCACCCGCGAGGGCGGCGACTTCGACGCGATCCTCGAGCGCTCCGACGTGATCGTCGAGCTGATGGGCGGGACGGATCCGGCACGCGGCCACGTGCTCGACGCGCTGCGCGCCAAGCGGCCGGTGGTTACCGCCAACAAGCAGCTCCTGGCCAAGCACGGCGACGAGCTCTTCGACGTCGCCCGCGAGGCCGGCGTGCAGTTGCGCTTCGAGGCGGCGGTAGCGGGTGTCATCCCAATCGTCCGCACGATCCAGGAGAGCTTCGGCGTCACCGAGATCGCCAAGGTCTTCGGCATCGTCAACGGCACCACCAACTTCATCCTCACCGAGATGGCAGCCAGCGGCGCCCCCTTCGAGGAGGTGCTGGCCCGTGCCCAGGAGCTGGGCTATGCCGAGGCCGACCCGACCGACGATGTCAACGGCGCCGACGCCGCGGCGAAGATGGCGATCCTCGCCCGTCTCGCCTTCCACACGCCGGTGACGTTAGACGGCGTCTCCTACGAGGGGATCGAGCGGGTCAAGCCCGACGACATCGCCTACGCCAAGGAGCTCGGCCTCTCGCTGAAGCTGCTCGGCGTCGCCGAGCGCCGCGAGGGCGGGATCAGCGTACGCGTCTTCCCCTGCTTCCTCTCTCCAGGCCACCCGCTGGCGCCGGTTGAGGGCCCGTTCAACGCGGTGATGGTGGAGGCGCCGGATATCACCGAGGTGACGATGTCAGGGCCCGGGGCGGGCGGCGTGCAGACCGCCTCGGCCGTGCTCGGTGACCTCGTCTCGATCCTCAACGGCGACGCGCCGGTCCACGAGACCCGCGAGGAGCTGCCGATCGTCTCCGACGTGGTCTCCTCGTTTTACCTGCACCTCGAGGTCGCCGACCGCCCGGGCGTGCTCGCCCAGGTCGCCAAGGTGCTGGGCGACAAGGAGGTTTCGGTCAAGAGCGTCGTCCAGCAGGGCGTCGGCGAGGACGCCCGCCTGGTGATGGTCGTCCACGAGTGTCTGGAGTCGCGCTTCGCCGAGGCGCTGGAGGCGATCGACGCGCTAGACGTGCTGCGCGCGCCGCCGCGGGCCATACGCGTGATCGAAGAGGAGTTCGTTTGAGCCCCGCTCCCCTGATCGAGAGATACAGGGAGCGTCTCTCGCTGGAGCCCGGGGACCCGGTGGTGACCCTGAACGAGGGGTCGACTCCCCTGGTCGAGGCCCCGCGGCTCTCCGAGCGGCTCGGGGTGCGGGCCTACCTCAAGTTCGAGGGGGCGAACCCGACCGGCAGCTTCAAGGACCGCGGGATGACGGTCGCCGTCTCGCGGGCGAAGGGAAGGGGCGCCGAGGCGGTGATCTGCGCCTCGACCGGCAACACGGCCGCCAGCGCCGCCGCCTACGCCGCGCGGGCCGGGCTGCGCGGCGCCGTGATCGTGCCCGAGGGCAAGATCGCGATCGGCAAGCTCGCCCAGGCACTGATGCATGGGGCGCGGGTCGTCGCCCTGCAGGGCAACTTCGACGACGCCCTGCGGATCGTCCGCGAGCTCGCCCACAAGCACCCGATAGAGCTGGTCAACTCGGTCAACCCGCACCGGATCGAAGGCCAGAAGACGGCTGCCTTCGAGGTGATCGAGGAGCTCGGCGGGGCGCCGGGCGCGCTGGCGATCCCGGTCGGCAACGCCGGCAACGTCACCGCCTACTGGCGCGGCTTCCAGGAGGCCGGCACGGCCCCGATCCTCTACGGCTTCCAGGCCGAGGGCGCCGCCCCGCTCGTGCACGGCGAGCCGGTCGCCAACCCCGAGACGGTCGCCTCGGCGATCCGTATCGGCAACCCGGCGCGCTGGGAGGAGGCGATGGCAGCGTTCACTGCCTCGCGCGGCCGCGTCGCAGCTGTCTCCGACGAGCAGATCCTCGACGCCTACCGCTGGCTCGCCGCCGGCGAGGGGGTCTTCTGCGAGCCCGCCTCGGCGGCCTCGGTCGCCGGCCTGCTTGCCCACGGCCTGCCCACAGTCGAGGACGGCGCGCCGCCCGAGTCCGTCGTCTGCGTCCTCACCGGCCACGGTCTCAAGGACCCCGACACCGCGCTCTCCAAGGCCCCCGCTGTGATCAACTGCGAGAACGATCTCGGCGCTGTGGAGCAGGCGGTATTCGAGTGACCGCGCGCCACCGGCTGATCCGGGTGCCGGCCTCCTCGGCCAACCTCGGGCCGGGCTATGACGTACTTGCCGCCGCGGTCTCGCTCTTCCTCGAGTTGGAGGTAGAGGAGGCGGGAGAGTTCTCGTTCGACCCGGGCGGCCTCGACGTCTCGACCGGGCGCGACAACCTGATCGTGCGGGCCTTCGAGGCGCTGCACCCGGCCGACGGCATCGCCTTCCGGTTGCGCAGCGAGATCCCCCTGGCGCGAGGCCTCGGCTCCAGCGCCGCCGCGATCGTCGCCGGGCTCTTCGCTGCCGACCACCTTTTCGAGCTGGCGCTGTCGAAGGAGGAGATGCTGGCGCAGGCGACCGAGATCGAGGGGCACCCGGACAACGTCGCCGCGGCGATCTATGGCGGCTTCGTGATCTGCGGCGCGGGGGAGGGGGATGCCCCGAGCGCTGCCCGCTTCGACCCGCCGGGCGGTCTCGAGGGGATCGCGGTGATCCCGGCCGAGGAGGTCTCGACCGAGCGCGCGCGCGAGGCGATCCCGGCCGAGGTGCCGCTGGCCGACGCCGTCGCCAACGTCTCCGCCGCCTCCCGTCTCGTCCTCGGCCTGCAGACCGCCGACCTCGACCTCGTCACGGCAGGCATCGCCGACCACCTCCACCAGGACCGCCGCCGCGAGCTCTACCCACGCTCGATGGAGCTAGTCGATGCTGCCGGCGACCTGGGCGCCCTCGGCGCGACGATCTCGGGTGCCGGTCCGACCGTCCTCGTCTGGACCACCTGGCAGGACGCCGGCAAGGTCGCCGAGGCATTGGAGGATCGCTGCGCCAACTGGGCCGAGGTCCGCCGCCTCCCCTTCAGCCCTCACGGGGCCGACGTTCCCGAGCTGTAGTCCCGCGGGTATGGTCGGTCGTGCGACCGACCAAAGGAGATTGCGATGGCTGACGGCTACACGATCAAGCACCGCGACGAGTTCGAGACGATGGAGGGGTCGGGGGAGTCGACCTGGCGACTGGCGCGCAAGGCGCTCGGCACCTCGGCATTCGGCTTCAACCTGGTCGAGATCGGCCCCGGTGGCCAGATCCCCGAGCACAATGAGGAGGAGAGCGGCCAGGTCGAGCTCTTCATCGTCCTCGAGGGCGAGGCCGTGATGAGGCTGGAGGGCGAGGACCACCCGGCGCCCGCCGGCACCTTCGCCTCGGTCGAGCCACCGGCAACCCGCACGATCCTCAACCGCTCCGACGCCCCCGTCACCGCGCTGCTGATCGGCGTCCACCCAGCGGGCGATTACAGCGCCCCGGGCTGGGCCTAGCTCGCTCGAATCTGCATTTACCCCCGCATAGTGCGGGTAAATGCAGATTCGTCCTTGACGAGCCTGGATCGGCTCTATAATTCGCCGACTTGTCAACCCGTCGCGCGCCCGCTCGGAGAAGGCGCGGAAACCGGGAGGTCAGCTTGTCCGATACCCAGTCCCGTGAGCTTCACGGCGAGGGCCCTGTCCGCTACTCGCCAGAGCGCGCCTACCGGCCGCTCGTCTCTCCGCCCAGCGTCGAGGACAAGGACGCGTGTGCGATCTACGCCTCCGTGCGCAAGGACGCGACGCCGAGCCACGCGCCGATAGAGCTGGCGATCCCCGCCCTGCACAAGATGCTCCACCGCGCCGGCAACGTCGACGGCGAGGGCGACGGCTGCGGGCTGCTGCTCGACCTGCCGCGCAAGATTTGGGCCGAGGAGGTCCGCTCGGGCGGCCACGACCCCTCGCTGACCCTCGACGACGCCTTCGCCGTCGCCCACGTCTTCATTGAGCGCTCCCAGGACCGCGAGCGGATCCAGCACGACGCCCGCGAGCTGCTCGGCCAGGGCGGCTTCCGCATCCTCGCAGAGCGGATCGGCGTCGTCGACTCGCCGGCGCTCGGCCCGACCGCACGTGAGGAGGAGCCTCACTTCTGGCAGCTCGCCGGCCTCGTCGCCGACGCCTCGCGCCGCGACCGCGTCCTCTTCGACCTGCTGATCGAGCTCGAGCAGAAGCTCGACGTTCACGTCCCCTCCTTCTCGGCCACCACCTGCGTCTACAAGGTGATGGGGGCGCCCAAGGTGCTCGGTGAGTACTACCCGGACCTCCGCGACGAGCGCTTCGAGACGATCGGCTGCTTCGGCCACAACCGCTACTCGACCAACACGTGGCCCTCATTCAAGCGGGTGCAGCCGTTCTCGGTGCTCGGCCACAACGGCGAGATCAACACGATCGCGCAGCTGCGCCAGGAGGCGAAGATGCTCGGCGTGCCGATCCATCCTGACGGCTCCGACTCCCAGGACCTCAACCGCACGATCGACACCCTGGTCAGCCGCGACGGCCTCAGCCTCGCCGAGGCGATGGAGATGATCGTGCCGCCGATCGTCGAGGAGATCCGCTCGCTGCCCGAGGACCTGCGCCCCTTCTACATGTACCTGCGCCAGGCGATGGGGCCGTTCGCCCAGGGCCCGGTTGCGCTGATCGCCCGCCACGCCGCGGAGTGCGTGTTCTCCTCCGACGCCCTCGGCCTGCGACCGCTGTGGCAGGTCGAGACCGGCGAGGACTTCGTCTTCAGCTCCGAGCCGGGCGTCGTCCCGATCGCGGCGATGGTCTCCGAGCCCAAGCCGCTCGCCCCGGGCGAGAAGGCGCTGGTGCTGATCGACCGCTCCGCCAAGCGCTCGACGCTCCACGCCCACGACGAGATGCTGCGCATCGTCCGCAAGAGCTGGCTGCGCCGCAACGGCACCGAGGAGGTTGCAGACTTCGGTCGCGCCCTGGAGTCCGGCGGCCCACTGGAGGGCGAAGAGGTCCCCGGCTACTCAGACGCCGGCCCCGAGGAGCCGGTCAAGGTCGAAGACCGCGTCCTCGCCGGCTTCGGCTGGCAGCGCGACGACGTCAAACTCGTCCAGCAGATGGCCTCCAACGGCTCGGAGCCGGTCGGCTCGCTCGGCTACGACGGTCCGCTGGCGGCGCTCTCGCCGGAGCGCCAGAACCTCGCCGACTACTTCAAGGAGACAGTCGCCGTCGTCACCAACCCGGCGATCGACCGCGAACGCGAGATGGAGCACTTCTCGACCCGCACGGTCTTCGGCCGCCGCCCCTCGATCGGCGCCGCCGGCGTCGACACGGGCACGATCGAGACAGCGTTCCCGGTGATCCTCGGCGGCCACCACGGCCTGGCGCCGCTCTCCGACAAGACCTACCGGACGATCGCGCGAAAGCACCGCACCTACCTGCTCGAGGATCTCTGGGAGGAGTTCCGCGGCCGCGCCGACGCGCTCGACATCTCCCTGCTCGAGTCCGAGACCACGCAGGGCGCGATCGAGCGGATCAAGCAGGAAGCGGTGAAGAAGGTTCGCGACGGAGCCGAGCTGCTCGTGCTCACCGATCGCACCGTCTACGACGCCGACCGCCGCTATCTCGACCCCCACCTTGCGACCTCGGCCGTCGACCAGGCGCTGAAGGGGTTCAGGGTCGAGGCCGGCGAGGAAAACCTGCGCCGCCGCTGCGGCATTGTCCTGCGCTCGGCCGCGATCCGCAACGTCCACGACACGATGCTCGCCCTCGGCCTCGGTGCCAACGGCGTCTGCCCGTACACGATGGTCGAGGTCGTCTGCGTCGAGGACTACGAGAAGGACGTCTCCAACCTTTGCGACGCGCTCGCCAAGGGAATGGAGAAAGTGATCTCGACGATCGGGATCCACGAGGTGCGCGGCTACGCGCGCCAGTTCTCCTCGATCGGCGTCAAGCCGGAGCTGGCCGAGATCTTTATGACCGAGGCCTTCGCCGCCTCGGAGTCCGGCGGCATCGGCTTCACCGGCCTTGACGAGGACACCAACGAGCGCGCTCGCATCCTCGCCGGCGAGGGGGAGGCCAAACCGGCGAAGACGTTCCGCTTCTACCCCAAGGTCTACAAGGCCGCGATCGCCACCGCGAACGGCTCCGGCTCCTACGAGGACTACTCGGAGAAGGTGCGCGAGCTGGAGCGGCAGAGCCCGATCTCGATGCGCCACATCATGGGCCTGAAGGGCGATCGCGACCCGGTCGACCCGGCCGGCGTCGACGCCGGGGTCGGCCGCCACGACTACCCGGTGGTGATCTCCTCGATGAGCTTCGGCTCGCAGTCCGAGCCGGCCTTCCGCGCCTACGCCGAGGCGGCGAAGGCGATCAACGTCCTCTGCGTCAACGGCGAGGGTGGCGAGATCCGCGACATGTACGGCCACTACCGCAAGTGGCGCGGCCAGCAGGTCGCCTCGGGCCGCTTCGGCGTCTCGGCGGAGATGCTCAACTCCTCCTACCTCGCCGAGATCAAGATCGGCCAGGGAGCCAAGCCCGGCGAGGGCGGTCACCTGCCCGGCAAGAAGGTCTCCGAGAAGGTCGCCGCCGCCCGTAACGCGGCCCCCGGCACTGACCTGATCTCGCCCTCCAACAACCACGACCTCTACTCGATCGAGGACCTCGCCGAGCTGATTGACGAGCTGAAGACCGTCAACCCCGACGTGCGGGTCTCGGTCAAGGTCCCGGTGGTGCCGAACATCGGCACGATCGGCCTCGGCATCGCCAAGGCCGGCGCCGACATCATCACCCTCTCAGGCTTCGAGGGCGGCACCGGCGCCGCCCGCCAGCACGCGCTGCGCCACGTCGGCCTGCCCTCGGACATCGGCACCCGCGCCGTGCACAGGGCGCTGATGGAGGCCGGCATCCGCAACCGGGTCGAGATCTGGGCCGACGGCGGCTACCGCCACGGCCACGACATCGTCAAGCTGCACTGCCTCGGCGCCAACCGGGTCGGCTTCGGCACCCTGGCGATGGTCAGCCTCGGCTGCACGATCTGCCGCGGCTGCCAGCTCGACACCTGTCACGTCGGCATCGCGACGCAGATCGAGACGGTCGAGCAGGCGCAGGAGCACGGCCTGAAGAAGTTCACGCCCCAGGAAATCGACACTGCCGCGGAGAGTTGCGCCCGCTTCTTCTCGGCCATGGGCGAGGAGGTCAAGCAGGTCGTTGCCTCGCTCGGCTACGAGCGCGCCCAGGACCTGGTCGGCCGCTACGACCTGCTCGAGCAGGTCTCCCACCACGAGGCCGTCGACCTGGCGCCGCTGATCACGCCGCTGGAGGAGTTCCTCGACCTCGAGCCCCTCGACCTGCCGGTGGCGGAGGAGATGACGGAGGAGCGCGCCGAGGCGGGGCTGGTGGTCGCCCGGCCGATCAGGATGGAGGCAAAGCAGGCCTCGACCCAGATCGGCTCCCTCGCCGGCGACGTCTGCTCGGGTCGCACGATCCACAATCGGTTCCCCCGCGCCACCGACGCCAACGACCGCGTCCTCGGCACCGAGCTCTCGGGCGCCATCGCGCGCTCGCGGATCTTCGAGGATGGCCCGGAGTCGAATGACGAGGTGCTGGCCAGCCTGGAGTTCGACGGCGGCTCGGTTGCCGGTCAGGGCTTCGGCGCCTTCAACTCCTACGGCGTCTCGATCCGGGTCGAGGGCGGTGCCCAGGACGGGGTCGGCAAGACGATGCTCGGCGGCACCGTCGCCGTGCTCAAGGGCAAGGGCGCGAAGGGCAAGCGGCTGAACGGGTCGGTTGGCAAGTCCTTCGCCTACGGGGCCCAGCGCGGCCGCCTCTTCGTCCAGGGCTCTGCCGACTCGCGCTTCTGCATCCGCCTCTCCGGTGCCGACGTCGTCCTCGCGGGGGAGCCCGAGGAGGACATCGACGACGACCGCGGCTGCATCGTCGACCGCGCCAACGCCAAGGGCTTCGCCTTCGAGTACATGACCTCGGGCCGGGCGATCGTCCTCGGCGACCTCGGTCCCTGGGCCTGCGCCGGCATGACCGGCGGCCGCGTCTACGTCCGCCACAACGCCTTCGGCATCGACCGCGAGGCGATCGTGAGGCGGCTGGGCGAGGGCGCCAAAGTGGAGCTGAAAGAGCTCGACGCCGAGGCCCTGCTCGACATTGACGATCTGCTCGCCAACTACGCGAACGAACTGCGCGCCACCGACCAGGACGGCGAGGCCGACCGTGTGCTGGGTCTGGCGGGGGCTGCAGCCGACAACTTCATGATGGTCGTCCCCCACAAGGTGCAGGCCGACCCAAGCATCTCTACCGAGTAAGTAGGTCCGCGATCGCGCGGACCTCGCGTAGCAGCCCGTCGAGCATCTGCTCGGTGTTGGTGTGGATCCGCCACTCGGCGTACTGGCGCTCCTGCTCGGCCTGGTCGAGGCGTTGCTCCAGCTCCTTGGTCCGAGCGTCGATTCTGTCGATGCGCTTGTTGAGGCGTTTCTCGGCCTTGCGGATGCGGCGCTTCAGCAGGGCGTTGCTCTCGTCGCGGATCGCGTCCAGCTCGCGGCGGAGGTCCGGACCGTTGATCGCGTTCTCCTGCTCGGAGAGCATCTCCTCGACGCCAGCGCGGACCCGCTCTATCTCCTCGTGCAGGCGCTCCCGCGCTCGCTCGGCCGCCACCTCCGGAGGCTCGGGCGAGGGGTCGCCTGGGGTCGGGTACCGGTCCACCGCCCCCATGCTAGGGGCGGCGGTGGCCGGAAACTCGGTTTGGCGGCTGGCTAGCTGTAGTTCCTAACAACGTTGTTCATCCGGGCCTCCTTGAAGGCTGGGGGTGTCGAAGCTCCCACCCAACAAGGAGGACACCGGATGAAGATCCACGCTAACGCCCGCACCTGCCCGAACAGCCGCAAGCTCTTGGTCAAGCGGGTCGAAGAGGAGGGCAGCGAGCGGAGCGCCCGCAAGTGGCTAGGGCGCTGGCGTGCAGAGGGAGAGGCCGGCCTGCTCGATCGCTCCTCGGCGCCCAGGAGAGTCCCGAACCGCACTTCTGAGGCGACCGTGGAGGCGATTGGCGCCCTGCGCCGCTTGCGGATGACCGCAGCCGAGATCGCCGAGACCCTCGGCCTGGCGCTCTCGACGGTCTCGCTGTGGCTGAAGAAGATCGGGCTGGGAAAGCGAAGTCGCCTCCAGCCTCCGGAGCCACCCAACCGCTACGAGCGCTCGCGGCCTGGGGAGCTGATTCACATCGACGTCAAGAAGCTGGGGCGCTTCGGAGTCGCCGGCAAACGGGCGATCGGCAATCGCACCTCCAGCCGGGGCTACGGCTGGGAGTGCTGCCACGTCTGCGTCGACGACGCCACCCGCCTCGCCTACGTGGAGGTGCTGGCCGACGAGCGCGGAGAGACCGCCTCGGCGTTCTTGAAGCGCGCGGTGGCCTGGTTTGCAGAGCGCGGCGTGACGGTCGAGCGGGTGATGACCGACAACGGCTCTCCGTATCGCTCGGTGATCCATGCCGCCACCTGTCGGGAGCTCGGGATCCGCCACCTACGCACCCGGCCTTACCGCCCCCAGACCAACGGCAAGGCGGAGCGCTTCATCCAGACGATGCTGCGGGAGTGGGCCTACGGGCGCCTCTACAGCAGCTCTTCAGAGCGACGCGGCCAGCTCCCTGGCTGGCTCGATCGCTACAACTCCCACCGAAAGCACGGCTCCCTCGGTCATCGCCCGCCGGTTGCTCGTCTCAACGAGCTACTTGGGAACAACCTGGTTGGGAACTACAGCTAGCGCTCGAGCGCGAACAGGCGGAAGCGGCCGACGGCCACCTCGTCGCCGTCCGCGACCCGTGCCCAATCGACGATCTCGCCGTTGAGGAAGACGCCGTTGAGGCTGCGGTCGTCGAGGATCCGCAGCGAGTCGGGCAGCTCCGAGACGATCAGGGCGTGGCGTCGCGACACGCTGGGGTCGTCGAGGCGGATGTCAGCGGTCGCGCTGCGGCCGATCCGCGTCCAGCCCCGCTCGATCGGCTGGATCTGGATGTCGCCGTCGTCATCGCGCCAGGCGAGGTAGCGGCCGGGGCGCGGCAGTCTCTCTCTCGCCGCCGCCAGCCAGTCGGAGTCGGCTGTTGTGCTCGGGATCGCCAGCTCCGCGGTTTGGCCGTGCTCCTGCATCTGCTCGAAGATCGAGTCGCGCTGGAACTCGGATTCCCCGCAACGGGGGCATTCGGGCATTGGATCGTTCTCGCGCAGCGAGAGCTGGGAACCGCACGAGGCACAGAAATACGTTCCCGAACCTGGGATCGTACCCTCGTCGATGCTGTCAACGCTGGTACCGGGACTGACACTGGTAACGATGGGGGTCTCCTTTCCCGGCGCCTCCGGTCAAGGATAGTAGCGCGGTGTTCTCGAAGCTGCATCGGGGATTTTCCGCAGGAGGCGGGGTCGGCAGGCGTCTCCGCGCATAGAATCGCGCTCTCCATGGGCCCCGTCAGCGCAGAGGTCGAGATCGACGTTCCACGCCAGAGCGTCTTCGACGCGATCGCCGATCTTGCCCTTCGGCCGGCTTTCACCGATCATTTCCTGACCGGCTTTCGCCTCACGCGAATCGAGTCCACCGGCGTTGGCGCCGGCGCGCGGTTTCGCATCGCCGTGCGGCCGCGACGGGTCTGGGCGGACACGACGATCGCCGAGGCCCAGGGACCCCACCGGCTGGTCGAGCACGGCCGCGGCGGCCGTGCCAATCGCATTCCCTCGACAACGCTGTGGGAGCTCACCGAGGGGCCAGGATCGCTGACGAAGGTCCGCGTCTCCTACTGGACCGAGCCAACGAACCCCGTCGATCGCGCGCTCGAGCTCCTCTCCGCCGCCTCGATCCCCTATGAGCGACGCTGGCGCGAGGCCCTGCGCCGGCTGCGCGAGCAGCTCGAGTCCGGCGAGCTGGCCGCCTCGCGAACGGCCGTCGCCGGCGGCAACCCTCACGCGACCGGTATTCCCTGAGCCACGTTCTATAGGCTCTCGCCGCCGATGTCTCGCCGTCACCGACTCGTCCAGCCCCTGCTCGCCGCGCTCGTTTTGGTTGCGCTGGCGCTTCTCGTCTCGGCCTGCGGCTACGAGAGCCACGAGACCGAGGTGGTCGAGGGCGAGCCGGTCGAGCTCGGAGAGCTCAGCTACAACGTGACCTTCTCCCGCTTCCTCAACCCGAACGACAACGAGGACTCGGCGTATCTGGTCGGTCAGCCGCCGCCGCCCGAGGGCTCGTCCTACTTCGGCGTCTTCTTCGAAGTCCAGAACGAGAGCGAAGAGCCGCAGACCCTCGCCAAGTCACTGAAGATCACAGACATCGATCACGAGACCTTCCACGCAATTCCCAGCGAGAGCCTCTACGCCTTGCCGCTCGGCGGAGAAGTCGAATCCCAAGAACAGATCCCGGTCCTGGACTCCACTCCCGAGCAGGGATCGATCGAGGGTGCGCTGGTCCTCTTCGAGTTGCCGGAATCGGCTTCGCAGAACCGCCCCCTAACGCTCCACATCCCCGGCCCCGGCGGCCCAGCCGAGGTCACGCTAGACCTCTAGCACCAGCTAACCAGCTAAAGCCTCAAGAAGTCACGCGACGGCTCCGAGGCCTGGGCTTTTGACCTTGGGTATGCCGTGCAGGGGCTGGCGGGTGCCCCTCCC
>DATDAQ010000024.1:0-10471 GCA_036525295.1 Solirubrobacterales bacterium | reverse complement strand
CCCCCCCCCCCCCCCCCCCCCCCCCCCCCCCCCCCCGGCCCAACCAAACCCCCTACCGAGAAGGGCTCTTGTCCGCCCTCTCCCGCAACACCCGCTTGAGGACCTTCCCCGTCGCATTCCGTGGCAGCTCCTCCATGAACTCGATCTCGCGCGGCGACTTGTAGGAGGCGAGGTTGGCCTTGACGTGCGCCTGCAGCTCCTCCTCCGTGACGTCGGCCTCCGATACCGCGACGACGAACGCCTTCAGCCGCTGGCCGAACTCCTCGTCCTCGACTCCGATCACCGCGACCTCGACCACGGCGCCGTGGTCGGCGAGCAGGTCCTCGACCTCGCGCGGGAACACGTTCTCCCCGCCGGAGACGATCATCTCGTCGTCGCGACCGTCGATGAAGAGGCGGCCGGCGGAATCGAGATGGCCGACGTCGCCGCTGCAGAGCAGCCCGTCGATCGCCTCTTTGCTACCGCCGCCGGTGTAGCCCTCGAAGGACATTTCGTTGCCGACGAAGATCCGCCCGACCTCGCCGGTCGGGACCTCCTGCCCCGCCTCGTCGTAGAGCTTGACCACCGTGCCGCGCGGCGCCCGCCCCGCGGTGCCCGGTGCCGCCCGCAGATCCTCCGGGGTGGCGACGGTCGCATAGGCGACCTCAGTCGAGCCGTAGAGGTTGTAGACGGTGTCGCCGAAGCGGTCCATCCACTCGATCGCCATCTCGCCGGGGAGCGTGGACCCCGACGCGGCGGTGATCCGCAGCGAGGAGAGGTCGTAGGCATCGAGCGTCTCGGGCGGGAGGCGGAGGATGCGCTGCAGCATCACCGGAACCACGGCGAGGACCTGAGCGCGGTGGTCCTGCACGGCGCGCAGGGTCCCCTCCTCGTCGAAGCGGCGGCGCAGAACCATCGTCGAAGCGGTCGGCAGGCTCATCACGAAGTGGAAGAAGCCCCAGGAGTGAAAGAGCGGCGCGGCGACCATCATCGTCTCGCGCGCCCGGTAGGGGATCTTCTCGATCAGCGCCGCCATCACTAGCAGCCCGTCGGGACTGGAGCGCTGCGCGCCCTTCGGCGCCCCGGTCGTACCGGACGTGAGGATGACGAAGCGCGGTTTGTCGGGTGGGGGCTTGTGATTGGACTCGTCGTTGGCGGCGATCAGCGCATCGAGCGTCTGCTCCTGGGGCGCCCCGTCGGTCCAGGCGACGATGCGCTCGACGTCGTCGTCGACGCCGTCGAGCAGGCCCGTGAACTCCTCGTCGTAGACCAGCGCCTTCGGTCCCTCGCGCCGCATCACCTCGACCAACTGCGGCCCGGCGAACATGGTGTTCAGGTAGAGCGCGCTGGCCCCGAGCTTGGCCGCGGCGAGGGTCGCCTCGACGAAGCCGCGGTGGTTGCGACACATGATCCCGATGCCGTCCCCCGGCCCGATCCCCATGCCCGCGAAGGCATGGGCGAGCGCATTGGTGCGGCGGTGCACCCGCTCGAAGGTGAGCGAGCCCCGTTCGTCGATCAGCATCGTCTCGTGCGGGTATTTGTGCGCCGCGGTGGCGACGCCGGTCGCCGGCGAGGCACCCCAGCGAAGGAAGGTGGCCGCGACCTTGGCGGCCCTGTCGGGCCGCGAGAGGCCGAGGACGCCAGCCTCGCGCAGGACCTTCACCTCGAAGACCGAGTCGGAGACCGACTGGCGCACGCCGGCAGCTATGGAGCCGAGTTTCCCCATCGGAACGAGAAGGTTATTCACTATCGACAGAGGCCACCGCGATGCAGGCGATGCCCTCGCCGCGGCCGATCCAGCCCATGCCCTCGTTGGTGGTGGCCTTGACGCTGACCCGAGCCGAGGTCGCCTCGGCCAGGGCCCGCTCCATCTCCGCGCGGAAGGGGCCGATGCGCGGCTCCTCGCAGACGAGCGTCGCGTCGACGTTGACGATCCGGCCGGAGACCGTGCCGACCGCGGTGCGCAGCAGGTCGATCGAGTCGGCGTCGCGCCAGCGATCCTCGTCGTCGGGGAAGAGCGTGCCGATGTCCCCCATGCCGGCGGCGCCGAGCAGGGCGTCGATCACCGCGTGGGTGAGCACGTCGGCGTCGGAGTGGCCGGCGAGGCCCCGTGCGTGCTCGATCTCGACCCCGCCAAGGACCAGGCGGCGTCCCTCTTCGAAGCGGTGGCTGTCGTAGCCGATGCCGACGCTCATCGACTCAATCCTCGCGCACCGCGGCGCCGAGCGGTGCCTGGCGCCGCTGCCGCGCCTCGAAAACGCAGATCTCCTCCACGCCGAGCTCGCCGAGGAACCCAACCGCGTCCTCGTAGCGAAAGCCGACGTGCTCGGGGTGGTGGGCGTCGGAGGAGAGCGCGAAGACGGCACCGGCCTCGACGCACATCTCGGCAAAGGCGCGCGCGGGGTAGATCTCGCCCACGGGCTTGCGCAGGCCCGCCGTGGAGACCTCGACCGCGATACCGCTCTCGGCGATCGCCTCGACCGCCGGCTCGTAGAAGTGCCGCGGGTCGCGCTCGGGCATCGGCCGGCCGGCGCCCCAGACCTTGACCAGGTCGGGATGGGCGAGGACGTCGAAGAGCCCGGAGCGAGCGCACTCGGCAAGGGCGTCGAAGTAGCGGCGCCAGACCTCGTCCGCGTCCCCCTTGAGATCCCAGACGTCCCAGCCCTCGTGGTCGACCGCGGCCTCGCCGACGAAGTGGACCGAGCCGACCACGTAGTCGAAGTCCCGTGCCTCCAGCATCGTGGCGGTGCGGTCCTCGGCGCCCGGGACGAAGTCGCACTCGATCCCGAGCCGCAGCGGCGTCTCGCGGACGAACTCGCAGTAGGCGTCGAGGTCGTCGCGCGCCTGTTCCTCCCAGAACGGGTGGCGCCAGACGTCGAGCGCCTGGGTGAAGCGGTAGACGTGCTCGGAGACGCCGAGCTCCTCGATCCCGGCGTCGCGGGCAGCCGCCAGGTAGCGGTCGACGTTCTCGCGGGTGAAGAAGCGCTCGCCCGGCGTGCCGGGGTCGTCGGGGCGCAGGTGCAGGTGGTAGTCGGTGAGCATCGGACGCGCAGAGTAGGCGACCCGGGGCGCGGATACGCTGACGCCATGGTCCACCTGAGGATCGTCGTTCCCGAAGACCGCTGTCAGAAGGTCCTCGACCTGCTCGAGGCGGCGCCGTCGACCTCCAACCTCGTCTTCCTCCCCGGTGTCGCCCGCCAGCCCCGCGGCGACGTGGTCCTCTGCGACATCGCCCGCGAGGAAGCAAGCGTCCTGATCGAGGACCTGAAAGAGCTGGGCGTGGCCCGCGACGGCTCGATCGCCCTCGAGCAGATCGATTCCCAGCTCTCCGACGCCGCCGACCGGGCCGAGAAGGCGGCCCGCGGCATGCCGTCGGACGCCGTCGTCTGGGAGGAGGTCGAGGCCCGCACCTCGGAGACCACCGAGCTGGGAGGGAACTTCCTCATCTTCATGATCCTCGCCTGCCTGATCGCCTCGGTCGGCATCTTCACCGGCTCGCCGATCCTGATCGTCGGCGCGATGGTCGTGGGCCCGGAGTTCGGTCCGCTGGCGGGCCTCTGCGTCGCCCTCGTCGAGCGGCGCCCGAGCGTTGGTCTGCGCTCGCTGATCGCCCTGACCGTCGGATTCCCCGTCGGCATCACGGCCGCCTTCCTGTTCACGCTGATCTGCGTGGCCACGGGCTTGGTCGACGCCGATTTCAAGAGCATCCAGAACCCGCTCACGCAGTTCATCGCCGAGCCCAACACGTTCTCCTTCATCGTCGCCGCCTTCGCGGGAGCGGCGGGCGTCCTCTCGCTGACCTCCGCCAAGTCCGGCGCGCTGATCGGGGTGCTGATCTCGGTGACCACGATCCCCGCGGCGGCGAACATCGGCGTCGCCGCGGCGCTGGGCAACTGGGATGACTGGCTGGGCGCGATGACTCAACTCGCCCTCAACCTGACCGCGATCGTGCTCGCCGGCGTCACCACCCTCTACATCCAGCGCAAGCTCTACGAGCGGCGCAGACGCCGCCACATGGACGACGGCCTGCGCGCGGTCGCCGGCCTGCCGGCCGAGCCGCCGCGGAGGGGTGGGTCACGCCGATGATCCGGCAGCTGGGAGTTCTGCTCGCCGCGTTCGCCGGCGGCGCTCTCCTCGCCGGCGGACTCGGCGCGGCCAGCCTCGGCGTAGCCCTGGGGGTCGGGCAACTCTGCTTCGCCGCTGCGCTCTCCTGGGTCCTACTGAGCTGAGCGCTCGCCGAGGAGCAACTCCGCCAGCCGCAGATCGAGCGGCGTCGTCACCTTGAGGTTCTCGGGCGACGAAGGATGGATCAGCACCCTTCCCCCGCCTGCCTCGACCAGCATCGCCTCGTCGGTGGCGGCCGCGACCCGCTCCGGATCGCCGTCGAGCGCCCCCCGCAGCGCCTCGACCCTGAAGACCTGGGGCGTCTGCGCCGCCCACAACCGCCCGCGATCCAGGGTCGATTCGATGACGAAACGCCGATTTTCCATGTCAGAGGTGGGAAATCGGCGTTTCGTCATGGGATCGGCCTGCTTGACCGTGTCGGTCACCGGTGTGGCCGCGATCGCACCCGCAGCTTCGGGGTCAGCCGAGAGGGTCTCCACGACGCCCTCGATCAGCCCAGGCGTCACCAGGGGCCGCGCCGCGTCGTGGATCGCGACCAACTCGGTGCCGACCACAGCGAGGGCGTTCGCGACGGACGCGGCGCGGGTCGCGCCCCCGTCGACCACGTCCACGTCGCCTCCCGCCAGGTCGTGGACGTGCCCAGGCGGGCAGGCGGCCACGATCGAGCGCACCGAGGCGGCCTCGCGGCAGGCCGCGATCGACCACTCGACCATCGGTCTCCCGGCCAGCGGTACGAAAGCCTTCGGGCCGCCGGCTCCGAGCCTGCACCCGGAGCCGGCGGCGGCGAGGACCGCGGTGACGCTGCCGGCGCTACGCGGTCGCCGTGGCGGCGAAGCGCTCCTCCAGCAGGCCGTCGAGGTATTCCTCCGCGCCTTCCTCGTCCTTGTCGAGCGCGTACATGAACTCCGATGCGAGGATCTTCTTCGCCCGCGTGTACATCTGCTTCTCACCGGTGGAGAGGCCCTTTTCCATCTCGCGGATCGCGAGGTTGCGGACGACCTCGGCCAGCTCGAACACGTCGCCGGTCTTGATCTTCTCGCGGTTGTACTTGAAGCGCCGGTTCCAGTTCTTCGGCATGTCGGACACCTCATCGGTGAGGACGTCCGTCACCTTCTTGATTTCCACCTCGTCGATCACCCGCCGCAGACCGGCGACACCGGCGTTCTCGCAGGGAACCATCACCGTGAGTTCGTTGTGGAGGATCTTGATCGTCAGGTAGTCGCGCTCCTCCCCCATCAGCTGACGAGACTCTTTCTTCAACACAAGGCCAGCGCCGTGGTGGGGATAGACGACCTTGTCCCCCTCTTCGAAGTCGCAGACGTAAGGGACGTCGGACTCGAAGCCCACCTCCATGGCCTCCTCTGCTAGCTCAGAAATCGGGTGCTCCTTTCTTTCTCGACGGCGTCGATTCGCCGTCTGATGACTGACTCAAATTTGACGTGCCTGCGGGGACGCGCCAGGCCAAGCTGGGCGCCGCACGCGGCCGCTGCGCGTAGCAGCGCTACGCGCGAGGTCGTGGGTGGTGTCCAGCGCCGTGCCGGGCGTGTCATCCGTGGGTGCGTCAAATTTGAGTCAGTCATCTAGCTCTGTAGGTACCGGTCAACCAGATCGACCTCTTGGAGCCTGCGCAGGCCCTCGCGGATGTCCTTGGCCCTGGTCGGGCCAACGTCCTCGACGGCCTCCAGGTCGGCATCGGAGGCAGCCAGGACCTCCTCCAGCCCACCCAGCTCGTGGATGATCTTCTGGACAACAAGCTTGGGGATGCGCGGCACGCGGCCGAGCACGCGGTAGCCTCGCGGGGCGACCGGGAAGTCGAGGGTGTTCAGCTTGCGGTCGTAGCCGAGCAGCTCGGCGAGACGGCCGAAGTCGAGCACGTCCTGGTGCGGCAGCCGCGCCAGCGACTGCAGCACCGTCGCCAGGTTCCCCTCGGAGTCTTCGACGCTGTAATCGCGGATCAGGGCCGACTTGTCGGCGGCGACGCCAACCATCGTCTCCTCCAGCTGCATCTCGATCAGGCGGCCCTCGGTGCCGAGCTCGACGATGTAGCGCTCGACCTCGACCGCCATCCGGGTCACCAGCTCGGCGCGCTGGAGGACGGCGAGCGCGTCGTAGAGCACCCCGCCACCCTCGAACTCGAGCACGGTGAGCCGGTTGGAGACCTGGTCGAGCCGGGCGCGGTACTTGTCGAGGGTCGCCAGGCCCTGGTTCGCCTTGGCCAGCACCGCGGGGATGTCCTGCAGGATGTACTTCGTCCCCTCGACGTAGAGGGAGACGACGTCGCGGCGCTGGGAGATCGCGATCACCAGCGCCTCGGTCTGTTTGGAGACACGCTCGGCCGTGCGGTGGCGGGTGCCCGTCTCGGCCGAGAGGATCGTCGGGTCGGGCATCAGCTGGACGTTGGCCCAGGCGATCTTCGTCGCCTCCGCGTTGAGCACGATGGCGCCGTCCATCTTCGCCACCTGGTACAGCATCGCCGGCGTGTAGTCGATGTCGAGCCTGATCCCGCCGGAGAGCAGGTGGGAGATGTCGCCGGGGTCGCCGACGACAATCAGGCCGCCGGTGCGGGAGTGGACGATGTTGTCGAGCCCCTCGCGTAGCGCGCCGCCGGGCGCGACCACGTCGAGAGCTCTCAGTAGGCGGGGATCTTGGCGTTCGGACAACTCATGAAGCTCATCCCCAGGAAGCGCTGACATCGCCTTCTAGGATGGCAAAAACCGCTTTGGAATGCGGTGTGGGCATCTCCGAGTGGACAGGTCGGGATGGTCGTTGTCAAGGACTACGATCACCCAAGCCCGCATCTGCCGCCCGACATTAACCCGAACTGCATCAACTTCTCGGCCTGCTGGGCCTAAAAGTCGATGCAGTTCGGGGTCAGAGGTGGAAGCGACGGTGATGGGCGTGATGTTGGAGTGCTTCGGGCTCGGGAGAACCGGCCACGGAGGGGTCTGGGCCGGGGCGCTCCGGGTCGCGCACGAAGGCCCAGGTGAGGCCGGTTCCGAGGGCGCAGAGGGCGACTGAGACCCAGGTCGAGCCGGCCACCGCATCGGCAAAGGAATCGCCTCCCCCCCGCAGGGCGTGGAAAACGGCACCGGTCGCGGCGAGGGCGATCGTGCCCGCCATCACGCGGTCCATCGCCAGCACGCCGGAGGCGATGCCGACCTTCTCGGCCGGCATCGCCGCCATCGCGGCGGTCGACATCGGCGCGTAGACGAGACCCAAGGCGATCCCGAACAGCAGGTAGCCGGCGAGCAGCAGGCCATATGAGCTGGAGGCCTCCAGACGGGTCAGCACGAGCAGCCCGGCAACCCCACAGGACATTCCCGCCGTCATCAGGCCGCGAGCGCCGAAGCGGGCGATCAAGCGTCCGCAGAGGGGCGAGATGACGACCATCGGCGCCGTGATCGGCATGATCATCAGGCCGCTCAGCACTGCCGAGTGGCCGCGCACGTCCTGGAGGTATTGCGGCTGGAAGAACATCACGGCCCAGTAGGAGCCGACCAGGGTGAAGGCCGCCGCGCAGGCGCCGAGATAGGGCCCGTTGCGAAACAGCGCGAAGTCGACGATCGGTTCGCGCGAGCGGTGCTCTATCCGCCAGAAGGCCCAGAGCGCCGCCGAGCCGCCGAGCGCGAGCGCGGCCGTCGTCGCGCCGCTCCACGCCTGACTCTGGATCAGCGCCAGGATCACCGCGGTGAGGCCGAGGCTGAGCGCGAGCAGGCCGGGGACGTCGACGTGGCGTCCCGAGCCGGGGTCGGTGGACTCATGCGCGGCCAGGGCCATGATCACGATCCCGGCGGCCGCGATCGGCAGGTTGATCCAGAAGATCGCCCGCCAATCGATTTCGACCAGGAGTCCGCCGGCAAGCGGCCCGACCGCCAGCGCCAGGGCCGAGATCGCCGCCCAGATGCCCAGCGCGCGAGCCTGCTTGCCGGCCGGGAATGCGTTGCAGACGATCGCCAGCGAGAGGGGCAGCATCGGTGCGGCGCCGATGCCCTGCAGCACCCGGCCGGCGATCAGCGCCTGCTGGTCTCCGGCGCTGGCGGAGAGCACCGAGCCGAGAGCGAAGACGGCCATGCCGGCGAGGAACAGCCGCTTGCGACCGAACATGTCGCCGAGCCGCCCAGCCGTGACGACCAGGATCGTGATCGCGAGCAGATAGCCGTTCATCGCCCACTGCAGGCCCTCGGCGCTCGCCCCGATGTCGCGCCTGATGCTGGGCAGCGCCAGGGCGACGACGGTCGAGTCGAGCATCAATATGAAAAGGCCGGAACAGGCCCCGATCAGGGTCCACCACTTGCGATCCATCGGCGCAGGCTACGAGGCGATCAGGTCGCGATCGGGGTCGATGCCCCAGCGCCCTCCAACTTCGGCCAGCTCGTCGCTGAGCGACCAGCGATCGGGGCGCTCCTCGCCCTCGTGCTGCGGATTGGCGCCCTTCAGCGCCATGCTGCCGGTGTTGTCGCCGATCGCGCGTATCGCGGCGACGTCGTCGTCGCCGAGCACCTGCTCGGCGGGCAGCGCGGCCAGCTCGGCGCGCTTGTCCTCGATCGGCCGGGCCTCCGGCCCCGCCTCCTGAATCAGGGTCGGCGCGACGCACTCAACCGCCGGGTGGGCGAGGTTCCACTGGCAGGCGAGGTGCATCGGGCTGAGGCCGGTGCGTTCGCGTATCGGCGCCATCCGCTCCAGCTTCTCCAGCCCGGCCTCGATCCAGCCCTCGGGGCGGAACGCACGGTGGTCCCCCTTCGCCAGCTCCATCCCCGCTTGCAGGTCGCCCCAGAAGAGACCGCCGTAGTCGACGACGCGGGTGATCACCTTGACCCCGTGCCGCTCGGCGGCCTCGAGGCATAGCTCCCCCGGCCAGGGCTCGAAAGGGTTGAGGATGATCATCGCCCAGTCGATCCGCTCGCCGAAGCGCTCTAGACAGGCGATCAGGTCGAGGGTGAAGCCGTTGGCCGGCCCGGGCGCAACCCCGATCTGCGCAGTCAGCCCAGCCTCGCGCAGCGCCGACATCCCGCCCCAGACCGCCTCGCTCGAGTAGCCGATCCGGTCCGGGTTGTGGAGCAGCAGCAGGTCGAACGAGTCGACCCCGAGCCGATCGAGGCTGCGCTCGGCCGCCATCTTCAAGTAATCCGCATACGCACCCTCGCCGCGCAGGTGCGGATCAGTGAAGCGCGGAAACCCCCGCGGACCATCCCGCTCCCCCTCATAGAAGTCATGCCCGACAGCACCGACGAGGCAGTAGGAATCGCGTGGCACCCCCACAAGGGACCGCCCCAGCACCGAATCCGCCTCGCCCTGACCATAGGTGTCGGCACTCAGCACCGTGTCGATCCCATTGTTGGGCAGCAGCAAGCTTTCCAGCCGCGCCTCGTCGATTTCCTCTCCGAAGCGCAGGTATCTACCCCCGCTCCAGGTGCCAACGGCAGCACGACCAAGCTCACGCATGCAACGAACCATAAGGCCGCAGCTCGCGCGGGTGGCGCCGGGGAGGGGGTGTCCGGGCGGCAGCGGCGTCCTCTTTTTCGCCCCACCCCAACCTCGAATGGCCAACGACGCTCCTGGCGAAAAACCCAGCAGAGCCCGGACACCCCCTCCCCGGCGACAGGACCCGCGCGCCAACAGCTAAGGGTCAGTCGGCCTCGGGCTTGGGCTCGCCGGAATCCGGCTCTTGATCGTCGTCGGCCCCCGCGCCCTCGTCCTTCTTGGCGGCCGCGCCGACGCCGACCTTCTCGGGCTCGGGCTTGGACTTCTTCGGACGGGGCTTCTTCGGCTTGACGATCTTGAGGCTGAGCGGGTGGTCGTCCTCGTCGCCGGAGGCGTCGCGCTCGACCATCACGGTCGAGCCCGGCGTCATTTCGCCTTGGCGCAGCACTTCGTCGGCGAGCGGGTCCTCGATGTAGCGCTGGATCGCGCGGCGCAGCGGCCGGGCTCCCATCGAGGGGTCCCAGCCTTTCTCGACCAGAAGGTCCTTCGCATCGTCGGTCAGCTCCAGCTGCAGCTCGTGCTCGGCGACCTGGACGCGGACCCGGTTGATCATCAGGTCGATGATCTCCTTGACCTCTGCCTTGGCCAGCTTGTGGAAGACGATCACCTCGTCGATCCGGTTGAGGAACTCGGGCCGGAAGACTTTCTTCAGGTCGCTCATGATCCGGTTCTTCATGTCGTCGTAGGACATGCCGGTCTCGTCGGCGACGGTGAAGCCGATCGAGGTGTTCTTGGCGATCTCCGAGGCGCCGATGTTCGAGGTCATGATCACGATCGCGTTGCGGAAGTCGACCGTGCGCCCCTGGGCGTCGGTGAGGCGCCCGTCCTCGAGGATCTGCAGGAGGATGTTGAAGACGTCCGGGTGGGCCTTCTCGATCTCGTCGAG
>DATDAQ010000023.1:0-23571 GCA_036525295.1 Solirubrobacterales bacterium | reverse complement strand
CCAGGCGGCGCGCCGCGGTGTGATCGCGCCGCTGCGCTGCATGCGCATCCCGCCCGGCCCGGGCGTGCGGACGATCGCCAAGGTGCCGCTGCGCAAAGGAGAGGTCGACCAGGACTTCGACCAGGAGGAGCTCGCCGCGCTGCTCGACCAGGCGCCCTTCAACGTGGCGATAGCCGACCTCTACAAGACCCGCTTCGACAAGATGCCGGGCGTCCTCTACACGGCCGGCGTCCAGCACGCAAAGAACGTCGCCAAGGCCTTCCAGGACGCCGGCATCAACGCCCGCGCCGTCTCCGGCGAGACGCCGAAGCGCGAGCTGGCCGAGATCCTCGCCGCCTTCGAGCGCGGCGAGGTCGACGTGCTCTGCAACGCGATGCTGCTCGCCGAGGGCTGGAACTCGCCGCGGGCGACGCTCTGCATGCACCTGGCGCCGACCGCCTCGCGGCGGATCTACCAGCAGCGGGTCGGGCGCGTGACCCGGCGCGCTCCCGGCAAGGAGGCCGGCCTGGTGATCGACTTCGTCCACCCGGCGACGACCCACGACGAGGCGATCGTCACCCTGCACAGCCTGCTCGACCGCGACGTCTACCGCGGCGGCGCGATCGTGATCGGCCCGGTGCGCCGCGCGCGCGGGCGGCGGATCCGGGTGGAGCGGCGGATCGTCCCCGTCTCCGACAAGGAGGAACGCCGCATGCAGGTGCTCGAACGCGAGATGTGGCGGATCGCGGTCGACAACCTCGACCACGCCGAGCAGCACGCCTGGGCGGCGCTGGCCGGGGCGCGGGTCAACCCGCAGGGATGGCGCCGGGCGCGGGCGATCCTCCAGGCCTCGAACTCCAAGGAACTGCGCCGCCGCTTCCTGCTCACCTGCGTGCAGCGCAACCGCAACTCGCAGCTGAAACTGAAAGCGCTGAGCGAGATCGCCGACCTCGGCGACCCCGAGGCCTTCGACGACGCGATCGACATCGTCGGCACCTGGACCCGCGACGACCGTCGCGCTGGGACGAAAACGCTGCTGCAGGCGCTGGTCGACAAACGGATCGGCCGCCGCGACCAGGCGCAGGCCTGGGTCTGGCGCCTCGCCTCCTACACCCGCGAGCTGCACGAAGAGTATGCGGTGCAGCGCTGGCCGGAGACGAAGCGGCTGCTCGGCTTGCTGGTCAACTCCTCGGGCCGGGCGCACGGCCGCAACGCGCGGCGGCTCGTCCACGCCGCGCGCAAACAGGACCGCCGCCTGGCGGTGGCGCTGCTCGCCGCCTCGGTGTCGCACACGCCCGAGGGCGAAGAGGTCCTGCGGGGTGCCCGCATGCGGATGGCCCGCAAACCTTCGGCGATCGCGCGCGAGCTGCTGCGCAACTTCCCCAAGGGCGGTAAACGGCGCAAGCGCCCGAACAAGAAACGGTCGCCCAAGAAGGGCGGCGAGGCGAGGCGAGGCGGCGGCGCGAGAAAGGGCCGCGCCCGCGACGGGGACGCCGAGTCGAACGGCAGTTCAGATGCGGAGCTGGACCTCTCCGGCGCCGAGGCTGACGCGACTTCCCCCGCCGACGGCGACGACGAGGTTGCCGCGGTCGTCGATGCCGTCGGCGACTCCTGAGCCGTCCTCCCAGCTGATCTCGCGGCCGCGCAGCCCGTCGCGGGAGCGCCACTCGGTCAGGATCTCATCCTCTCCTGCGCAGACCCAGTAGTCGAGGTGGCTGCTGAGGACCACCGCAGCGGTGGAGGGACTCGGGGGGGGTCCCGGCGGAGCAACAGCGGGGAGGCTCCGGCGGGACCCCCCCCGAGGCTCTGTGGCCGGAGCGAAGAGTGAGACCGCGGGCTGGCGCAGGTCGGCTGGGAACTCCTCCGGAGCTATGGAGAGGTTGAGGCCGACGCCGATTACTGCCCAGCCGTCCTGGGGCTTGGCCTCGATCAGGATTCCCGAGAGCTTGTGTCCTTCGAGCCAGACGTCGTTTGGCCACTTGACCTTGCACTCGACGCCGGGACGGAGCGCCTCGGCGGCAGCGCAGACTGCCAGCGGGACCGAGAGCGGCAGCAGCAGGTGGCGCTCGTCCAGCGGCCGCAGGATCGCCGAGTAGAGCAGCGCCTTGCCCTCCGGCGCCGTCCAGACCCGACCTTGGCGTCCGCGCCCCGCGGTCTGTTCGCGGGCGGTGACGACCGCCCCGCCCGGCGCCCCGGCTTCGACCAGCTCGCGAGCGCGCGTGTTGGTCGAGTCGGTGACGTGGTAGTGCCGGTGCGGCGTTCCAAACGCCTCCTGATGTCGCACTTTCATCCGCATAGCGGCAGCAAGTACGACATCAATGATTCCACCGCCCTGGCTGTACCTTGCTGTCGCAATTTCGACCGCATAGCGGCAGTAAGTGCGACATCAGGAGGCGGCGTCGGCTAGGAGGGCGGCGAGGAGGCCGTCGACGTCGTGGGGGTCGGCTTCGGCGTGGACCTCGAGGCCGGCGGCGCGGGCGGCTTCGCTGGTGACCGGGCCGATCGAGATCACGCGGGCGTTGCCCGGGAAGCGGTCGCCGAGGGCCTCGGTCAGGTTGCGCACCGTGGAGGAGGAGGTGAAGGTGACGTAGTCGGCGTCCTGGGCCGCCTCGACCGCCTCGGCGGACGGTTGTTCGCGGATGGTCTCGTAGAGGGTGACGACGTCGACCTCAGCGCCGCGCTCGCGCAGGGCGTCGGGGAGGACGTTGCGGGCCTCGGCGGCGCGGGCGACGAGGACCTTGCGTCCGGACACGTCGACCCCGGCGAGGGCTTCAACCAGGGACTCCGCGACGAACTTCTCGGGAACGACGTCCGCGACGATGCCGTGCGCCGCGAGCGCACGCGCCGTGCCGGGGCCGATCGCCGCGATCGTGGCGCCGGCAAGGGCGCGGGCGTCGAGCCCCCGCGCGCGCAGGGCCTCGAACAGCAGTCGCACCCCGTTGGGGCTGGTGAGGCAGACGAGGGCGTAGTCGCGGATCGACGCGACAGCGCCGCGCACCTCTTCACTTTCGATCCGTGGCTCGATCCGGATCGCCGGCAGCTCTACGACCTCGGCACCGAGTCCGCGCAGCGACGCTGCCAACCCGCTTGCCTGGGCGCGGGCCCGGGTGACGACGACTCGGCGGCCGTGCAGGGGGCGACGCTCGAGCCAGGCAAGTGACTCGCGCCGCTGCACGACCGGCCCGACGACGATCAGCGCCGGGGCGCCGATGGCCTCCCGCTCGACCGCCTCGGCAAGCGTGCCGAGCGTGGCGACGACGGTGCGCTGCCCCACCATAGTGCCGCGTTCGACCGCGGCCGCGGGCTCCTCGGCGTCGCGACCGGCGGCGATCAGCGCCGCGGCATTGGCCGGCAGGCGCTTGACGCCCATATAGAAGACGAGCGTGCCCGGGAAGCGGGCGAGCGCCTCCCAGTCGATCGCGCTCTCGTCCTTCTCAGGATCCTCGTGGCCGGTGACGAAGGCGACCGCGGAGGCGTCGTCGCGGTGGGTGACCGGGATGCCCGCGTAGGCGGTGGCGGCCACTCCGGCCGTCACGCCCGGGACCACCTCAAACTCGACCCCGGCCTCGCGCAGCGCTTCCCCCTCCTCACCGCCGCGCCCGAAGACGAACGGGTCGCCGCCCTTCAGCCGCACGACGCTCTTGCCGGACCGTGCCGCCTCGACCAGGCGCTTGCCGATCTCCTCCTGGGGAACGGAGGGCTTTCCAGGCGCCTTGCCGACGTAGACCAGCTCGGCGTCCTCGCGGGCCCCGTCGAGCGCCCCCGGCGGGATCAGCCGGTCGTAGAAGATCGCGCTGGCCGAGCCGATCAGCTCCAGCGCCCGCACCGTCCCCAGGCCGGGGTCTCCCGGGCCGGCGCCGACCCGGTAAACGACTCCACTCCGCGCGCTCATACGTCCCCCCTCGAGGGGGTGTCTGATCTAGGCCGCCATATGTGGCGGGGAAACTCAGACACGCCCGCTACTCCACTTCTCCGCCCGGTCGAGGAGATCGCGGGCGCCGGTGGCGAGCAGGCGCTGGGCCAGCTCGGCCCCGAGGGCGGCGGGCTCGCTCGGGTCGCCCTCCACCCGGTCGCGGATCCACTCGCTGCCGTCGGGCAGGCCGACGAAGGCATCGATGCTCATCGCCCTGGAGGCGACCGTCGCGCGAACGCCGATCGGGGTTGCGCAGGTCGCATCCAACAGCGAGACGACGGCGCGCTCGGCGGTCAGCTCGCGCAGCGCGGTCTCCTCACCGGTGCCGGCCACGGCCGCCGCGGTCTCCTCGTCGCCGCTTCGTACCTGGAGGACGAGGGAGCCCTGTCCGGCGGCGGGGGTCATCGAGCCGGCCGGGATAGCGAAGGAGATCTCCTCCTCGCGCCCGAGGCGGCGCAGTCCCGCAACGGCGAGGACGATCGCGTCGAGCTCTTCCTCGGCCAGCTTGCGCAGGCGGGTGTCGACGTTGCCGTGCAGCTCCTGCACCTCGAGGTCGGGCCGTGCGGCGAGCAGCTGCGCGCGGCGCCGCAGGCTGGCGGTTCCGACCCGCGCACCCTCGGGCACGTCCTCGAGCGAGTCGCCAACCCCTATCCACGCGTCGGCCGGGTCCTCACGCGCGGGCACCGCGCCGATCGCAAGACCCTCGGGCAGCTCCGCCGGCAGGTCCTTCGCCGAGTGGACGCCGACATCGGCCTCGCCGCCGAGCAACGCCTGCTCGACCCCGCGCACGAAGCGGGCCTTGTCGCCCGGCTCGCCGTCCGAGGAGACCTCGACCAGCTCGGCCCCCCCCAGCATCTCGGCAACCTGTCCGGCCTGGGCCAACGCCAGAGCGCTGCTGCGGGTTGCGATCCGCAGGCTCAAGTGGATTTGCGGCGGCGCAGCTCTGTCACGTTGGACCCCGCCTCGGCCTCCGGCTCCGTCTCCACGTCGAGCCCGAACAGCTCGCGCAGGGCGCTGACGTAGAGGTAGGCCTCGTCGCTTCCGGCCGAGCGCTTCATCCGCAGGGTCGGCTCGTGCAACAGGCGTGAGGCGATCGCCTTCGCCATCGTGCTCAGCCGTTCCCGGTCGGCCTCACTCAGGTCCTCCCAGCGACCCTCGTTCTCGGCGAGGACCCGGCGCACGATCTCGTCGGCGCTCTCGCGCAGGGCCGCAATCGTCGGCACCACCTCGAGCGAGGAGAGCCAGCGCTCGAAGCGGTCCTGCTCGGCATCGAGCAGTCGCTCCGCGTGCCGGGCCTCGGCCTCGCGGCCGCCGGTGTTGCGGGCGACTATCTGCTGAACGTCGTCGATGTCGTGAAGGCTGACGCCGGCGATCTCGCGGCAGGCCGGCTCGATGTCGCGCGGCACGGCGATGTCGACCAGCAGCAGCGCCCGCCCCTCGCGCATCCTCATCACGTGCTCGAGCTCGTCGCGCTCGACGATGTGATGGGGGGAGTTGGTGGCGGAGACGACGATGTCGGCCTGCTCGAGCTGCTCGGGCAGCTCCTCGAAGCGGACCGCGTTGCCCTGGAAGCGCTGGGCGAGCCCGATCGCCCGGTCGTAGTGGCGATTGGCGACGAAGACGGTGGCGACGCCGCGCCTGACCAGAGCGCGGGCGACCAGCTCGGCCGTCTCGCCGGCCCCGATCACCAGCACGCGCCGCTCGGCGAGATCGCCGAGGGTGCGCCTCGCCAAATCGACCGCGACCGAGGGAATCGAGACGTTCTTCTCGCTGATCCCGGTCTCCTCGCGGGCGCGGCCGCCGGCTGCAAGGGCCCCCCTAAAGAGGCGGTTGAGGATCGGTCCGGTGGCGCCCTCGACCAGGGCCAGCTCGTAGGCGCGCTTGACCTGGCCCTGGATCTCGGCCTCACCGAGGATCATCGAGTCGAGCCCAGCGGTGACTCGGAAGAGGTGACGGACCGCGTCGCCGGAGCGCAGCGAGTAGAGGTGGCCGAGCAGCTCGGTGGGGCGGATCTCGGCCTGGCGGGTGAGCACGCCCAGCGCCGTGGACTCGGCCTCGACCGGGTCGGAGACGACGAGGTAGAGCTCGGTGCGGTTGCAGGTCGAGATCGCTGCCGCCTCGTGGATGCCGGCGACGTCGGTCAGCTCGCGCAGCGCCCCCGCTGCGCGACCCTCGGTCAGCGAGAGGCGCTCGCGCAGGTCGAGCGGGGCGGTCTTGTGCGAGACGCCGAGGGCGAGCAGCTCAGACATCAGGCGCGGCCTCCTCCGCGTTCGTCTGGGGCAGGGATACAGAGATGGAATCTTCCTCGAGCTCATGCTCGGAGGCGGCTGCTCCTCCGTTGACGCGGTGCTCGGCGAAGCCGGCGAGCTCACGTAGCTCCCGCTCGATCCGCTGCAGTTTCGCCGCCATGATCGAGACGTAGACGACGAGGAGGAGGAGGAAGACGACGTAGGCGCCGGCGACGTAGCGGCCGGCCTCGTCGAGCGGCAGGGCGGGAGCGGCGAGCGGCAGGAAGTCCACCTAGCTCACCTCCGGGGCGATCCGCGAGCCCGCGCCGGCGGCCGGCGCGTCGAGGGCGCGACGCAGGCGCTTCAGCTGCCCCGAGGCGCTCTTCGCGGTCAGCTCCAGCTTCACCAGGGTCACCCAGAGCAGCGCCACCGCGACGAGGCAGGCGAGGAAGGCCAGCATCATCGAGCCGGGCAGGCCGCCGTTGGTGGTGGCGAAAACGCGCGGGTGGACGAGGCTCTCGGCCAGCCGCACCGCCATGAAGTTGAGCGGCACGAAGGCGCCCGCGGTGACGGCGAAGACCGAGGCGTAGCGGGCCTGCCGCTCGGGGTCCTCGATCGCGTAGCGGAAGGGGTAGTAGGTCGCGTACATCAGGAAGACGATCAGGAAGCTGACCAGGGTCGGCTCATCCCAGACCCACCAGTGGCCCCAGGACGCCTTGGCCCAGATCGCGCCGGTGATCAGCACCGCGACGCCGAAGATCACCGACATGTGGATCGAGACGTAGGAGTAGGCGTCCCAACGGCGGTCGCCGCTGCGCAGATGGAGGATCGCGAAGACGGCGCCGACGACGAAGCCGATCAGCGCGACGATCGCCAGCGGCACGTGGATGTAGAAGATCTTCTGGACGAAGCCCTGGTCGGCGTCGAGCGGGGCGTAGAAGAAGACCAGCGAGAAGGCGCCGGCGATCGCCACGACGGTCGCGATCGAGAGGGGTCTCAGTCCTTTGCCATACATACGTTTCTCGCGGGTGGAGGGGCCTGCGCGCTAGTCCTCCAGGAGGAAATCGAAGACGGCCCAGCCGACCAGGAGGACGATCAGATCGTATAGGGAGAGCACCGCCAGCCAGGTCCCGAAGCGGTGGTAACCGGGACCACCCACGGCGAGCAGCGGCTCGCTAGCCCCGGTCGCGGCGATCATCAGCGGCACGACCAGGGGCAGGAGGACGAGCGGGCCGAGCAGGTCGCGGGCGCGCGAGTGGACCGCCATCGAGGAGATCAGCGTGCCGGTCGCGGCGATGCCGAGGTCGGCGAGCAGGAGGACGACGACGAGCGGCGCCAGCGCCGCCGCGGAGTCGAGGAAGAAGAGGGCGAAGATCGGCACCACGACCAGCTCCAGCACCACCAGGTAGGCGAACAGCGCCGCCGCCTTGGCGGCGAAGAGGGCGCTGCGGTCGATCGGGGCGAGGCGGATCGCGTCGAAGCCGCCCTCCTCGCGCTCGGCGACGAAGAGGCGGTTGACCCCGAGCAGGGCGGCGAAGAGCAGCGTCGCCCAGAGCACTCCCGAGGCGAGGCTGCCGGAGAGGCTGGTGCGGTCGAGGCCGAAGCGGAAGACGACGAAGGTGGTGGTGGCGAAGAGCGCCATCGCCGGCAGCGACTGCAGGGTGCGCAGCTCGGCGCGCAGGTCCTTGGCGAGGATCGCGGCGAAGGCAGCGCCGGTGGGCGTTACCTGGGGAGGGGTCATGCGGCCACCGGCCTTCCCCCGGCCTCAAGGCGCAGTACCTGGTCGGCTTCCGGTTCGAAGCGCTCGGGGTCGTGGCTGACGACGACGCGGGCACGGCCCTCGCCGGGCCCGATCAGCCCGCGGGCCAGCTCCCGCCCCTCGGCGTCGAGGTTGGAGTCGGGCTCGTCGAGCAGCAGCAGCTCGGGCTCGTGCAGGACGCAGCGGCAGATCGCCAGGCGCTGGCGCATCCCGGCCGAGAGCTCGGCGACGCGCTCGTCCGCGCGCCGCTCCATCCCCACTGCAGCGAGCAGCTCGGCGATCCTTGCCTCGGCCGGCTCCCCCTGTTGCCCGTGCAGCCGGGCGTGGAAGCGCAGGTTCTCGCGCCCGCTGAGGTCGTGGTAGAGCAAAGGCTCGTGGCCGAGGAAGCCGATCCGCCCGCGCAGCTTCCAGGCCTCGTCGGGGATCCTGCAGCCCAGCGCCCGCACCTCGCCGCCACTCGGCCGCAGCAGCGTGGCGAGGATGCGCAGCAGGGTCGTCTTGCCGGCGCCGTTGGGCCCCAGCACGAGCAGCGTCTCGCCCCGCGCCAGCTCGAACCCGACCCCGTCCAGCGCCGTCCGTTCGCCGTACTCGCGACGCAGGCCGGCGACCGCGACCGCCGCTTCGCTCAACGGCGCTTGCGCAGGGTGCGGCGGCCGACCTCGAGCAGCGGCCGGGCGCCTTCGCGCAGCGCCTTGGTGCGGACGGCCCCCTTGCCGTAGAGCAGCTTGGCCGAGGCCTGCACCGCTTCGCCGAGGGTGCGGTCGTAGGGATGCCACCAGAAGTCGCGGGTGATCCCGGGCTCCCAGGCGTTCATCTTCACGTTGACGCACTCGTAGAAGCCGAATTTCGAGTGCGAGCGGCCGACGCCCGAGTCCTTGACGCCGCCCCAGGCGCACTGGCAGGCGCCGTGGCTGAAGGAGTGGTCGTTGACCCAGACCATGCCCGACTCGATCCGCCGCGCGATCCGCTCGCCCTTCTGGCGATCCTTGGTCCAGACCGAGGCGCCGAGGCCGAACTCGGAGTCGTTGGCGAGGTCGATCGCCTCCTGCTCGGAGTCGACGACGACGATCGGCAGCACCGGGCCGAAGATCTCCTCGCGCATGATCCGCATCTCGTGCGTGACTCCGGTCAGCACGGTCGGCGCGACGAACTTGCCGGGGAGGCCGGGGACGTCGGCCGGACCGCCGCAGAGCTTGGTCGCGCCCGATGCGACCGCGTCCTCGATCAAGTCGACGACGATCTCGTACTGGCCCTCCGAGGTCATCGGGCCGATCTCGGTGTCCCATTGCATCGGGTCGCCGAGGCGCAGCCTCCCGGTCTCGCGGGCGACGCCCTCGACGAAGCGGTCGGCGACCTCCCTGACGACGTAGACGCGCTCGATCCCCGAGCAGGTCTGGCCGGCGTTGGCAAAGCCGCCCCATACCGCGCCGGAGATCGCGTTGGGCAGGTCGGCGTCGGCGCAGACGATCATCGGGTCCTTGCCGCCCAGCTCGAGGACCGAGCCCTTCAGCTGCTGGGCGCAGACCTCGCCGACCATCCGGCCGACATCAACTGAACCGGTGAAGAAGATCTTCCCCGCGCTGGAGCGGGCCAGTGCGTCGCCGACCGCGCCACCGCCGTGGACGACCCGGATCAGGCCCTCGGGCAAGCCGCCCTTCTCGAAGACACGGCGGATCGCCTCGCCCAGCAGGGGGGTCAGGCTGGCGGGCTTGAGCACGACGCCGTTGCCGGCCATCAGCGCGATCGCCACCTCTCCGAACGGGATCGACCAGGGATAGTTCCAGGGCGCGATCACGCCGACGACGCCGATCGGCTCGTAGGAGAAGCGGCCTTTCTTGCTCATCAGGAAGGCCTGGCTCATCCGCACCTTCTCGTCGGCGAGGATCTTCGGGCCGGCTTTGGCGCACCAGTGCAGCGCGTCGACCGTCGGCAGCAGCTCCATCGTGTAGGCCTCGGCGCGGGGCTTGCCCTGCTCCTGGACGAGCAACTCCGCGATCTCGTCGATCTCGTCGAGCAGCGCGTCGGCGGCGCGCTTCATGTACCTGGCGCGGTCCTGCAGCGACAGCTCCGCCCAGGCGGGCTGGATGCGGGCGACGTCGTCGACGACTCCCTGCACCTGCTCCGGCGTGATCGTCGCGACCGAACCGACCAGCTCGCCGGTGGCGGGGTTGAACGACTCGAGGGTGGACTGGGCGGGGGGTGACTGCGTAGCGCTCTCCATGGCCGTCGATTGTAGGCCGACGGCGGCCGAGGCGCCGTTTTTCCAAGTACCGTTCGGTGTCGCGGTGGAGGCGCTACCGGACAATCTGGCCCGGATGGTCGAGGAGGCCAAGCTCGACCACGCCCCGGACCTGGTCGACCGGCTTGCCGCGGGCGCCTTTCGGGGTGACCCGGTCGCCGACTCGCTGGTCGCCTCCTTCAAGGCGATGCCGGGCGGTGCCGGATGGCGCATGCTCGACGAGGCCCTGCTGCACGGTGTCGACGCGGTCGGCGCCGCGCCGCCCCATCTCGCCGAGCTTCTCGCCCCGGCCTTTGAGCCCCCGGACTGGGTTGACCTCGACCTCGTCGACGCCGGCGCGCTCGCCTTCTGGCGCAGCGGCGGCATCAACATCGGCCTGGCGCTGATGTGCGGCTCCCTTGCCTACGGCTACCAGAGCGCCCGCCTCACCCGCCCGCTCGCGGCGACCGGGCGGCTGACCCAGATGGCGCCGCGACGCCTGCGCGAGACCGGGCGCTGGGTCTCGGCGGCGACGAAACCGGGCGCCCTGCGCCCCGGTGCCGAGGGGCTGCGCGCGACCGTCCGCCTGCGCATGGTCCACGCCCTCGTCCGTGCTCACCTGCTCGAGTCCCCCGATTGGGACCTCGCCTCGTGGGGCGTGCCGATAAGCGCCAGCGACTCGCTCGTCACCGCGGTGGGCGGCTTTCTCATCGTGCCTCTGCGGGCGCTGCAAGACCTCGGCGTGCGCCTCTCGCCCGCTGAGCTGGAGGCGATGACGCACCAGTGGACCTGGATCGCGTCGCTGATGGGGACGCCCGACGACCTGCTGCCCGGCTCATACGGCGAGGCGCGCGAGGCGCTGGACGCGGCGCTGGCCCTCGACGAGGGCCCCAACGAAGACTCGCCCAAGCTGATGCACGCGTTGCTGCACTACGGCACCGAGTTTCCATTCGAGAAGCGGTTGCCGCGGCTGGCCCGGCGGCCGGGCCGGGCTGTGAAGGCACGCTTCCTGGCCGGCTTCGTCCGGCGCTGGATGGATGCCGAGATGGCCGACCGGCTCGGCGTCCCAAACACGCAGTTCACCCGCCTCACCCCGATGCTGCGACCGCTTGCGCTGGCGCGTGAGGTCGCCCGCGCCGGCCACCTGCTCGGCTCCGACGAGCGCATCGCCAGGTTCGAGCTCGCCTTCGTCGAGCGGATGGCGGCGATGCGGGCCGAGCCCGACGAGACGATCGAGCCGCACGAGGCCGCTCGCGAGCCGGTGCTCTCGGCGGCTTAGACGGTCTCTCTAGGGTTCGAGGATCGGCGTCAGCAGCTGCCAGGCCACGCCGCGCACCTTCTCCTCGTCGTCGAGGGGGAGGATGCTCTCGGGGATCAGCACGAAGCTGACCGCGAGGCGGACCATGAGCTCGGCCGTCTCTTCGACTTCGACCTCGCCGAGCACCCCGGCCCGCTGCGCCTCGCGCAGCCGCTCGGCCAGGCCGGCGCGGGCGATGGTGAACAGCGCCCCGTCGTGATCGTTGAGGGCGTTGAGCACCGCCTCGGGCTCGAGCCGCGCGAGCCGGCTCAGGAGCGGGTGCTCGCGGGCCAGGCGGAGGGCGGTGGCGAAGCCGGCAGCAGCCTGCTCGGCTATCGGCGCGTCGGGCGCCGCCGCCGCGTCCATCGCGGCAAGGCAGCGCCGGAACTCGCGCACGCCGAGTGCCGCGACCATGCCCTGCTTGTCGCCGAAGCGGCGGTAGACGGTCATCCGCCCGACCTCGGCACGGCGGGCGACGGCGTCCATCGTCAGGTTCTGCAGGCCGAAGGCGGCGGCGGTGTCGAGGGCGGCGTCGAGGATGCGGCTGTCGATCGCGTCGGGGGTCGGCTCCGCGTCCGCCGCGACAGCGTTGGTGATCAGCGTGAGCGGCACGCGGTCCATCAGGCGGGCACCGGGATCCGCGACGGCGCCGCGGCGTCGCCGCGCGCGATCGCCTCCCGCCTCCAGCGCAGGTAGCTCGGGCCGACGTTTCGCAACGTGCCGGGCAGCAGTGGCGTCGCGGCGCGGGAGGCCGCGGCAATGACCTGCAGCTGGCGCTGCTTGGAGGGAGTCCACTCGACCCCGAAGCGGTCGCGTAGGAGCGGCGGGAGGAGGCCGCCGGTGACCAGGGTGATCTGGTGGGCTGCCGGGATGCGGGCGAGCCGCCACGCCGCCTCGGGCAGGAACGGCAGCTCGGGCCGTGTCGGTGTGGCAAGCGACTCGAGAACTTCGTCGACCGCCGGCGTTCGCTCCAGCCCCTCCGTGACCATCCGCTCGAAGTAGTCACCGAACTCCGCCCAGGTCCCCGGGAGGTCGCGTTCGCGAACGCCGATCAAGCGCCCGGCGCGCCTCCATTCCGCGTAGAAGACGTCGATCTCCCCAGCGGGGATCGGGGTGCCCAGCAGCTCGTGTGTCCGCACGATCGAGTGGGCGAGCGTGGCGTGGACCCAGGCGTAGGCCTCGGGCTCGAGCGCGTGGTAGCTCTCCCCGTCGGGCTTCACGCCCTTGATGTGCTTGTGCATCTCTCGGATGCGCCTGCCCATCTCGCCGGCGAGGTCCGGGCCGCCATAGGTCATCACGTAGGAGTAGTCGAGAGTGCGCAGCAGCCGGCCCCAGGGATCGCCACGGAAGTCAGAGTGCTCGCTGACGCCGGCACCGACGGTCGGGTGCCCTACCTGGAGCAGGATCGCGTAGGCCCCGGCGCTGATCAGGCGCACGTCGCCGCCGTAGCGCCAGAGGACGGAGCCGGGTTTGGCCACGAGCGCGGGGATCTCGTCGGGTGTCGGGAGGACCGTGGACAAGTCGGCTTCGCACGGTACAGCAAGACGAATACCGTCTCAACCATCCCAGGCGTGTCTGAGTTTGACCGCCAAATAAGGGGGGAAAACTCAGACACGCCCCCGGTGGCGGCTGGGCACCCTGGCAAGATCGAAGCGTGGAGCGATTGTTCGACAGCGGCGAGGGACCGGGTAGCGGGGCGCCCCCGGCTGCCGACGCGCCGCTGGCGGTGCGGATGCGGCCGCGAAGCCTCGGCGAGCTGGTCGGGCAGGAGCATGTGCTGGGCGAGGGATCGGCGCTGCGGACGGCGATCGAGAGCGGGCATCCTCACAGCGCGATCCTCTACGGGCCGCCCGGGGCCGGCAAGACGACCCTGGCCCGGATCGCGGCGGCGGGTGCCGAGGGCGCTTTCGAGGAGGAGTCGGCGGTCAACGCCGGCCGTGCCGAGATCCGGGCCGTGATCGAGCGGGCGCGAGAGCGACGGGCGGGAAGCGGCCGCCCGACCGTGCTCTTCCTCGACGAGATCCATCGCTTCAACAAGGCCCAGCAGGACGCGCTGCTGCCGGCGGTGGAGGAAGGGCTGCTGACCCTGATCGGCGCCACCACCGAGAATCCCTATTTCGAGGTCAACTCCGCCCTGCTCTCGCGCTGCCAGATCTACGAGCTGCGCCCGCTCGAGCCCGGGCAGGTGGAGGAGCTCCTGCGCCGCGCCCTGGCCGATCCCGAGCGCGGGCTGGCCGAGCCGCCGCCGATCGAGGACGCGGCGCTCGAGATGCTGGCTCATCGCAGCGGCGGCGACGCCCGCGTGGCGCTCTCGGCGCTGGAGCGGGCGGCGGAGCGTTCGCGCGGGAAGCCGGTCGACGTCGCCGCGATCGAGGACGCGCTGCAGCGCAAGGCGCTCGACTACGACCGCCAGGGCGACCGCCACTACGACTTCGTCTCGGCCTGGATCAAGGCGACGCGCGGCTCCGACGTCGACGCCTCTCTCTACTACCTGGCGGTGATGCTGGAGGGAGGCGAGGACCCGCGCTTCATCGCCCGCCGCATGGTCATCCTCGCCTCCGAGGACGTCGGCAACGCCGATCCGCAGGCGCTGCTGGTCGCCGATGCCGCGGCGCGCGCGGTGGACCGGGTCGGCCTGCCCGAGTGCGCGCTCAACCTCGCCCAGGCCACCGTCCACCTCGCGCTGGCCCCTAAGTCCAACGCCTCCTACAAAGCGCTCGGCGCGGCACGGGCCGAGGTCCGCGCGAACGGCGCCAAGACGCCACCGGGTTACCTGCGCGACGCCCACTACCCGGGGGCGAAATCGCTGGGCCGTGGCGAGGGCTACCGCTACGCCCACGACGAGCCCGACGGGGTGAGCGACCAGCCGCTGCTGCCCGAGGGCCTCGAGGACCGTCGCTTCTACATGCCGACGGACCGCGGTTTCGAGGCCGAGTTGGGACAGCGGCTGAAGGCCTTGCGCAAGAAGATTCGCGACCTTTGATTGGCGCAACTTCGTCAAGGGGTAGGTGTTTCAATGTGCGGCTTTCCAAGCTAGAGCCAGGGAGAGCCGACACCCGCCGGAGGCCTGGACTGGGGGCCTCCGGCGGGGACCTAAACGGGACAATCAGGGGGGAAAACGGTGACCGCGCCTGGGGGGCGCGGGCGCCGCGTTGGGCGGTCGTTCACTCTCCGGCGACCGCCCGAAGCGCTTCTCTATGGTGGTGTCATGAGCTCGGAGCGGATGCGACTCGGCGGCATGGCCTTGCGCAACGGCCTGCTGATCCACGGGCCGACTCACTGGGCCGTCGCGGTCCGCGGTCCCGACGGCGCGGTCCAGGTTGCCTCGGCGCGCAAGCCCGAACTGGCGCCCCGGCTGGCCGCCCGGCTTCCCGGCCTGCGCGGCCCGCTGAAACTGGCCGAGGCGCTGGCCGTCCTGCCGCTGGTGCGGAGGCGGATGCCCGCCGCACGCCTGCCGTTCGAGGACGTCCGCGTCCTCGCCGCGATCGGCGCGACGCTGGTTGCGACGGGGGTGCTGCGCAAGCGCTTCGGCAGCTCGACCCTGCGCGAGGGCGCCGTGCAGGCGATCGGTGCCATCCCGGCGCTCGTCGCCCTGCTCGACCGCGACCTCGCCGCCTACCACGGCGTCGAGCACAAGGCGATCGCCGCCTACGAGCAGGGGATCGACAACCCGGCCAGCGTGCCCAAGGAGCACGACCGCTGCGGCTCCAACCTGCTCGCCCCGATGATGCTGCTCTCGGCCGGAGGCACGATTTTGCTCGAACGGGTGGTCGAGCGGCCGGGCCCGGTCGCCCGGGCCACCGTCGGGCTCGCCGGCGCCTCGGTCGCGGTCGAGATGTTCGCCTGGAGCGACCGCCACCACGGGGACCCCCTGGCCGAGGCATTCCACACCCCGGGACGGGAGATCCAGCGCCTGATCGCGACCAAGGAGCCGACTCCCGCGCAGCTCCAGGTGGGCGTCGCCGCCCTGGCCGAGATCCTGCGCGCCGAGAGCGCCGCGTAGACTGCCGCTCCGTGTTTGGACGCATCGACCACATCGGCGTCGCCGTCGAGGATCTCGACGCCGGCATCGAGCTCTACGCGAAGAGCTTCCAGATGGAGCTGGCACACCGCGAGACCGTCGAGGAGCAGGGCGTGGAGGCGGTTCTGCTCGACGTCGGCGAGGGCCACGTCGAGCTGCTGGCGCCGCTAGGTCCCGACACGCCCGTCGGCAAGTACCTCGCCCGCAAGGGCCCCGGCCTGCACCACGTCGCCTACGCCGTCGACGACATCGACGCGACGCTGGAGAGCTTGACCGCCGCCGGGATCGAGCTGATCGACAGCGAGGCGCGGGTGGGGATCCGCGACAGCCGCGTCGCCTTCCTGCACCCGCGCTCGACCGGCGGCGTGCTTACTGAGATCGTCGAACCGGCAGAAGGAGGGCACTGATGGGGGATACGCCGCAGAAGGTGGAGATCGGCTTCGAGGGGGGGCAGGTGATCTCGGTTCGCCTCAGCGAGGACGAGCTGAAGGATCTGCGCAGGCAGGTCGAGAAGGGTGGCTGGCACGACGTCAAGACCGAGGATGGGATCCTGGCGATCTACGTCGGCAAGGTCTCGTTTCTGAGAATCGACTCGGGCGAGCACAAGGTCGGCTTCTCCCTCAATCGCCCGGACTGATGCGCGCGCGCCGGCTCCTCGGTGCTGCCACCCTGGCGACGCTGGGCGCGGCGCTGTGGTGGCGCAAGAATCCTTCGGCCTGCCCCTACGGGCAGCGCTTCTGGGTCGAAGCTCCGCACCCGATCATCACCCGCGAGCGGCTGCGCGAGATCCTGCGCCCCGAGCCGGGCGAGCGCATCCTGGAGATCGGCCCCGGGGTCGGCTACTACACCCTCGACATGGCCGAGTGGGTCGGCCCCGAGGGCAGGGTCGAGATCTTCGACCTTCAGCAGGAGTTCCTCGACCACACGCTCGGGCATGCCGCCGAGTGCGGCCTCACCAACGTCGTCCCCACGCAGGGCGACGCCACCGCCCTCCCCTATGAGGACGGCTCGATGGACGCCGTCGTGCTCACCGCCGTCCTCGGTGAGATCCCCGATTCCGGGGCCGCCCTCCGCCAGATCCACCGGGTCCTCAAGCCCACCGGCCGTCTCATAGTCGGCGAGCTCTTCGGCGATCCCCACTTCACGACCCAGGCGGCGCTCAAGGGCAAGGCCCGCGAAGCCGGCCTTGCTTGGGAGAGTCGTTCTGGAAATTGGTTCGGTTACTTCGCCAGATTCACCCAGGCGAAAGTTACCTGAGTCACTTCATTGGTACAACTGCGGTATCTTCGCTGCACTCGATCAAATCCGATCGTTACGGGAGAGGAATAGCAGGGATGCCTACTCGAGGGAGAGAGGCCACCGTTCGGGCAATGGGCGGTGGCGACGCGACGCTGATCGATTGGACCGAGCGTGACCACGTCCTGAAACTGCAGGAGCCGCAGTGGGGGACGACCCTGAGGGCTTCGTGGGAGAAGGTGACCAAACCTGACCTCCACTTCACTCGGACACTTTCGGTCTCTGACACGGCGCACATCGAGATCGAGGAGCGCATTGTCCGCTTTCCCTCCGTCCCGATATACGGCATCAACCGTAAGGCCGAATACAGTGTCAATTTCTCGGAGCGGCCGAATATGCACACCATGCGTGTACTGACGACCGCGACGACGGCGAAGCCTGCGCCCCCCGTGACCCGGGTGTTCATCCTCAACAATGGCCTGAACGAGACGCGCAATCTTCGTTTCTACTATCAGCTTGCCTCTTGGATCCTGAGACAGGACGGCCCGGATTCCCGCTCTGCGTGCCTGGTCGCGCCTTTTCCCGGACACCTGATGCACGCGGCCTTCCCCGGTCCGTTTGGCCAGACCCCGCTCGCGCGCTATCTCGGTGACTCGGGCGAGTTGTTCCGTCAGTTTCTCCGCTACATGGTCGAGATGCGCTGGCTCCTCAGCCTGCTCGTGCGACGTAGACCGGAAGCGTGGCGAGTTGGGGAAATGCCCTTGGCGAGGGCAAACCTCGCCAAGGGTCTATTGGCGGAGTGGTCGCAGTTGCGCCAGACCAGTCGTGAGGTCTGGGAAGCGAGGAAAGTCGACCTGTCGTTCAGCGAAGAAACGGTTCGCCAGTTGCTGGGAGCAGAGCTCGAGGAAGCCACGATTCGGAAGACGATCGACGTGATGACAGACGTGCTCGGCCTTGAGCAGAAGGGCAGTCCGCAGACGATGCCGGTGCATGTGATCGGCTACAGCCTCGGTGGGTTTCTCGCCCAGTCCGTGTTCTTCGCCTGGCCAAACATCGTCTCGAGCTGTTCGACGATCTGCTCTGGCGGGGCGATACGAGCCCTCTCCCCCACGGCATTTGCGCACTCGGAGGAGTGGCAGGCGGTCCTGCACACGCTTCGACCCGAGCTTGAGGATTCGATGCTGGGTGGCCGAATCTCGCATGACCGGAACTCCGGCCTCATCGCCGGGATGGACGAGGCGCAGTTTGGTTACTACCAGCGCATCTTCGATCAGGTCTTCCTGCAGGAGGACAATGCGTCCTACAAAGCACGCCTATCGGAGTACGGAACGCGAATGCTTTTCGTCAGCGGTGGGGAAGACCCGATCGTGAGAACGCGCGAGATTCTCGACGCCGGGCCCGACGATGGGATAACGATGCTCTCGGTAGCGAACCTCACTCACTTCTTGGGCGAGAAGCCGCTCAGTGACCGCGAGACTGAACAGCGCGAGTTCTGGCTTCCCGAGGCCGGCGGCCTGCTCGCGCGCGCGGCGACTAGGGCGGAAGACCTGCACGAGTACGAGCGACGCGAGGCTCATCGCGAACATCTCAACGCCAAGAGATGCGACGAACTAACCCCAGAGGATGCGGAAAAGGGGGCCCGGCCGGGCCCTCCCAGGCACCGCGACCTTCCCAGTCCAGAGTTCGAGGACGCGCTCGACTGGGTCATCGACGGCGTTGGTTCAAAGGACGATGCCGCTAACAAGCTCGGTGAGGGTTGGCTGTTCGTCTGCAGGAACGGGATTCCGGCAGCTTTCCTGGGTAATGAGATGCATCGGGCCTGGGGGACAGGACTTCACCACCACGACGTCAGCGTGCAGCGCTATGCGGCTGGGCTCGCGAAGCGGGCAGCGCGTCTTAGGGGCTCTCACGACCGCATCACGCTGCTGCTCCCAAGCGGGCTGGAAAGAACCTTCGTCGAATCGAGCGGTGGCCTCGTCGACCCACACAGCGACGCCCCCGGCTACCTGGCGACGGGGGGGGAGCGCGAGAAGGCCTGGAATCAGTTCCTAGAGCGCTGGGGCTCGGCCGCACGGTGGCTGGATGCCTCCGACTCGATCGCTCATAGCCTTTTGGGGCCAAAGGGTGAGGGCATCGACAAGGAATTCGCGAAACAGGCAGCCCGGTGGCAGCGCGTGCCGGTGACCCGCCTGCGCGTTACCCACGTTCCCGACGTATGGGTATCGGTCGACAACCGCCGTTACAACGGCGGCAGGCCGGACGAAGCGATCAAGACTTTCATTGAAGATGTCAGCAAGATCTTGAGCGAAGAGCCTCCGGTTCCCCTGCAGTCTTCGGGACCGATCAAAGCAGAAGGCAAAAGGGGCGAAGCCCTCGAACGGGATCTCAAGGAAGGCCGCATTCGCATCGTCCGAGTCTCTGGGGCGGAGCTGAACCCCAGGTATAGAGGGCGCTTTGAGAAATCCTTCTGGCCCGCGCTGACCCTGCTCGCTCATTGTGCGGCAACTTTGGTCAGATCGGGGGAGGAGCCAGCGAAATGAAGCTCTCATAGTCGCGTCACCTCCCATCTGGCTGAACAGCGTCGACAGGGCGAGCCCCGGCGGCCGAAGCGCCGCCGGGGTCGTCCTGTCATCGAAGGCGTGTGCTGCCTTCGACTATCCACTACCAACGCGAACCTCCCAGCCAACTGACGTTGGACTGGATCACCTTCACCTCGTTCTCGGCATCGGCGTCGCCACCGTCGGCATCGGCGTCCCCGCCGTCACCGCCGTAGGCGTCGCCGCTGGTCGCCGTGGTGTCTCCACCCTCGGCGTCCGCGTCGTTGCTGTGGCCACGCTTGCTGCCGTGGTCGCAACCGCAGGAGGACTTGTGCTCGAACGGCACTTTCTGGCTCTCCTGTGGTTCTGACTTGGCTTCCGCGTTGCCGTTGTGTTCCTGCGTGTTGCCGGTATTGGCGTCGCCGCCCTTACCGCCCGTGGCGCTGGCGTCGCCGCCATACGCGTTCGGGTCGCCTTGCTCGACTTTCGAGCTGTTGCTCTGCGAAGAGCTCGAGCTGTCCTTCGAGCGGCTGTCGCAGCCGCAACCCCCGTGATGGGAGTCGCGAGACTTGCCAGACGACTCGTTGGCCTGCTTGACCACCGCGTCGTTCGACGCATCGGCGTCGCCACCGTCGGCATCGGCGTCCCCGCCGTCACCGCCGTAGGCGTCGCCGCTGGTCGCCGTGGTGTCTCCACCCTCGGCGTCCGCGTTGTTGTCGTTGTGGCTTCCGCCGCGGTGGCCGCAACCGCAGGACTTGCTCTCCTTCTGCTCCTGTGGCTCGGACTTGGCGTAGGCATTGCCGTTGCCTATCTGCGTGTTGCCGGTGTTGGCGTCCCCGCCGTCACCGCCGTAGGCGTCGGCGTTGCCGCCGGTCGCTTCCGGACTGCCCTGATGGACGCTCGACTCGTTGCTCTGCGAGCCGGAGCCATCCTTCGAGTGGCTCTGATTGCACCGGCAGTCCCCATTGGAGGAGTTGCCGGAGCCGGATGACTCGTTGGCCTGCTTGACCACCGCGTCGTTCTCGGCATCGGCGTCGCCGCCATCGGCATCGGCGTCCCCGCCGTCACCGCCGTAGGCGTCGCCGCTGGTCGCCGTGGTGTCTCCACCCTCGGCGTCCGCGTCACCGCCGACCGAGATAGCAACCGCGTTGCCGTTCCCGATCTGCGTGTTGCCGGTGTTGGCTTCGCCGCCTTCACCGCCGGTTGCGGTGGCTTCGCCACCTGTTGCGCTCGGGTCGCCCTGGGTCACGCTGCTGCTGTTGCTCTGCCCGGAGGGGAGCGTCGGCAACGGCACGGAGGCGGCGGCAGGCGCCGCTCCGATTGCCATGGCGACCACGGCTGCGATTACAGCCGTTGGATATCGCATTGGTAATTCCTTTCATGCTCGAGTTGTCTTTCGCCGGGGAACTGGCTGGAGGGGCTCCCGGCGCAGCCCTGGTCTGGGTCGCTGGGACCTAGCCAGGACGCTCGAGCGCGCAGACGAACGGGATGGGCGGCCGGAAGGCCGGCACCTCCCCGAGCCTGCGCAGAGTCGCCGGTGCCACCAGCGCGAGCAACGCGAGCAGCGCGGCGAGTGGGACGAAGGACGAACCGGTCGAGCCAGCGGTCCCGGAAGACCCGGGGGCTGGCGTCGGACCGTCAAGGGGAGCAGGATCGTTTGAGCGCGCGCCGGTCGTGCCGCTCATCGGCGTCGATTGGATCCCGTCGAGACCTTCGAGGGCCGCGAACCATGAGGACCCGGCACCTGAGAATCCGCGGTATCTGGCCGGCGAGCTGCTTATCCCGCCGAGATGCACGCGTGGAAGTACGCCGGCCGGTTGGCCGGCGTCATAGGCGTGAGGCGCCTTGTCAAGGAAGACAGGGTTCTCAGAGACGGGACTCTCGCTTGGGGAGGAGAGCGCTCCGCTCGGTGGTGTCCCGGCGGGCAGCAGCTCCTCGGTTCGAGGTGGCTTTCCAAAAGCTGCTTCACCAGCGATTTTTTTCACCCCGGCTTCAGATAGTCCGGAGAGTTGCTGGGTTCGATCGTCGACCGTCGTGACCGTCGATGTGGCGACCTGACCGATCTCGCCGACGAGTTTCGATGCGCGATCCCCGGTGGCGGTGACGACGGTTGCGTTCAGCTCCGTCCTTGCCGCGCGGCCGACGGCGCCAGTTGCCTCGTGGGCAGCCTCAGACGTTGCTTCTCGGACAGTCTCGGACGCGGCCCGCACCGGCGAGGTGTCCGCGTCACTTTCAACCGCCGTGCCGACCGTCTTGACCGCGGCGCCGACCGTCTTGACCGCGGCGCCGACCGTCTCGACCGCACTCTCGGGCTTCGGGGTCTCTACCGGCGCCGGCGCTTCAGCGGGAGGAGCCGGCGCGGATGCCTGTTCGGTGGAGGGGGCGTCTTCCGTCGCCGACGTCAGAGGCGCCACCGCATCGATCGCTTCTCCCCGGGCGCACGCGGCGGTGAGGAGCAGGAGGATCGCGGAGATCGCCGCAGCCACGGGAGGGAGTCGCCTGACTGGTGGTTTGCTTACCGAGAAGGCCTTCACGAACTCTCTAAGCTACCCAATATTCGTCTAATTTCACCCCTTTTTTTAAAGGTCTCAGCTACCTCAATATGAGGTCCAGACTTATCGTGCGCGGAAAACACCTGCACATAAGCACGAGGCCTCGAGGGCGAAAGGCCCAAGGGGGCAAATGTTAAGAAGCGAAAGGCTGCCCAGCGGGGCGGCTTCGCGTCAGTACCGCGGCGGCGGCTCGCGAGGATCGCGGGGTTCTTCCGCCAGGGCTTCCCGGCGACGGACGCGATCGGACCAGATCGCCTCTTGGAAGAACGAAAGGACGAGACCGGCAACGCCGGCGATCATCAGGATCAGGCCGACGGTGTCGATGCTGACGCCCTCGACGTGGAGGTTCGTCGCGTAGCGAAGGATCGCTCCGACAGCGATCAAGAAAATTGCTCCAGCGATGGTCATGAAGCCCGGATACCCGCTGGCCGCAGCGGAGAAACCACTGGGACCTAGCCGCGGATCGCCTTTCCGGCGATGTTCTTCAGGCGGGTCCGGTCTCGCTGTGGAAGGGTGTTGGGGCGCCCCTTCGACTTCTTTACGAGTCGCAAGAGCTCCTGCTGTTCGCGCTTGGTGAGGTTGGACTCGACTCGCTCTCGGCCCTTCTGGACGAGCCAGACGGAAACGAGCCAGACCATCTTCCAGGGAATCCGCTTCCAGACGGCGGGGATGGTGTGCCGGGCGATCCAGAGAGGCATGGTCGATTCCTACCCGCTGGACGCGGGTGGCAACCGCTCGCCGCGAGTGTCACGGCCACGGGTCAGGCGAGCTCGCTCCAGAGCCGGCTCTCGGCTTCGGCGACCTTCTTGGCCGCGGTGTCGACGTCGCGCCAGAGGGCGGGGTCCGGATCCTCGTTCTCGCTGGCTGCGTGGAAGGTGCCGGCGAGGTGGGTCCAGCGCGCGGCGGCCTCGGCGGCCAGGGGCGCCTCGGGCCGGTCGGCCTCCTCGAGGAAGCGCGAGTACATGAGGCGGAAGGCGCCGCCGCCGGTGCCGCGACGCTCGATCACCTGGTAGCCGAAGCGAGCGCACCATTGCCAGTCCTCGGTTACTTCGGGCCAGCTGCCGGCCTCGTTGGCAAGGCGCTCGACCGCGCCGATGCCGGAGAACTCGCCGAACTCCGAGGCGACCATCGCCTGAGCCGCACGCTCGATCGCGGCCGGGATCGCGGCGCGCAGCTGCTCCTGGCTGACCGAGCCAGACGCCGTGAACATGTGGCCGGCGAGGGGGTAGGCGGGGTGGCTGCTGTGGCGTGCCCGGTCGAGGTCCTCCAGCCGGGTCGTCTTCTGCAGCTCCTCGAAGCCGGTGTCGGAGAGGTGGGCGAACTCCTCGTCGTAGCCGGCGAGGACGACCGCGTGGCCGGGGAAGTGGGCCGAGTTGCCGTAGTGGTCTAGGTAGTAGAGGTCGGTGAGCAGCAGCACCGGCTGGCCGGCGTCTACCTCCGCCCGCGCCGCCTCCCAGGCACCGTCGTCGTCCTCGTCGAAGGTGCGCAGCTCCAGCGCCGCCCCGGTCAGCTCGCCGAAGGTCTCCTCCAGCCGCGCGGTGCGGCCGTTGAACCAGCGCGTCGGCGAGGCGTCCTCGAGGGCGACGTAGTAGAAGCAGGCGCCGGCGCCGAGGCCGAAGGCCATCTCCTCGCTGATCTCGGCGCCGTGGAATCCGAGCAGGTTGCGCAGGGCGGTGGAGCCGCAGTGGTGGCCTGGCGTGTGGGTGTAGTTGGGGACGGTGGGCATTGGGGAAGGGTGGATATTGACTGAGGTTGCTGGCGGGCGGGTCCTGTCGTCGGGGTGGGGTGGCCCTCGCTTGCGCTGCGCTCTGCTCCGGGCAGAGAGATGGAA
>DATDAQ010000022.1:0-49134 GCA_036525295.1 Solirubrobacterales bacterium | reverse complement strand
GGTGCGACTTATGGACCTCACAGGTCCATAAGTCGCACCGGAACGGGCTGTGGCCGGGGATTGCGATGATGCAGGGGTGGCCGGTGGCGATGAGACCCGCTCTTCGCGCCTGACCGCGACGCTTCGCGAAGGGGAGCGGGTGACGCCGTTGGAGCTCTTCTTCGACCTCGTCTTCGTGCTGGCGATCACCCAGTGCACGGCGCTGATGTCCCACCACCCGACCTGGTCGGGCCTGGCCCAGGGGCTGCTGGTCCTCGGGATGCTCTGGTGGTCCTGGACCGGGTACTCCTGGTTGACCAGCGTGATCGACCCCGAGGAGGGCGCGGTGCGACTGGTGATGTTCGGCGCGATCGCGGCCCTTCTGCTCGTCTCGCTCTGCGTGCCGGAGGCCTTCGGCGACCTCGCGCTCGCCTTCGCCCTGATCTACGGCGTCGTCCGAACCGCCCACATCGCCCTCTTCATGCTCGCCAGCCCCGAGGACGACGCGCTGCGCCACTCGGTCTTGGCACTGGCCGCCAGCACCGCCGTGGCGGTCGTGCTGCTGGCCACGGCTTCGCTCTTCGACGGCCTCGCCCAGGGGTCCCTGTGGGCGCTCGCCCTTCTCCTCGACATGGGCGGCCCCTACTTCTTCGGCTCCGAAGGCTGGAAGCTCGTCCCCGGTCACTTCGCCGAGCGCCACGGGCTGATCGTGATCATCGCCCTCGGCGAGTCGATCGTCGCGATCGGCCTCGGCGCCGCGCACGAGCTCACCCTCGGCATCGCCGCCGCCGCCGTCCTCGGCGTTGCCCTCACCGCGGCGATGTGGTGGATCTACTTCGACATCGTCGCGATCGTCGCCGCCAGGCGGCTTGCCGAGGCCGAGCCGGGCAAGGTCCAAAACGAGATGGCGCGCGACTCCTACTCCTACCTGCACCTCCTGATGGTGGCCGGGATCGTGCTCGTCGCCCTCGGCCTGAAGAAGACGATCGGCCACTTCGACGCCCACCTCGACACGGTGCCCGCCTTCGCCCTGCTCGGCGGCCTCGCCCTCTACCTGCTCGGCCACGTCGCCTTCCGCTTCCGCCACATCCACACGATCAACCGCAGGCGCCTGCTGCTGGCACTGGTGCTCCTGCTCCTCGTCCCGGTCGCGACCGAGATGCCCGCCCTCGCCGCCCTCGCCATCGCCAACGTCCTGATCTGGGCGATGATCGCCTACGAGACCCGCAGCTACGGCGAGGGCCGCAGGCAGGTCCGGCGGCCGCAGGCAGAGGCCACCTGAATCGGATGGGCCTCGTCTCATCGATACGGGCGCGGGCGATCCGCGCGGCCGAGCCGCTGGTCAACCCGCCTTCGAAGGTGGGCGAGGAGGAGCTGCGTGAGGCGGTCACGGGCAAGGTCGTCCTGGTCACCGGCGCCTCCTACGGCCTGGGCGAGGCGACCGCACGGAGGCTCGCGGCGGCCGGCGCCACCGTTCTTCTGGCGGCCCGCTCGGAGCAGAGGCTGGAGGAGGTAGCGGCGGAGATCGTCGCGGAGGGCGGCGAGGCCCGGACGCACGCCGCCGACCTCACCGACATGGCCAGCGTCGACGGGCTCGTCGAGTGGGCGCTGGAGCAACGTGGCGGGGTCGACGTGGTCGTCAGCAACGCCGGCAAGTCGATCCGGCGCTCGGTCGAGCTCTCCTACGACCGCTTCCACGACTTCGAGCGCACGATCGGCGTCAACTACCTGGGGCCGGTCCGCCTGCTGCTGGGCCTGCTGCCCTCGATGCGCGCTCGCGGCAGCGGCCACATCGTCAGCGTCTCGACGATCGGCGCCCGGCTCGCGCCGGGGCCTCGCTGGGGCGCCTACCAAGCCTCCAAGAGCGCCTTCGACATCTGGCTGCGCAGCGCGGCGCCGGAGCTGCGCGCGGACGGGGTCACCGCGACCTCCGTCTACATGGCGCTCATCCACACCCGGATGAGCGCACCGACCCCGATCTACCGCCACGTCCCCGGCCAGACTCCCGAACAGGGGGCCGGGACGATCTGCCGGGCGATCGTGCGCCGGCCGCGCTCGATCGGCCCCTGGTGGTCGGGAGTCGCCGACGTCGCGACGACCGCGGGGCGGGGGCCGTGGGAGGCGACGACCGGGCTGCTCTACCGGGTCACCGGCGACACCGACGCCGCTCGGGGAGGGTCCCCTGGCTCGGGAGGAGGCGGGGCGACCGGAGGCGGCTCTGAGGGCTCGGACCTGATCTTCAATGCCCGCCTGGGGCTGCGGGCGATGGGAGCGCTGCGCGGCGCCGGCGTGCTCGGGCCCGTTCCCCCGTCTCGTTTTCCCGCGCTGGCCGGGGCGCTGCGGATGGGTCCCGGCCCGGCGGCGCTGGTCGCGCTCGGCGCGGCTCGCTTCCCCGAGCGAGCGGCGATCGCCGACGACGGGGGCGAGGTCAGCTTCGCCGAGCTCGACCGCCGGGGGGCGGCGATCGCCGCGGGCATGCGGCGCGAGGTCGGGGTCGGGGCGGGTGACGGCATCGCCGTCATGTGCCGCAACCACCGGGGCTTCATCGAAGCGCTCGTCGCCGGCTCCCGCCTCGGCGCTGACCTGCTCCTGCTCGGCACCGACTTCCCCGCCCCGCAGCTCGCCAAGGTGCTCGAGCGCGAGCGCCCGCGCGCACTCGTCCACGACGGCGAGTTCGCCGAGACCGTCGAGATGGCGGGGTTCAGCGGCGCCCGGGTCGACGCCTGGCCGGGCGCGGGCACGGCGGGGCCGACGCTCGACTCGCTCGCCGCCGGCCCCGCGGCGGACCTCGGCAGGCTCGCCGCCGGCGGTCGCCTGGTGATGCTCACCTCAGGGACGACCGGCGTGCCCAAGGCGGCCCCACGGACCCCCCAGCTGGGGGACGCGATCGGACCGGTGACGACGCTGCTCTCAAACATCCCGCTGCGCTCCGGGGAGCCGATCTTCGTCGCGCCCCCCTTCTTCCACGGGTTCGGCTTCGCCGGCCTCTCACTCGGCCTCCTGCTGGGCTCGACGGTGCTCACCCGGCGCCGGTTCGACGCCGAGGCGACCCTGGCCGCGATCGACGCCCACGGGGTGAGGACCCTGCTCGCCGTGCCGGCGATGCTTGACCGGATCCTCCGCTGCCTGCCCGAGGCGGGCATGCGCCACGACACGTCCTCGCTGGAGGCCGTCGTCTCCGGCGCCTCGGCGCTCTCCGCCTCCACCTCGACCGGGGTCATGGACGCCTTCGGCGACGTCCTCTACAACCTCTACGGCTCGACCGAGACCGGCTTCGGCGCGATCGCGGGCCCGGCCGACCTGCGAGCGGCACCCGGCACCGTCGGCCGGCCCCCGTTCGGAACGACACTGAAGATCCTCGACGCCGAGCGGCACGAGGCGGCGCAGGGCGAGATCGGACACGTCTTCATCGGCGGCAGGCTCGTATTCGAGGGCTACTCGGGAGACGACAAGCCGAAGGAGACGGTGGGCGGCCTGATGAACACCGGAGACCTCGGCCACATCGACCCCAACGGCCTGCTGCTGATCGACGGCCGCGAGGACGACATGATCGTCTCCGGCGGGGAGAACGTCTTCCCGCAGGAGGTCGCCGACGTGCTTGGGCGCCACGCCGCGGTCGCCGACGTCGCCGTGGTGGGCGTCGAGGACGAGGAGTTCGGCCAGCGCCTGCGCGCCTACGTCGTACCGGCCACCGCAGCAGCGCCTTCCGCCGAGGAGCTGCGCCTCCACGTCAAGCAGAGCCTGCCCCGCTTCCAGGTCCCTCGCGACATCCTCTTCGTCGAGGAGATCCCTCGCACGGCGACCGGGAAGGTCCGGGCTCGTGACCTGAGCGGAACCTGAGGCCTAGGTTGGGTTGGCTGGGTGAGGATGACGGTGCCCTCCCCAAAACGCTCGGCGGGAGCCTCGCTTGAGTGTTTTGGGGAGGGCACCGTCATCCCCTCTCGAAACACCACAAGCTTCGAAAGCTCCACGATTCGAGGTGTCGTCTCGGCCACCCCAAGCTCTTTAAAGCTTGGGGACTATGGCGCCGGCTTCGCGACTCTGGCGTAATTGGGAGACGTGTTGAGAGGGAGCCTGGCTCCCCCAACCCTCACCCGCAAAACGGCTTCAGTCGCGACGCCGGCGCGGGCCCAGTGGGTGCTCGAACTCCTGCATCAGGCCGGCGATTGCGAAGCAGAGGGCGCCGGTGAGGGTTCCCCAGTTGGCGATGCCGATCGCGAGCGCATCGCCGCTCGACGGGCGTACGAAGGAGGCGACCGCGGAGACCATGAAGAGGATCGAGCCCAGCTGGTTGACGGCGACGATCCACCAGCCGAGGTCGCGGCGGACCCAGAAGCGCCAGCCACCGCCGATGCCGACCATCGCCAGGTGGCCGGAGACGAGGAAGAGCGCGCAGCCGACCATGTCCGGGCCCCATACGAGCCGGTCCTCCCCGGCCGGGCTGAGGCCCTCGATGAACGAGTCGACGAGGTTGATCGCGAAGACCAGCGTGCCGGTGAAGAGTACGACCGCGCTCAGCCACTGCAGTCGCCGCGGCTCGCGCGACCACCAGCGCCAGCGGCCTTCCGGCGGCTCGGCCCCCATTCCCCCTTCGGGCTCGTTGACCACCTGCACGACCGAGGTGTAGCCACCGGCGCTGAAGAAGACCCCGCCGACCAGGTAGACCGTCGCGCAGACGGTCGCCTCGACACCCGCCTGCGCCAGTGCCGCGCCGATCGCGAACAACGACCCGCCGATCAGGAAAGCGGTGGCCGCAACCGCATTGGCATGTCGCAGGCGTCGTTGCGTGTCAATGGGCCGATTCTTCGCCATATGGCGTACTTCCGGCCCGCCAGCGAAATTCCTTAGAACAGGCTCTTGAGCGCGGAGTAACCGGGCGTACCGAATTTAGACAGTAAGAGTAATGTGGTTGGCAATAGTGCCCAAAGTATTTCGTCTCTGTTGTTGGCTCTCCCTAGCCTTCACACTGGCCCTCTCCCTGGCTGGTTGCGGCAGCGAGGGCGATTCCGCCGAGTCCTCCGCCTCCGCCGGCTTGCCGGAGACGATCACGATCGGCGCCGCGATCGCCAAGAGCGGCTGGCTCGCCCCGTACGACGCCAGCATCTCCGCGGTCGAACAGCTCGTCGACGAAGTCAACGCACAGGGCGGCATCGACGGCAGCAAGCTCGAGGTCATCCAGGTCGACAACCGCTCCGACCCCCAGCAGGCCCCGATCGCCGCCCAGCAGGCGATCGAAAGGGGAGCCGACATGCTGTTCTTCAGCAGCGAGTCGCTCACCGCCTCCGCGGGGGCCCCGGTGGCCGAAGAAAACAACGCGCTCAACTTCAGCCTCTCCGCCAACGAACCCGGCTACGGCCCGCCGACCACCGGCCGGCTCTCCTTCAGCGCCTACCCCAGCGTGCTCAGCGAGGCGAGCGCCGACGCCACCTTCATGCACGAAAAGGGGCTCGAGCGCCCGTTCCTCTTCCGCGACACGGCGATCATCTATGGCAAGGCCTACTGCGATGGCTTTCAGCAGGCCTGGGAGCGCCTTGGCGGCTCGATCTCGGGCTCCGTCGACTTCAAGAACGAAGACGAGTCGATCGCAAGCCAGGTCAACCAGCTGAAGAAATCCAACGCCGACTCGGTTGTGATGTGCTCGTACCCGCCGGGCGGCGCGGCAGCGGTGAAGCAGGTCCGCGACGCCGCCGTCGACCTGCCGATCGTTGCCACCGGCTCGTTCGACGGCACCTACTGGCTGAAGGGCATCACCAACACCGAGGACATCTACGTCGCCACCAACGGCTCGTCCTACGACCCACCCAACGAGGCGGCGGCGAAGCTGTTCCAAAAGCTGGAAAAGACAGGGGTCGAAACCGACGTCTCCAGCGTCCTGCTCTCGGCCTACGCCGGCGGTCAGCTGATTGTCCAAGCGATCGAAGAGACGGGCAGCATCGACGGGGACGCGCTCGCCGACGCGCTGGAGGCGAGGCCCCACCAGACCATCCTCGGCAAGATCTCCTACACCGAGGACTTCCACTACGCGAACGGCAACTGGCCGATATACGTGTACGCGAACGGCGAGCCGAAGCTGCTCACCAAGATCACGCCGCGCTTCGTTCCCGAATACCAGGGTTAGGGATCACGCGGGGGGACCTGACCCCATCCGTCGCGTGTGACGGCTATGTAAAGGTATCCTCAGTGCTCAAATGGCCAAGCCCACTCAACCGGTTCGGGGCCGGCCAAGGCAGTCATCCGACATTCCCCTTGCCGGTAGTCGCAAGCTAGACCGAGACAGTGAGGTACCGCTCTACTTCCAGCTCGGTGCGGAGCTGCACCGGATGCTGGAGCTTGGAACCTGGGAGCCCGGCGCGCGCTTTGCCACGGAGCGCGAGCTGGAGGAAGAGTTCGAAGTCTCCCGCGCGGTGATCCGGCCGGCGCTCGACCTCCTCGTCGGCGACGGCACGATCTTCCGGGTCAAAGGCTCAGGGGCCTTTGTCGCCGCGCCTCGCGCCCAAGTCGAGGCGACCGGCCTGGTGAAATTGTGGGCAAGCGGCGATCGCGACCACTCGGTGTCCGTGGCCAGCGTCCGCAAACGCACTCCCGATCGGACGGTGTCCCAGTTCCTCGAGCTGGGTGAATCGCGAGCCGAGATCGCGCAGGTGACGGCGGTCGTCGACATCGGCGAGCCATCGGCCTTCGTCGTCGACTCCTACTCCTCGATCTCCCGCCTTCCATGGCTTCTCCCCATCGCCGACGCGCTCGCAAACGGCGCCAACCCCCCTCGACCCGGCAAGCTGGAGCTCACCCGGAGCACCGTCTTGGTCGAGCACACCTTCCTCAGCGGGTGGTCGGCGTCCCAGGTGGGCTCCACAGCGGGCAGCCCGGCCCTGATCGGGCGCTTCGTCCAGTTCGGTCGGACCAACGGAGCCAAGCAGGAGTGCCCGCTCGAGTTCGCCCGCCTGATCTGGCGCACCGACACCACTCAGCTCGCCTTCGAACTGGAATGAGCGGCGCGCCCGAGCAGCGCCGCCTGCACGAACTCGGAGAAGGCCTCGCGGTAGGCGAGGGTGAAGCGATCGGCCAACGTGTTGACGTCGGCATCGAGCGCCAGCGGCAGCTCCGGGGGCTCGACCGCCGCCGACACCGCTCGGTCCTCGGCGTAGAGCCGCTCCTCGGACTCGATCGCCTCGTCGAGCGAGAGCTCGTCGAAGTCGTCGCTCAGGCCCTCGGCCCAGTAGTGCACGGACTCGGTGGCGCTGATCGCGCGCGCCGCGTGCAGCAGCCAGCGCTCGCCTTTCGCCATGACCATCCGGATCGACGTGAAGTTGGGCGCGATCACGTGGCTGTGGCCTTCGCGAAAGGTGTCCCACGTCCCGTCCCCGCCAGGGTCGATCCCCGTCTCGCGGCTCATCTTCACCTCGAGCCCGTCGCGTTCGACCGGTAGCGGCTCGACGACCTCGGGAACCGGGCCGAGGGTGTCCCTGTGCACGAAGGCAAAGTGGGCGACGTCGCGGAAGTTCTCGATCATCACCCCCAGGCCCACCGGCAGCTCGAACGGCGTTCCGTGCTTCCACCGCCCTGGGGCGGGCTCGAACCAGGGCACGGTCGGCGGCTCGCCGAGCGGCTCCTCCAGTGCCGTCCAGACCAGCCCCCACTCTTCCCGCACCGGAAAGGCCGGGATCCGGGCGCGCGGCGGGATCTGATCCTGGTTGGCCAGCGAGGGGATCCGCACGCAGGCCCCATCACCGCCGTCCCACTCCCAGCCGTGGTAGGGACACTGGATCCCCTCCCCCTTCACCTCGCCCATCGAAAGCGAAGCTCCCCGGTGGGCGCAGCGGTCCGAGACGACCGCCGGCGTCCCGCTCTCGGTCAGAAATACCGCGAGGGCCTCGCCGAGGAGGACGACGCGTCGCGGGCCGCTCCCCAGGTCCTGAACCCTGGCCACCGGCTGCCAACAGCGCCGCAGCGCTCGTGAGACCTCCTCGCTGCTGGGGGCTCGATTCCGGTGCTCTTCGCTCGGGTGCTCGTTCATCGTCTTCCTCCGGTCCTGGTCATTTCGCTCACCGCTGCCCTCCCATGTAGGCGCGCAGCAGGCTGGAATCACCCCGCAGCTCCTCGCGCCCGCCCTGGGCGCGGACCCTGCCGCCGCCGAGCACCAGGCAGCGGTTGCAGAAGTCGACCGTCCGCGCCGCGTTCTGCTCGACCAGCAACATCGTCGTCCCTTCCTCGCGCAGGCCCTCCAGCAGCTCGTAGATCAGGTCGATCGCCTTCGGCGCCAGCCCGAACGACGGCTCGTCGAGGATCAGCAGCCTCGGCCGGCCGAGCAGCGCGCGGGCGATGGCCAGCTGTTGCTGCTCGCCACCCGAGAGGCGGTCGGCGTGCTCCGAGGCTCGCGCGCGAAGGATCGGGAAGCGCTCCAGCGTCCGCTCCATCGCGGCGCTCTCGCCGTTGCCGCGCCGGCCCATCTGCAGGTTCTCCGCCACCGTCAGCGTCCTGAAGACGTGGCGTCCCTCGGGGACGAGCGCAAGCCCGAGCCGAGCGATCTGCTCCGGCGCCATCCCGTTGACGACGCAGCCCTCGAACAGCACCTCCCCTGAGCTCGGTCGCGTCAAGCCGCAGACCGCTCGCAGCACAGAGCTCTTGCCGGCTCCGTTCGGCCCGATCATTCCCACGACTTCTCCTTCGGCGAGGCTGAGATCGACGCCGTGCACGACCTCGACGCCACCGTAGGCGACCTTGATCTCGCGCAGCTCAAGCACTTGCCGCCGCCAGGTAGGAGCTGCCCAGGTAGGCCTCGACCACGGCCGGATCGACCTGGATCTTCGCCGGTGAGCCGATCCGCAGCGTGACTCCGTCGTCGATCACCTGCACCCGCGGGCAGAGGCTCATCACCACGCTCATCTCGTGCTCGATCAGGAGGATCCCGCAGCCGAAGTCCTCGAGCACGCCCCGCAGGATCGCAACCAGTTCCTCACCCTCGACTTCGCTCAGCCCGGCGGCGGGCTCGTCGAGCAGCAGGTAGCGGGGCCCGGTGGCGAGGGCGCGGGCGACCCCCAGCAGGCGCTGGCTCGCCGGCGGCAGCGAGCCCGCCGGAAGCATCGCCTTCTCGCGCATGCCGAGACGTGCCAGGACGTCGGCGGCGACCGCGACGGCGTCTCGCCTGCCTACGCCGACTCCCATCGCACCGACGGCGACGCTCTCCAGGCCGCTCAGGTGCGGGAAGGGAAGGGCAGCCTGGAACGTCCGACTCAGACCGGCGCGGGCGAGGCGGGCCGGGGAGCGACCGGCGACCTCGGCGCCGTCCAGCGTGACCGTTCCCGCGTCGGGTGCCAGGAAACCGCTGAGGACGTTGACGAGCGTCGTCTTTCCGGCGCCGTTCGGCCCGATCAACCCCAATGCCTCGCCGCGCGGCAGCTTCAGGTCGACACCCCTCAGTACCTGCAGGCCCCCGAACGCCACCGAGATTCCCTCGGCACGGAGCGAGCCGTCGCGGGCGCGCTCGGCCTTCACCACCTCGACGGCACCGTTCGCGCCGGCCAGCGGTGACACCGCCGTTCGATCTCGGGGTCGGTGCCGGCCCAGCAGGCGACCGAGCCAGGTCAGCTCACCCGCCTCGCGGCCGCCGGTGAGCCCATTCGGCATCGCGATCATCGTCGCCAGCAGGATCAGGCCCACCCCGATCGCCGTCAGCCCCGGCGTCTGGTCGATCGAGAGGACACCGAGGAGATGAGCGCCGTCTTCGACACCCCGCAACACCTCGTTCACGCTCGCCACCGCGATCGTCCCCAATACCGCCCCGAAGACACTGCGGGCGCCGCCGAGCACCAGCATGGTCACCGTCGTCACCGTCGCGGCGAAGTAGAAGGTGGCCGGGTTGAGAACACCCGACTGGTGCACCGCCAGCGCGCCGCCGATCCCGCACAGCAACCCGCTGAGCGAGAACGCGATCAGGCGCTCCCCCATGACGCTGATCCCGAGCGAGCTGGCGGCCACCTCATCCTCGCGGGTCGCCTGCAGGCGATAGCCCCGCGCCGACCATTTGAAGGCGAGCGCCACGACGACGGCCACGGCCGCCCAGAGGCCGGCGGACTCGATGCTGGTCGTCCTCGGCACGCTGACCAGCCCGCTGCTCCCACCGCTGACAGCGTCCCAGTTGGCGAGCACGTTGTAGACGACGATCAGGAAGGCGAAGGTCGAGATCGGGATCGCCAAGGTGGAGGTCCGCATCAGCGGCAAGCCGACCGCCGCCGCCAGCAGGCCGCAGACCGCGGCGGCGATCAGGGTCGAGAGCAGCGGGCCGAGCTGGGCCGAGGCGATCAGGTCGGGGAGTCCGGGTGTCTGAAGCGCGGCGAAGGCGGCCGGCAGGGTGAGCAGCGCCGCCACGTAAGCGCCGGCGCTTGCGAAGCCGAGCTGCCCGAAGGAGTAGACCCCGCTGTTGCCGATGAAGACCTGCAGGCCGAGGACGATGATCAGGTTGCAGAGGATCATCGTCACGGTGCCCTGTAGGGCGGGCGTGCCGCTGGCGCCGATCGCCACAGTGAGCGCGACCAGCGCGAGCGGAACCAGCAGCGAGACGGCAAGCGAGGAGCGCGAGCGCAACCGTATGCCGCTCATACCCGTGCCTCGCCGGTTGCGGCGCCAAGCAGGCCCCGCGGCCTGAAGATCAGGATCGCGACCGGCAGGCTGAAGACGATCGCGTCGCGGAAAGGCAGAAGATCCCCCGGCAGGTAGGCTCCGAGCAGGGAGGAGGCGATGCCGAGCAGCAGGCCGCCGAGCACCGCGCCGACCATCCTTCCGAAGCCGCCGATCACCACCGCGACGAAGCCGATCAGCACCGGCGTCAGGCCCATCGTCGGCGAGACCTGCCCGGTCTGCATCACCAGGAGCACACCGACCGCCGCGGCAAGGGCGCCGCTTATCGCGAAGGAGAGCGCGATCACCCGGTCCGCGCGCACCCCGAGCAGGCGCGCCATCTCGAAGTTCTCCGCCGCCGCACGCATCGCCAGCCCGGTGCGGGTCCGGTAGAACAGCCAGCCGAGGCCGGCGAGGACGACCGCCGTCAGGCCGAGGGTGAGGAACTCCAGATTGGGCACCGAGACGGCCCCGAGCTCAGTCGACCCGCTGATCGCGGCAGGGGTCGCGACCGACTGCGGGCGGGCGTTCACCGCACCGGTGACGACGCTTTGCAGGATCGTCGCCACCGCCAGCGAGGTGACGAGCTGCGCGGACAGGTCCGCGTTGCGAACCGGCCGGAAGGCGACCCGCTCGGCGGCGATCGCGATCAGGACCCCGGTCACCAGCGCCCCGGCCAAAGCGGCGGCGAAGGGCAACCCGGCTAGCACGTAGAGGGCGTAGGCGGAGAGCATGATGAACTCCCCGTGGGCGAAGTTCATCATTCCCATCACGGTGTAGATCACCGTGACCCCGAGTGCGATCAGCGCGTAGAGGCTGCCGAGCGCGAGCGCATCGATCAGGTTCTGCGCCAGCTCGGTCATCGCAGCTCAGAGATTCTTGAGAGCAAGGCGACGTAGGTTAGACCGGTACGCCTAAGTAATGCTTTGAAAACGTTAAGTCACCCGCAAAGGAACGCCGGGCCTTCGGGGGTCCCTCCCCAGGCCGCTTCGCGGGAGTTCCTGGGGAGGGACCCCCGAAGACCCTCCGATCCCCTCCCTAAGGCGCGACGAAAGTGGCCGGATCGGGGCCGATCCGGCTGCCGCCGTTGAGACCTTCGATCGTTGCCATCTCCTCGTCGGATAGCTCGAAATCGAAGATGTCGATGTTCTCGTGGATCCGCGACGGCGTCACCGACTTGGGGATGACGACGTTGCCAAGCTGCAGATGCCAGCGAAGGATCACCTGAGCTGGCGTCTTGCCGCGATCCTCGGCGAGGCGGACGATTGCCTCGTCGTCGAGAAGCTCGCCTTGCGCCAGCGGGCTCCAAGCCTCGGTGGCGATGCCGTGCTCCGAGTGCCAGGCGCGCAGGTTGGTCTGCTGTAAACGCGGGTGCAGCTCAACTTGATTCACCGTCGGCCGCACCTCCGTCTCCCGCATCAGCAATTCGAGATCCTCGATTCGGAAGTTGGAGACCCCGATCGTGCGCGCCGCCTCCTCCCTGTGAATCTGTTCGAAAGCGCGCCAGGTCTCGACGAACAGCCCTTCGGTCGGGACCGGCCAGTGGATCAGGTAGAGGTCGACGTGATCGAGCCCCAGCCGTTCGAGGCTCGCCTCGAACGCGGCCAGGGTCGAGTCATGGCCCTGCTGCGAGTTCCAGAGCTTGGTCGTGACGAAGTAGTCCTCCCGGGGCAACCCCGAAGCGGCAAGGGCCCTCCCAACTCCCTTCTCGTTACGGTAGGCGGCGGCGGTGTCGATGTGCCGGTAGCCGGCCTCGAGCGCCAGCTCGACAGCACCCTGGGTTTCCTCGGGCGGAACCTGGAAGACACCGAAGCCAAGCTGCGGTATCTCGATTCCGTCGTAAAGCTCGATACTGGGGACTGTCATCTCAGTCTGGCCCATAGTTCCCCTTCGTTCCCATGCATTTCCCCTTCCCCTTATTGTCATGATAACTACTCATTGCTGTCATGAATAGTGGGGAAAACCCGGCTACCCACCCTGCGGAGATTTAGAACCCGGAAGGGGCCGGCTAGTTGCGAAGCGGGAAGGGCTAGCTGGCTGCCAGACCGATGGCCAGCAGCGGGAAGGCCAGCATCACGCCGAGGTAGGCACCCATCGCGGCGCCGGTGCGGAGGCCGGTGGTGCTCGAGCGGGCACCGGCGAAGACGCCGACGAGGAAGATGAAGGCGGCGAGGCCGAAGCCGATCCAGAAGACGTCAGGCATGAGCGCGGGCGAGGTTATCGAAACCGTTAGGTTGCCCGCGTGAAGCTTCTTGCCTTCAGCGACCTGCACCGCGACCTGAAACGGGCGGAGCGGCTGGTCAAGATGTCCGAGAAGGCCGACGTGGTGATCGGCGCCGGCGACTTCGCCTCGATCCACGAGGGCCTGGAGGAGACGATCGAGGCGCTCTCCGCGATCGAAGCGCCGACCGTCCTGGTTCCCGGCAACAACGAGACCGACGACGCCCTGCGCGAGGCCACCGCCGGCTGGAATGCCGCCACCGTCCTGCACGGCGGAGTGATGACGATCGGGGGCGTCGAGTTCTTCGGGCTCGGTGCCGGCGTCCCGGTGACGCCATGGGAGTGGAGCTTCGACCTAGACGAAGAGAAGGCTGCGGTGATGCTCACTCTCTGCCCGCGAGACGCCGTCCTCGTCCTGCACTCGCCCCCGTACGGCCACTGCGACGCCAACCGCACCGGCGATCATTTCGGCAGCCACGCGCTGCTGCGCACGATCGAGGAAAAGGAGCCACGCCTGGCAGTCTGCGGTCACATCCACGAGTCATGGGGATGCAAGAGCAAGATCGGCAAGACGCCGATCCACAACCTGGGCCCGAAAGGCACCTGGCTCGAGGTCTAGCGGCCGCCGCTCGGCCGGGCGGGCGGCGCTAGGCGGGAAACACGGTACTTGACGCAGAGTCCGACTTCAGGCGGCGGGCGCTGGGGGCTCGTGCCCCTCGAAGAGCTTGCCGGCGCGGATCTTCGCGGCCATGTCCTTCGATTCTTCGCGGTAGGAGCTGCCGTCCTCGAACTCGATCGTCGGGTACTTGCTCTGGCCCGAGATCCGCTTCAAGTCCTCGCGCTTCCCCGGCCGCAGCGGTCCCTTGACCACCTCGTACTCGACCCCCTGCTCCTCGAGCGCCTTCTGCACCCGCGCGCACGGGTGAGCATCCATCTTGGCCCACATGACTGAACAGCGATGAAGTTTGACTGGCATGGGAGCAAGCCTATCCGTTTCGGAGCGCAGGCTGTTAACGCTTCAAAAAGGGGTTGGGAATCGGCGACCGGTCTGAAATACTCGCTCGTCAGAGATGAGACCAGCAGGCCTACCGCCCGGTCCCCCCTATCCATCCCTGATCCAGAGCGTCGGGTTCTGGACGCGCCCTTTCGCGTTCCTGCGGCAGTGCCGCGAGCGCTACGGCAAGCGCTTCACGATCAGGCTGCCGGCCTCGCCCCCGTTCGTGATGCTGACCGAACCTGCCGAGGTGAAGGAAGTCTTCACCGCCCCGCCCGACGTTCTGCAGCCGGGCCAGGGCGCGCGTGTCCTCGAACCCATAGTCGGAGCCAACTCGGTCCTCCTCCTCGACGAAGGGCCGCACATGGCGCAGCGCAAGCTGATGCTGCCGGCGTTCCACGGCGAGCGGATGGAGCGGCTCGCGGGACTGATGGAGGAGGTGACTGCCGAGGAGCTGGCCGGTCTGCCGCGGGACACGGCGGTCGAGCTGCACCCGCGCATGCAGGACCTAACCCTGAAGATCATCCTCCGCGCCGTCTTCGGCCTCGACCCCGGTGCCCGCTTCGACGCGATCCGGAGGCGGCTGCAGGAGATGCTCGTGTTCGGCGACCGGCCGATCAGCCTGATGCCGCCGCCGAAGGACGGCGTTGCGGCGCGGATCCTCGAACGGGTCGGGCCGTTCGCACACTTCGTCCGCACCCAGGGGGAAGTCGACGAGCTGATCTTCGAGCTGATCGCGGAGCGGCGCCGCGAGGGCACCGAGCGCGACGACGTGCTCGCGATGCTGCTCGAGGCCCGGCACGAGGACGGCTCGCCGATGAGCGAGCAGGAGATCCGCGACGAGCTGATGACGCTTCTCGTCGCCGGCCACGAGACCACCGCGACGACCCTGGCCTGGGCCTTCGAGCGCCTGGCGCGGGACCCGGCGGTGCTGACACGGCTGGTCAAGGCGGTCGAGGACGATGACGACGCCTACGTCACGGCAGCGATCCAGGAGACGCTGCGGGTCCGGCCGGTGCTGCCGAACGTGGCGCCCCGCCTAGTCGTCAAGCCGATCGAGGTCGGCGGCTGGGCCTATCCGACCGGGTGCAGCCTCGTCCTCAACGGCTACCTCCTCCACCACGACCCCGACATCTACCCCGACCCCTTCGCCTTCCGCCCCGAGCGCTTCCTCGACGAGTCGCCGGGCACCTACACCTGGATCCCCTTCGGCGGCGGCCGCCGCCGCTGCCTCGGAGCGAGCTTCGCGATGCTCGAGATGAAGATCGTCCTGCGTCAGGCCCTGAGCACGCTTACGGTCCAGCCAGCCGGCGAGCGCCCCGAGGTCGCGCGACGGCGCAACATCACGGTCCGGCCGTCGGGTGGGGCGCGCGCAGTGCTGTCGGAGCGTCGGCGGGCGGCTGTGGCTGCGTAGCGGCAACTGGCTATCAGCAGATTTTTCGTCTAGACGATTAAACGTTTAATCGTCTAGACGCATCATCGTCTATTGGCCTGCGAGTGCGCGGAGGCGCGGCAGGACGACTTCGTCGACCCGGTCCTCATCACCAGATCCACTCCCCAACCCGCCGCGTCCGAATCCGACAATAGTCCCATCGACCGTGTCCAGAAAGCGGGTTTGGTCAAGCAGGGTCGCGACCTCATGGGATAGGAACGAACGGAGCCCAGAGGGAGCGTCTTTAACTTCGCCAATGACCTCGGCTCGCCCGTCAACGAGAGTGATGATGTCCTCGAGGTCGTGGCTGCGAAGATGGTCGCCGCCTCCACGTCCGTTCCAGGCCTCCAACTTCGTTGCAATCAGGTAGGGCGGTGAAATCGCGCGTATCTCCTGGCCGGATGGCAGCAAGAGAGGCTTTGCATCATCTAGCGCGGGCCGTTGCCATTGGTTCTCAAAGCCGAGGATTGTCGCGTCGCCGGGCATCAGGTCGATCAGCAGCTCGTCGCCGGGACTCCCAGCCCTCCACCTGCAGATCACCGGACTCGATGTGTCATTGCGAAGCCCGTGGGCACGGAGGCGTTCCTCGAACCGGTACCAGGCGACGCGTGTCGCAACCTCAACCACAACGTCTACGTCCTTCGTCACCCGAAGCTCTGGCGCAGCCTGGTCGGTAATCCAGAGTGCGATGGTGGCGCCGCCCACGAAAGCGACCTCATCGAGGAACGGCGCCAGCTCCCGCGCAGCGCGCTCGAGCATCGCAATGCTCAAGATCCAATCCTCTCCCTCAGGAGCTTCGCCGCGAGCTGCGTAATGCGAGCGCTGTCATTGCTTCGGAGCGCATCCACCAGGGCTAGGCGCTGCCATAGCTCAGGGTCAGCGAGCGCTGCTTTTGGAACTATCGGATGAAGAGGCTCAAGCCCGAGACCGCGTACCTTCCCTTTGGAGTAAGGCCACACCGGCGGCAGCCCCGCGGACTCCGCAAGGTCTCCCTTCAAAGGCTCAGCGGCCCACGACGTTGGGATTCCACGCGCCTCGGATTCCCACGTTGGCGGAAAACTGAACTTGGCCGCGTGAATCAGGAACTCCGCAGCCTCCGCTTGGTAGACCCGCCGACGCCCAGCCGAATAGAGGCCGGCTTCGCCCAGACGCCGTATCGCTCGATGCGTGCCCGCAACGTCGAAGCCAAGCCCGCTCGCAAGGTCACGCACGGGCGCCGGCTCGGCCGAGCCGAGTAGCTTCAGCAGCACAACCACGTCTTGCCCCTTCAACATGGCGCCCATTGTTTCATGTTTCGATACATGAAACAACCCCTCTATGGGCCATCTCCCCGGCTATAGAGTGGGTCTCGAATGAGGGCGATTGCCTGCCAGCATGGCGAGCTCGACTTGGTCGAGCGCCCTGAGCCCAAGCCTGGGCCCGGCCAGGTGCGGATCGAGGTCACCCGTTGCGGGATCTGCGGATCGGACCTGCACGCCCGCCACGGGATCGACCAGTGGGCGGATCTGGCTCTCAAGCTGAACTACGACCGCTTCGGCCGCTCCGACCAGCAGCTCGTCTTCGGGCACGAGTTCAGCGGCCGCGTCGCGGAATACGGACCGAAGTGCCGGGAGGGCCTGGCCAGCGGCACCCCGGTCGTCGCGCTTCCCCTGCTGCGCGGCGAGAACGGAGTCGACACCACCGGCCTCTCCCAGCACGCGCCCGGAGCCTACGCGGAGCAGGTGCTCGTCCAGGAGTCGATGATGATGCCGGTGCCGAACGGCCTGGACTCCGCCGTGGCGGCGTTGACCGAGCCGATGGCGGTCGCCCTGCACGCGGTTCGCCGCGGCGAGGTCGGCAAGCGAGACGTGGCGATCGTGATCGGCTGCGGCCCCGTCGGCCTCGGCACGATCCTGATGCTGAAGGCGACCGGCGTTCGCACCGTCGTGGCCAGCGACTTCTCACCCGGACGGCGGGCGCTTGCGGAGCTCTGTGGAGCCGATGTCATCGTCGATCCATCGCGGGACTCCCCCTACGAGCCGACGGGCGACCCCGGCTGGCTGACAAGCGCACCGGACGCCTTCGACCTCGCGATCGGCACGCTGGAGAAACTCGACCGCCTGCCGTTCGGCTGGTGGCACGCCTGGCGTTTGGGAGAGAAGCTCGGCCTCGCGCCGAAGCGCCCGGTGGTCTTCGAGTGCGTGGGCGTTCCGGGCGTGATCGCGCAGATAGTCGACTCCGCTCCGCTCTTCTCCCGGGTCGTCGTCGTCGGCGTCTGCGTCGGGGCCGACTCGTTCACGCCGGCGATGGCGATCAACAAGGAGATCGACCTCCGGTTCGTCCTCGGCTACACCCCCCTCGACTTCCGCGACACCCTCCACATGCTCGCCGAGGGCAAGGTCGACCCGAGGCCGATGATCACCGGCACGGTCGGCCTCTCCGGCGTCCCCGGCGCCTTCTCGGATCTCGAGGATCCCGAGAAGCACGCCAAGATCCTGATCGACCCGTCGCTTCCGTGATCCAAGCGGGCCGTTAGCGGAGGGCGGTAACGCGCTTGGCGTGAGCTTTTTTCCGGGCGCAGCGGGCGCTCTGCTTCTTAGCGCCGTTCTTCTTCCCCCTGCGGCAGCGCCTCACCGGAGCTTTTGCCTTCGCTCCAGGCAAGCCGCTCGTGGAGGGAGGCACAGGGCCACTGGGCTGAACGCCCCCGTCGTTAGACGGCGATGATTCCGGCGAGGCTTCGATCGTCGGTCCAGGGTCGCTAGGTTCCTCCAGCGGTTCAGGTTCCTCCTCCGATAGTTCCGGTTCTTCCGGCTGTTCGGGTTCTTCTTCCGGCTGTTCTGGTTCTTCTGGCAGTTCCGGTTCCTGTTCGGGTTCTTCTTCTGGCAGTTCCGGTGCTTCAGAGGGCGGTATTGGCTCCTCCGGCGGCGGGCCCAGCGGAGGGGCCAACGGGCACGAGAGCCACTGGATGAAACCGGACGATTCGTCCATCCAGATCAGTTGGTCGACCGAGACATATCGCACCGTGGGCTCTGCTTGAAGGACTTGCGCTGACTTAGGCAGATATTCGGCGGAATACCCCTTCAGCGCGGACGTGTAGACAAAGCCCAGATTGCCCCCATAGCGCTGGACCTGATCATGCGCGACAACCGCCGGGTCTTCGACCCAGTCATGCAGGACGACGATGTAATGCCCCATATCTCCCTCTTCGAATGTGCACGCATCAGGGAGATCACCAGACGGAAGTTCCCAAGGAAAGCCACCCGGCCCCATATCCGCCGCAGCGCTGGCCGGGACCATCAGAACAGCAACCAACCCGCAAAGCGCGATCAGCGTCCTCAAGATCCGCATCGCAACCACTGTATATGGGACGGCGAGGTATAATCAAGGTACGATCTCGTATTTATGAGGCCGTTCACCTGCCGAGAACCCGGCAAACGGCGAGAGCAGCGCACTAGTCGCACCTATATCGGTACTGAGTAGTATTCCGCCGTGGCTGCGCCGGCAGGTTGGTATCCCGATCCCCGCGATCCTGCGCAGGACCGCTACTGGGACGGCGAGCAGTGGACTGAGCAAACCCGCAGGAGGCAGAGTGAAGGATTCGTCAAGGCGTACCGACGGCTCCCCACATGGGCACAGTGGGGAATCCCGATCTTCGCGGTACTTCTCATCATTGGGATGACCACAGGAGAGGAAGGCGCCGACAAAGACACCTCAAGCGGGCAGCAAATTGAACAGGTCGATCGTCTGCAGGAAAAGCTCGAACGCCAACAGGTTCAGGTCAGAGCTGAACGACAGCGAGCCAGGCTGGCAATCCGCGCGAAAAAGCTGGCACAAGCCCGCGCCCGGCGTGCTCGCGCAACAGCGGCCGCCGAAGCCGAGACAGAAGTCCAGGCGATCGAAGAACCCGTCGAAGAAACGGGCTCCGAATGCGATCCCAACTACTCCGGCTGCGCGCCGCCATATCCACCGGACCTCGACTGTGGCGAAATCAGCGGGGTCAGTAGCGGTGTACAGCTCGGACCCTCACGGCCTCGATGCCGACGGAGATGGCCTCGGCTGCGAGTGAGCTATCGGCAGCGCAGCGAGCGCACGACGATTTCCAAGTGAGCGAACGCGCCTGACAGGATTCGAACCTGTGACCTTCGGTTTCGTAGAACGCCCAGCCGCCGCTCTACAGAGCCGTTTGCGGGGATTCTGAGACAGATATGAGACTTGACAGTCCGCGTCTCCTTGCAAGCGCTTACCGGATGCGCTGACGACGACGCATACTGGTCCCGAGAACCCCCGGTGTTGGAAGGGGCAGGGGAATCTCAGCAGGGTCCATCCAATTGGGTGCAACGCGATCCGTAGGCCAAGCGGGCTCCTTCGGCCCTCCACCCTTCAAGGCCCATTCGAAGATATTGCTGAACAACTCGGCCTGCTCAAGCGCATCATCTGCCGCATTGTGAGTGTGATCGCGCTTTGGCAAAAGCCAATGCGGCATTGAGCGCTGGGATGAGCTATCGAAAGGAGTCAGAGCCCTTGCCTGATAGAGGGTGCGGATATCGAGACACGAGGAAAAGCCGAATGGGGAATCACCTGCGTATTGGACGAAATACCAGTAGAGGAAGGCCCAATCGAAGGCCACCGGATAGGCCACAAGCACAGCACGCGCGTCACCCGCGTGCCTCCGCACCCAGCGATCAGCGTCTCGCATCGCTTTCTTTGGATCATCTCCCTCCCGCGTAAGACGATCACGGTCGAGACCATTGACGGCAAGTGCCTCGGCTTCGAAGCTCTTAGCGACCGGCTTCAGCTCCCGATAGAAGAGGCTCTCTCGATCCTGATCGCAACGCTCAAATCGGCGGCCGTCGAAACGGCCAGCCAAGCAAAGGCCAAACGAAAGCATCGAGTACTCGCCGGGTATCGGGCCGTCCGTCTCGATGTCGGCAGAGATGAAGAGGTCTGGCCGAGGATCGCGCACTGAGCCATCTTAGTCATCGCTGCCGGCGTCCCGCCATTCCGGCTACCGTAGGGCGCGATGAGCCGAGCCGAGTACTCGCGCGCCCGCCTTGAAGAGCTTGGCTCCCGCCTGGCGCCAGTCGAGGATCTTCTGCGCAATGAGCCGCTCTGCATCTACGCAACGGGCTCGTATGGACGGCTTGAGGCGGGCAAGGAATCGGACATCGACATCTTCTTCCTCTACGAGGGGCACCCTCTTGTGCAACGGCTTCCCAATCTGACATTGATCCAGCTCTCGTCTTGCCTGATCGACGCGACACAAGAAATGGGCTTCCCGGAGTTTTCAGAAGACGGACGCTACCTCGACGTGCACTACCTGGATCACATGGAGGAAGTGCTCGGTAGCCCAGACGATGACAGCCTAAACGCGTTCACGGCTCGGATGCTGCTCTTGCTCGAGAGCCGGCCTGTCTACGGGGCTGAGCGCTACGAGCAGATTTTGCTCGCGGTAGTGGGATTCTACTACCGGGACTTTGAGGATCATAGAGAACAATTTCGACCAACTTTCCTCATTAACGACATCCTGCGATTTTGGCGAACGCTAACGCTGAACTACGAGCATGATCGCTATGAAATCCGCAAGCTTCCCGAGGACGAACAAAGCGATGCTAAGGCGCGAAGTGCATTGAAGAACTACAAGCTGAAGGTAAGCCGCCTGGCTACCTGCTTCTCCATGGTCCTCCACCTCGCGAGCGAAGAGCCACCGGTCGAGCCAAAACGAGTACGCGAACTCTGTGCTCTCACGCCCCGCGAGCGCTTTGAAAGCCTACGCGGCGTCGGAAACAAAGAGGCCGACGCGTGCATCGAAACCCTGCTGTCGACCTACGACGCCTTCCTCGATCAAGTCCAGCAGCCGCGACCCGAAGTGCTCGAGACTTTCCACGACGAGAAGATTCGCCATACTCGCCTCGCGGAAGCTGGCGACTTTGGCGAGAAGATCTTCGAGCTGCTCACCCTGCTCGTGCCTCGCGAGCGGCTACGCCACCTCGTTGTTTAGAGACCGACGGTGGGCAAGCACCCAGGTCACCTCGTTGCCATTCCCAAAGAAAGAGATCCAAGGCTGAGGCAGGGGCCTCAAGGTCGTCGCACCAGGCTAGGAAGTTGGCCTCGATCAACTTGTAGTCGCGCGGGAGCCGTGTTACAGGCAAGCGCCCGGCTTCCTGCATAGCTCGCAGGATGTGCACGTCGAGGATGGCGAGCCGGTCGGCGTAGCCCGTGTTGCGCAAGAGCCAACTCGCTGACTTGGGGCCGATTCCCGGGCAGTCGCAGAGCCATTCTCGCCGCTTGTATTCACAGTCGATCGCCGCAAGCCTCCGCGAGAGCCCTCCATTCTCCAAAACCCAATCTCGCGCCTCAAGCAACAGGCCGGCCTTGCGGTTCGGATAGCGATAACGACGTAGAGAGCCATTCTTACACCGGGGATCGAATTGGGGCTTGGAAAGTTCCTCGCGCAACGCGCTCTCGAGTTCGGTCGAAGTCCAGAGCGGCTCAAAGGGGCACAGTGCCATCACCACGTCGGTCGCCGACAGCGCGAGCTCGAAGGTCACCCCGTGGCCGCCCAGTAGGCAGAAGACCAACTCACGGCGCAGGCCACACTCGCCGCTCGCAGCGAGTGCCGGAACTGCCCGCCGATATTCGGGCGCACGCTCGACCCAGACTTGGTGCCATGCAGGTCTCGTGGGTAGGCCTTCGGGGTCTGCCATGACTAATGCCAGCGATGCGGGATCAGGGGACGGGCACCCTCTTTCTAGATCCCGCAGCGAACCCCTGTCGAACACCGATCACGCCGGACCGCAGTAGGTCGCGGCCGAACTATTCGTCTCGCGCACCACAATGGCGGCAACGCCGGGGAGGTCGAGGCTGACCCTGGCCCAAAGCCACTCGGCGAGTAGCTCGCTCGTGGGATTCTCAAGGCCGTCGATTTCGTTAAGGCAGCAATGATCTAGCTGGCTGACGAGGGGATCGACGACGCTGTCAATTGCAGCGAAGTCAAGCACCCAACCAAGCTGCGGATCTAGTTCGCCGCTTATTCGAATATCGACCTCATAGGAGTGACCGTGCATAGTGCGGCAAGGATGCCCTTCGGGCGCCTTGGGCAGCCAATGAGCAGCCTCGAAGCGGTAGGTACGCATCAGCTCATAGCTCATGGAATCCCGATCAGCTTGTGGGTTTGCAGACTGACCTGCCAGCGTGGATGGTTGGCACAGTACTCGGCGACCGCAGCGGTGTTTGCGTCTAGCTCGGGGCCATCCATCGGTTGCAACAGGAAGTGCTCGAAGTCGAGTGACTCCAGAGAGGCGGGATCAAAGCCGTTTTGTGGATAGACAAGCTTCAGCTCGTCGCCTGCTCGCAGGCGAAGTGTAGCCCCGGCCTTCGGACTAACACAAATCCAGTCCACACCGGGAGGAGCGTCGAGGGTACCGTTGGTCTCGACTGCGACTTCGAAGGCCGCAGCATGAAGTGCATCGAGAAGGGGCGCGTCGACCTGAAGTAGGGGCCTCCCCGCCGGTGAGCACGACGAACGGATCGAAGCCAGATTTCTGTGGCCACTGGCGCCGGACCGCCTCGGCCAGCGCCGCGGCTGAGCGAAACCTGCCGCCGCCAGGGCCACCTATCCCTACGAACTCGGTATCGCAAAAGCGGCAGACAGCATTTTGGCGATCTTGCTCACGACCACTCCAGAGGTTGCAGCCAGCGAATCGGCAAAAAACGGCGAGGCGGCCGGTGTTCATGCCCTCGCCCTGCAACGTGGCGTAGATCTCGTGGACGCTGTAGGTCATCGGTGCCACATCAGACCTTCCGATCACCGTCTCCCGGCGGCGACTCCTCTAGGACGTCGGACTCGGATTTGTCTCGTTTGGGCATCCTGACGCCCTCTCTGAACACTCGCCAGCGCAATAGTAGGAGCGGCGCCCCGGGCGACTCGTCAAGCAGCTTGCTGATCTCGATCTTTCGGCGATGCTTGGCCTTGAGGCGGTTGAAAACAGAGTTCGGAATCTCGACGATCGCGGCGGTGGTCTGGTCGTACTCAACATCGAGATCCATGCCGTCTGTTTCAACCGTGTTATCGGTTACTTTGGCGCGCCGAAACTCGCCCTTCAGCTTTCCCAGCCGGTTGGCGGCATCCGCATGCGACCAGGCGCAGCCGCGCCAGTCGAGTACCAGTTCGATGATCGAGAGGAAAAAGATCAGGCCGGAGAGCAGAGCCAGCCACTGCTTGGATTCAAGGTTAATCGAGAGGATCTCCACGCTCCACCGGTCTTGAAGTGCAAGCGTCGCACCGAGGATTGAGAGTGCCATGATCGTGAGGATCAGGCCGGTAGAGCGGCGGCGGTATTTCTCGCGTAGCGTCGCGTGACCGCTCAACATCATGTCAAGCACCTTGAACTTGCGATGATACTCCGCGGGGTCCACCTCAATCTTCCCCGAGCAACGCCCGCCACGCCTCGGCGTTGGGAGCATTCTTCATCTGTCGGGCAATCCCCGCCAGCCCCCTCGACACAGCTCGGCGCTCGTTAGAATTTGCCTCTCCCAGGTATTCGTCGACGTGGCGGGACTGGCCGGTGAGGTCAGCAATCGGCTTTCGCACGTTCTGCGAAGCGGAGTCAAAGAGCTGAGCAAGCATCGCTTTAGGGCTGCGGACGCCCGTGTAGTCCTGGAAAGCCGCTACCGCAAGGGCCTCAAGGTGGTATCCAGTCGGTCTCTGAGCGTCAGCAGTGCTGGCGAGGATCGACTTTGCGAGCTTAATCGCTGGAATCACCGTGCCGGCCTGCGCTTTGTTGACCTCGGTAAGACGCTCGACGAAACGCTTCGGATCGATTGCGGTCCAGCGATTACCGGTGGCAGCCTTGATCGAGAGCTCCTTGTCCCTCTCCAGCGCGGGGAGAAGCTGAACCTCAAGGCCATCCTTGTATTTGACGGTTACCGCAAGTGCGCCGCTTTCGATGTCAATGGCCTTGCCCTTGTCGAGCCTGGACCTCAAGGCCTTCTCAAGCTTCTCCAGTACTTGATCGGGTTTCAGACCTCCATACTCCCCTGAGTCGAGAACAAGTAGTGAGTCGATGTCACTGAGACCCTCAACGTAGGTGTGCTTCGAGACGGAGCCGCCGAAGAGAAGCCGATCGACGCCCTCGATCTGATCGGAGAGGGAACTCTGGATTTCGTCGAGGCGGTTACTCACCTGCTCGTTGTCGCGACGGTTGACTTCGAGTACCTTGCGATTGAGGATCGCGTTGACCTCGGCGTCGGTCTGAGCGTCCTTTGATGCTTCTTCGGCCTCACGTCGCCGCCGCACCGCCTCGTCCGGCTGGACGCGGTACTGGCTGGGCCCGCCTGATCCTGTTCCCCCCAAGTCAGCTCACCTCAGAGATTCGATTCCATGTCGCGGAACGCATTTTCGAGCACCTGTCCCCGCTCGTCGAATACCGACCAGTCGCCACCCTGTTTATAGAAATTCACCAGTCGCCGCTGAAGGATGGCAATCTTGTCGAGACTGGTTGCCTGAGCAATCTCCACCGCCGTCCGGCGGTCTCGATCGACCTGCCCAAGCAGGACCGAGAGGCTGGCGCGATGCATGGCGACCCCGTCCTGCCAGAGATAGCGCAGCCAGCTCAGGCCGTCGAAGACCTCAGCCCCAGCCGCGTAATAGAGCGGCGTATGTATCGGGTCGAGGGCACCAAAGATATGGATTGGCAGGTCGATCTTCTCACGCTCAAGGAGATCTTGGAGCTTGGCAACGTTGGTCAGGCGCTCGAGCACAGAGTCGCCAAGCTCCTTCTCGGTGACCGCAACCAGGTCGAAGGCGGCGAGACGGCTGGCATCGGAGCCAAGCATGCTTATATCGTGATTGCCGCCCTCCTTCTCGGGCTTAAGTAGAAAGACGGACAGAAAGCTCTCATGCTCGGCGAAGAAGGCCTGGGCGGCGTCAATCTGCTCGCGGTAGCTTTCGTAGCGGTCCCAGTTGACGAGCGCAATCGGCGCTTTCCTCGGCAGCCGCTTAGCAAACTTGTGGAACTCGTCCTCATTCCAAGCCTCGGGGAGGCGCATCTCCTGGATCGGCTCATCGGAATCGGCCCCTACCCGGTACTCGTAGAGACCGCTGTCGATGAAGAGTATTTTTGGATGGGACCAGAGGGAGTTTGCGAAGTTCTGAGGCCTGAGACTCCCCGCCCCATCTAGCAGCTTGTGGTGTAGGTCATAGGCCGAAACGAGAAACGCGTCCGTGAGCCGGGTCGCAAAAACCTGCAGGTACTGAGAGACCTCCGAGATCTTTGTTTCGTCCTTGCGCAGCGCGAGATCGAACCCTTTGCTAGAGAATGATGGAATCAGCAAAGGAGTCTGCAGCCGTGGTCCCTGCGGATGGTGGATGAACCGTCTACGCGCGCGCAAAGGATCCTATGCGGTCAAGGCAGGACGGACACTTCCCACAGGGCCTGGCCGAACGCTCGCAGCTGTGGGTCAGCTCTATCGGCACGCCGAGCTCCTCAGCGTGCTCAATGATTAGCTGCTTGGGCCAGGTGAGATAGGGAGCTACCAGTCGAATGGCGCCGCCACTTTGAAAGTCGAGCGAGCGTTGGGTCTCTTCAATGAATCCCGGCGTACAGTCTCTGTATGGCGTGCCGGCGTGGATGCCGAGATAAATGCAGGAGGCGTTTTGGTGGCCGAGGTAGGTGAGGGCTAGATGCGCGAGCAGCGCGTTGCGGCCAAGGATCTCCCCCTTAGGGATAACCAGGCCAGTCAACTCTATGGCGCTCCAGTGAATGTCAAAGTGAGCGGCAAGCGACTCGGAGCATGATCGCTCCTTGTCAGCTACAGCCTGTCCGTAATCGACAAAGAGGGCAGCCGGATCAAGGCTCTTGGCATCGCATTCGGCGAGAAGACAAGCCGAATCAATTCCACCGCTAAGGAGAATCAAATGACTAATCGCCATCTACCGCACCTCTGTAACCCACGATCATCTCCCTCCGAGCCTGAATTTTGCTAACGGTCCGATGACATCCGCTTTCAGGAACGACGGGAGTCTAGCTACGTCACCCTATGCTGCTTCGTATTCGCTCGAAGCTCTGACCAAGCGGGTGCGTGTAGCGCGCCAGCATCGTCTCGACGCGGTGGCCGGCGATCTCGGCCAGGTCGGCGTCATTGATGCCCGCCGCTCGCAGATGCGTGACGTAGCTGTGGCGGCACTCGTGGGGGCGGATGTCTAGGCCGGAGGCTTCCTGGGTCGGCTTCCAGACGTCGCGGTAGAAATTCCGCTCGCGCCACATGCGGCCAGTCGGGGTCGTGAACAGCAGGGCGCAGTCCTCGCCATCCAGCCGAATCTGAGCTTCGAGCATCCAGGCGAGGGTCGCCGGGACCGGGACCGCCCTTCCGGCGTCGTGTTCGCCGTGGTCGGTCTTCGTCCCCGCCAGGATCGTGCCCTCGTGGGCTGTGCGCCGGACCTTCAGCGCCTCGCCGTCGAAGTCCTCGCGCCGAAGCGGCAGCACCTCCCCCAGCCTCATGCCGGTGTCGGTGAAGACGCGGACCATCGCCTCGTAGCGACCGGCCGCCTTGGCGAAGCGGTGCATCTCCTCGAAGCTGAAGATGCGGATCGGGCGACGTTGCTTTTTGGCCCTGGGGTCGTTGGCCCTGACCCGCACGCCCTTGAACGGGTTGAGGTCGACTACTTCGTCGGTGATCGCGTCCTCGGCCATCGCCGAGAGCGAGCGCAGGATGCCGACGACTCCCGTTGTCGCTCGGCCTTGGACGCGCAGCATGTGGTCGACCAAGGCGAGAGCGTGACGGCGGCGCAGCTCGCGCAGCGGCCATTGCTTCAGCGGGATGCCCTCAACCTCGACTTCAAAGACGCGGCCGATCCGATGCTCGTTGGTCGCGTTGGTGCGTTCCGAGCGCGGGTGCCGCGCTGTCCAGGTCGCGAAGTACTCGCCCACGGTGTCGGGGCGATCCGAGAAGCCGTATGCCTCGTCTATCGCTCGCTGGGCTTCGCGCTTCAAATCGAAGGTGCCCTTGCCGCCGTTCCAGCGGGGCTTGGCGATGTAGCGCTTTCCGTCGCGGCCGGTGTACCTCGCTACCCAGACGATCTCCCCCGACGGGTTGCGGCGCTTGACCGGGGCCTCGCGGCGTCTCACGCGGCTTCGTCCCTTCGCTGTGCGAGGAATGCGTCTACGTCGGCGGGGTCGATCCGTCTCGCCGCTCCGAGCTTGTAGGAGGGCAGCTCGCCCCTTCTGATCCAGTTGCGGATCGTCCTGTCGGAGACGGCGAGATAGGCGGCCAGCGTGCGCTCGGTGAAGAAGATGGGCAGCGTGGCTTTCCTGTCCATGCCTTCTATGTCCAAACTGAGCGCCGAATGCGTCGGGTGACTTTCTAAAAATTTGCTCGCCGCCCGAAAAAGACCGAAGGTCAACGGCCCCGCCGGGCCTCCATACGGGTGGCCGCCGCACGGCGAAGCCGTGCCAAAATCGGCCGCCGGAGGCCCGGTCGTGAACCGCTCAGAGCCTTGCTGATGTTGTGGATCAGAAAGATGCGGCCCAGGCACCGAACCGGAGGGTTCGTAGTGTGTCGGCGGTCGAGGTTGGTACTTCGGGGAGGCCGAAGTGATGTGACGTGAGGGGTCGCGGCGGGGCTGTTTGCGCTCGGAGAGCAGTGGGGCTTTGGTCTCCGAGGCTTGTTGCTCGTTCTCGGATTTGGAACTTGCATCTGGGGACTTCCGTGCGTTGAGATCGAAGCGAGCCTCAGGACTCGTCTGTCGGCTCATCGCCCGCCAGCTCGAACTGCCCGCGCCGCATATCCCCCGGCTGCCAGACCAAGCCTTGGAACAGATCGCCCACCGATACCTCCAACGCGCTGGCGAGCTTGAGAATCGTGTCGGCTCGGGCGATCCTCAGCCCACGCTCAAGCTGGCTGATCTCGGTACGGTGCAGCCCCGCCCGCCAGCTCAGCTCCTCCTGGGAGAGGCCGGCCCGCTTGCGGCAGCGAGCCAGGTTGTCGCCGAGGAGGCCCTTGAAATCCCTGACGCCACCCTGTCGCAGGCTCACAAAACGCCCCCGACAAGCTCCTCGAAGCGGATAGCGGCACGGCTGGGGGCAATGCGTCGGCAATCGCAAGAGAGCAGCCCGTCACGGCTCAGTTCGCGAACGGCGCGCTCCACGGCGTCCTGCTCGCTTGCCTGGCAACCCGTCTCGACCCGAAGCGCAAGCTCAAGGATGGACAGCTGGGCCGGATGGAGAACGAGGACCTGGGTGAGGATCGAGCGCTGCATGATCTCGTCCTCTTGGGCGGTCGTAAGAACGCGCCGCTGGGTATCTTCATCGTGCATGGGAGCTAATCCCTCCTGTGCCATGCCCCCGGCTGTTTGCGCAGCGCGGGGGCGCTTTGTCGATTGGCTAGGAGCCTAGCACGATCGTCGAGACCCCTCTACGGCTTAAGGCTTCGCTTGAAGAATCTGGGCGACTCGGGTGAAGTGCAGGCCGGTCTCTTTTGCGATGTCGCGCATCGAAAGTCCCGCCGCCCGCGCCTGTTCGAAGCTCTCGCGCCGGGTCTCGCGGAGTGCTTCAAGCCTGTCCTGCCCACGCTCGAAATCGGACTGCGCGCGGCGGATCGCCTTGCGTGCTTTGACTTGAGCGTCGTTCGCCATTGGCGCTGACCTTATTCGGCCCCGCGAAATGAGACCAGGATGAGACCACGGCCTTGCGGAACGGGCCGGAACGCCGAGGAGCCGCGAGGAACGCCGAATCGAGCGTAAGCGCCGCATTCGGCTCTGGACCGAGAAAGCGCGGCCTCACGCGGAATGCACCGGAACGCGCCTGACAGGATTCGAACCTGTGACCTTCGGTTTCGTAGACCGACGCTCTATCCAACTGAGCTACAGGCGCGGGTTGCCGGGGGAGAGCCCGGAGGGGCGATTCTAGGGACTTGGAGGCGTGGTTAGGCGGCTTCTGGCTCGGCGGGCTGGTTCAGCCGGACGTGCCACTGGACCGAGGCGGTGGCCACGGGCTCGCCGGAAGCGTCGGTCAGCTCGACCTCGCAGGGGAAGACGACCTTGCCCTCGGCGTCGAGTGTGGCCAGGGCCTCGGCCGGGTCGACGCCCAGCTTGGCGCGGGCCTCGATCCGGCCCTTGGCGACCTTGACGTAGGAGATCTCGGCGCTGCGCGCGAGGGGCGTCACTTCTCCCATGCGCTGGGCGAAAGCGCCGACGAAGGCGGCTCCCGAGGCGGTCTCGGCGACCGTGAAGAGGGCGCCCGCGTGCTGGGAGCCGACGTGGTTGGTCAGCTCGTCGCGCTCGGGCAACACGACTACGGCCTCGCCCTCGGTGACGCTCGTGATCTCAAGCCCCAGGTAGCCCGCGAAGGGCACCGCCTGGGTCATGCCCTCGGCGATCGCGTCGAAGAACTCGCTCATCGCTCAGCGGCCCTCGAAGGTCGCGTGGCCCGGGGCGCCGTGCTCGAGGAAGGTCTTGACCGCGCGCTTCAGGTCTTCGGTCGCGAAGAGGTCGACGGCGTCTTTGCGAATCGCCTCGTCAGCGGCGGCGATGCCGCCTTCGCGGAAGCGGCGCAGGACGAGCTTCGTCATCGCGTGAGCCTTGGTCGGCCCGGCTGCCAGCTCGGCGGCGAAGGCTCGCGCCCGCTGGTCGAAGTCCTCGTCCTCGAAGATCCGGTTGACCACGCCCCAGCCTGCCAGCTGCTCGGCGCCGAAGAGCTCGCCTGTCATCACGAACTCGGCGGCGCGGCCGCTGCCGGCGCGCTCGGCGAGGCGCTGCGTGCCACCCATCGAGGGCGTCAGGCCGACCACTTTCTCGACCAGGCCGAACTTGGCCGAGCGGGCGGCGAGGATCAGGTCGCAGCCGAGCGCCAGCTCGAAGGTCCAGGTCAGGGTGAGCGCGTGGGAGGCGAAGACGATCGGCAGCGGCAGCCGTTCGAGCCGTTCGACCAGGTCGATCGACTCGTCCCAGAGCTCGGTCGCCCGCTCGGGCGTGAGCCCGTCGAACTCGGAGACGTCGACCCCGCCGGAGACGACGCGCCCCTCGGCCCGGAACAGCAGCGCCCGCGGCGGATCGGCCTCGGTTGCCTCGATCGTCGCCAGCAGCCCCTCGAACATCGCCCGGTTGAAGAGGTTGAGCGGCGGGCTGTCGATGGTCGCGACCGCCAGGCCCCCGTCGCGTTCGAGTCGAATGGACATGGGGAAGGACCCTACTGCGACTCAAGGCACGCGGTGGACCTCGAAGAGGTTCGTCCCCAGCTCCTGCTCGGGCAGCCCGGCAGTGATCGCGATCAGCTCGCCGGAGGCGGCGATGCCGTGCTTGCCCGCCAGCTCGGCGCAGTCGCGGAGCAGGCTGCGCACGTCGGTCTCGTGCTCGTTCAGCACCGCGGTCACGCCGAAGAGCAGGTTGAGCCGGCGCACGGTCTCGATCCGCGGCGAGACAGCGAGCACCGGCACGTTCGGGCGGTGGGCGGAGACGAGCCGCGCCGTGCGCCCGCTGGTGGTCGGCACCACCAGGGCGGAGAGGCCCAACCTGTAGACGGCCCCCACCGCCCCCCAGGCGACCGAGTCGGCGACCTCCTGGGTCGCCTGCTCGGTGCGGCTGAAGAGCCACTCGCCGTAGGGCAGGTCGGGCTCGGTGGCTTGGGCGATCCGGTCCATCACGCGCACCGCCTCGAGCGGATGGTGGCCAACCGCGGTCTCCTCGGAGAGCATCACCGCGTCGGTGCCGTCGTAGATCGCGTTGGCGACGTCGGTCACCTCGGCCCGGGTCGGCCGCCGCGCGGTGACCATCGAGGCCAGCATCTGGGTCGCCGTGATCGCCGGCTTGGAGCGCTTGCCGGCGGCGCGGATCAGCCGCTTCTGCACAACCGGCACCTGGGCCAGCGGCAGCTCAATCCCGAGGTCGCCGCGGGCGACCATGATCCCCCCGGTCGCCGCGGCGACGATCTCCTCGGCGTTCTCGGCCGCCTGCTGCTTCTCGATCTTCGCGATCAGGGGGATGTCGGCGCCGAGCGCGCGCAGCCGCTCGCTCACCGGCTCGAGGTCGGCGGCGCTGGAGACGAAGGAGACCGCGAGCAGGTCGACGCCCTGCTCCACCGCAAACTCGACCCAGCCGAGATCGCCGGCCGTCGCCGCCGGAGTGCTGATGCCGGGCACGTTCATCCCCTTGTGTGAGGAGAGCGTGCCACCGACCTCGACCTCGCAGTCGACGCCGCCGTCCTCGGCGCCTCGCACCCGCAGCCGGATCGAGCCGTCGGCGAGGTAGACCGGCTCGTTCTCGCGCAGGGAGGCGACCCCGGGCCAGGCGACCGGGATCGTCTCCCGGTCCCCCTCGACATCCCGCGGGGTCAGCTTCACGTGCATGCCGGTCTCCAGCTCGGCGACGTCGTCGCGCAGCTCGCCGATCCGCAGCTTCGGCCCCGGCAGGTCGCCGAGCACCGCCACCTCACGCCCGGCCTGCTCGGCCGCCTCGCGGATCGTCTCGATCGTGCGGGCGTGGCGGTCGCGGTCGGCGTGGGAGAAGTTGAGCCGCAGCACGTCGGCACCGGCCTCGATTATGCGCCTGAGGACATCCGGGTCCCAACTCGCCGGCCCGACCGTCGCGATGATCTTCGTGCGCCTTCCACGCTGCATGCGTATGACTGTAGAGCGTGCTTTATACCGTGACATCGATCTGTGTAACAATTGATTCCGTGAGTACCGTTGCAGAGCGCCCCGCCGGCGCCGAGGAACCGGCCTTCCCGGACCTCGTCGGCGAGGCGCCGCCCTCCCCCGCCGGCCCGATAGAGCCGGCCGAGGCGATGGCGCTCCCCAAACCGCCCGTCGTTCCGCTGCCCCGTGTGGCCCAGATGCTGCGCTTCAACCAGCGCCAGATCGAGTACGTCTTCGGCTCCCAGCGTCGCCTCGGCGACGTTTTTCGCATGCGTACGACCATGCCAGGCGGCCCCGTGGTCACCAGCCATCCAGACCACGTGCGCTCCCTCTTCACCGCCAAGCCCGAGCAGGCGCCGTCGCTGACCGGCGAGTCGCCGCTGCGCCCGATCCTCGGCACAGGCTCGGTCCTGACCGCGGTCGGGCCACGCCACATGCGCCAGCGCAAATTGCTGCTTCCCCCCTTCCACGGCGAGGCCATCGAGCGCTACACGGCGATGATCGCCGAGGCGACCGAACGCGAGATCGACACCTGGCCGCTCGACCGCCCCTTCTCGCTGGCACCCCGCATGCAGACGATCACGCTCGACGTGATCATGGCCGGGATCTTCGGCATCGAGGGGCGGCCCGAACGCGGCACCCCCGAGCACCGGATGCGCTTCACCGTCAAGCACCTGGTCGCCGCTTCCACCTCGCCCCTCGCCCAGGTCAGCGAACTGGTGAACATGGCCCGGGAGGAGGCGGGCGGCTTGACCAAGCTCGGCGTCGAGCTGCTCGACCGTCCGACCTATGCCGTGATCGAGGCACGCCGCCGCGACGAGCACCTCGAGGACCGCCGCGACATCCTCTCGCTGCTGCTGCAGGCGCGGACCGAGGAGGGCGAGGCGATGGACGACAAAGAAGTCCGCGACGAGCTGCTCACCCTGGTCCTCGCCGGCCACGAGACGACCGCCAACTCGCTCTCGTGGGCGTGGGAGCGCCTGGTACGCAACCCCGCCGCTCACGAGGCCCTGCGCGAGGCCGTCCGCACGGGCGAGAGCGCCGAGGACCAGGTCGAGGCGACGATCGTGGAGACGATGCGCTCGCGGCCGGTCGTGCCGTTCATCGGCCGGCGGGTCACCGTCCCCTGGCAACTCGGCGAGTACGGCATCTCCGCCGACACCCCGGTCGGGATGAGCATCCTTCTCGTCCACCACCGCGAGGATCTCTACCCCGAGCCCTTCGAGTTCCGCCCCGAGCGCTGGCTCGGCCGCAAGCCCGGCACGTATGAGTGGATTCCCTTCGGCGGCGGCATCCGCCGCTGCCTCGGCGCCGCCCTGGCGATGGCCGAGATGCGCGTCGTCCTCGAGGCGACGGCCCGCCGGCTCGACCTCGAGGCCGCCGAGTCCGAGCCCGAGCGCGCCCTGCACCGCAACGTGACGATGATCCCGGCCCGCGGCGGCCGGGTCGTCCTCCGCGGCCGCAGCTGAGCTCAGCGCGAGAGCGGCCGGCCGCGCCGGAGCTGGACCAGGCCCCAGAGCGAGACCGCCGCCCAGACGGTCTCCAGGAGGAGGAAGCCCCACTGGCGTTCCTCCCAGGCAAGCACCGCGAGCACCGCCGAGCCGAGCAGGTTGAGGACGAGGTAGGCCCGCGAGTGGGGATCCATGGCGCCGAACTGGGCAGCGGCGAAGGCGGCCAAGATGAGCAGCGCCCCGATGACCTGGACGAGTTGATCCACCCGGGAATTCATAGCTCCTTAGGAACCGATTCGAGGCCGGCAAGGCCATCGTTCCTATCCTGGGCATGTGGGCAACCTGGAAATCACGCTTGTCGCATTCGCCGTCACGCTCGGTACTTACGCAGCCCTCGTCTGCTGGCTGATCCTCGTAGGCCGGCACAGGGAAGCGAGGGCCCTTGCCCGCTTCATCCCCGACTGCCTGATCTTCTTTCGTCGCCTGCTCAGCGACGACCGTGTGCCGCGCTCGCGCAAGCTTGCGCTCGTCTGCCTGCTCGGATACCTGGCGCTGCCCATCGACGTGATTCCAGACTTCATCCCGATGGCCGGCCAGCTCGACGACGCGATCCTCGTTGCAGTCGTGTTGCGCTTCGTGCTTCGCGGAGGCGGCCCGAAGATGCTCGACGAGCATTGGCCAGGACCACCTGAGAGTCGCCGGCTGATAGGCAAGCTCGCCTTCGGCGATTCCTGAAGCGGGGACTCATGAGACGGCATGCCAACCCCGAGGTCAAGGCGCGTCTTTCTCCTCTTGACCTCGACTAAGAGACGTCAGGCACCTCACTCCTAGACTCGCTGCATGATCCGCAGAGGAATAGGTGCCTTGCTCCTGGGCCTGCTGACTACGCTTGCGTTCCCGATTTGGGGCTGCGGCAGCGGGAGCAGGGAGTCGGGTCCGGACACCTCGATCTCGATCAGCGGCCTCTATCCAGACTTCGATCGGGCTGAAACTCACTACGTCTCGCGGTGCGGTCGCCGGGCGGCTCCCATACAGATCGATGCCGAGCGTGGAACGAGGGTTGCGGTCGGCTCGGCAGAGCCGAGGACTGGCGCCATCCAGGTCGATCCCGGTGTGCGGCCCGGCGAGGACTTCACCCTCACCGTGACCAGCGGCAACGCTCGCCGTACCTACGGGGTGCGGTGCCTCCCCGCGGACTTTCCGAAGCGGCGGTTCCAGGGCCTGCGTCCAATCGATCCCGGCCTGTTCGTGGTCAGCTTCAGGGCCTCGCGGGACGCACGCCCGTGGGTGATCGTCTTCGATCACGAGGGTGCCCCACGCTGGTGGTACAGCCCTGACACCCGAGCGCTCTGGGCACAGATCCTGGGCGACGGCAACATCGTCTGGGCACGATCGTTTGGTGACGGATATGGGCTGGATCCCCGCATGGCCCACGAGGTCCGCTCGCTCTCAGGGGAGCTGGTCCGGGTGGTGAGGACGAAGGGGGAGATCATCGACGGGCACGAGTTCCGTGAGCTCGACAACGGCAACGTCCTCGTCGACACCTACGCCCCGGCCGCGAAAGTGAACCTGAAGCGCTTCGGCGGCCCCAAGAGCGCTTCGGCGGTCTTCGGGGAGATTCAGGAAATCGATCCCGATGGCCAGGTGGTCTGGCGCTGGAACTCACGCGGGAAGATCGGCCTCGGCGAGACCGGGCGGTGGTGGCGCAATGTCCTCAGCAACGGCAAGCACAGCGCACGGGGGGTTGCCACCTTCGATCCCGTGCACATCAACTCGATCGAGCCACGGGGGCCTAACGAAGTGGTGGTGTCGATGCGCCATACCGATGCGATCTACGGCATCGAGCGCTCGACCGGCGACATCATCTGGAAGCTGGGCGGCACCCCTACGACCGACTCGCTGCGGATCGTCGGCGACCCGGCGGTCAAGCTGTTCGGCGGCCAGCACGACGCCCGTGTCGAGGAGGACGGCGACGTCAGCGTCTACGACAACGGCAAGGACCGGCCCCGTAGGCCCCGCGTCGTCTCCTACAGGCTCGACCTGGAGAAGAAGACCGCGACCTATCTCGGCCAGCTGAACGAGCCGCGAGTCACGACCAGCCACTGCTGCGGCTCGGCGCGACCGCTCGAGGGAGGGGGCTGGCTCGTCAGCTGGGGAGACAATCCGCTGGTGACCGCCTTCGACAGCGGTGGACGGACCGCCTTTCGTCTGGAGTTGGCGGCCTCTACCTTTCGAGCCGTTCCGGTCCCCGAGGGTGCGACGACCCTCGCAGCGCTCGACCGGGGTTTGGAGAAGATGGAGCACGGCGCCTTTCCGTAGGCTTTCGGCGCATGGCGCGCGCAGGCCACGACCATCTCCACTAGAACGTCAGGATACGGCGCTCGATGAGCGCTTCGACCGAGGCCATCCCTGCTTCGCCCGGCCCCATCGGGTCTCTCGATTCCCCCCGCTCGATCTTCTGGCGCTTCCTCAAGTTCGGCTGCCTCGCCTGGGGCGGCCCAGCGGCGCAGATCGCGATGATCAAGCGCGAGTGCGTCGACGAGGAGGGCTGGGTCTCAGAGGAGGCCTTCAAGAAGACGCTCGCGGTCTATCAGGTGCTTCCCGGACCGGAGGCGCACGAGCTCTGTGTCTACTTCGGGCGGCTGCGCGGCGGCAAGCTCGGCGGCTTCCTCGCCGGGCTCGGCTTCATGCTGCCCGGCTTTCTGCTCATGTTCGGGCTCTCGGTCCTCTACGTCGAGGCGAACCTGGCCGGGCACCTCGAGGAGCTGTTCTACGGGCTGACGGCGGCGGTCGGCGCCCTGGTCGCGCGAGCGCTGGTGCGGCTCGGCGGCTCCTTCGTCACCGATGTGCCACTGGCGATCATCGCTGTCGCGGCCTTCGCACTGACCGTGTTCGCCTCGGCGAGCTTCGTCCTCGTGCTGCTCGGGGCTGGCATCGCTTACGAGCTGTGGACAAACAGCGGGCGCTGGCGAGGTCGCGCCAGCTCCTTCTCCATCGGCCCGGTGGCGATCGTCGTGCTTGCCCTCGGCACGTTCACCGTCTCGCTCACGGCGGAGATCTTCTTCGAGGGGTTGAAGGCCGGGCTGCTCACCTTCGGTGGCGCCTACACGGTGATTCCCTTCCTGCAGGAGAGCGCCGTCGATGGCCAGGGCTGGCTGACCGACAGCCAGTTCGTGGACGGCCTGGCGATCAGCGGCATCCTGCCGGCGCCGCTGATCATCTTCTCCACCTTCGTCGGCTACCTCGCGGGTGGGACGGTCGGCGCGTTGGCGATGACGTTCGGTATTTTCCTGCCCGCCTTCGTCTTTCCGATCTTCTTCCACCGCACCCTGGTTGCGGTAGCCGAGAACCCCCGGATCAGGCCCTTCCTCCTCGGGGTCGCCGCCGGAGTGGTCGGCCTGATCGCCGCCGTCACGGTGACGATCCTCGAAACGAGCGTGGTCGACGTGCCGACCGCGCTCCTCGCCCTGGGCGCCTTCTTCGCCCTCAACCGCTGGCACGGCAAGCTCACGGTTCTCTACGTCGTCTTCGCCTGCGGCGGGATCGGACTCTTGCTACAGCTCACGGTGATGTAAGGCGATTACTCGCGTCGCTGCTTCTGATGCCGAGCAGGCAACTTTACGGAGAGGGAGGGATTCGAACCCTCGAGAGAGCTTGCGCCCCCTACTCGCTTAGCAGGCGAGTGCCTTCAGCCACTCGGCCACCTCTCCGGGCACTGGGGCCGATTGTAAGAGCTAGTGCCCGGCGGCGCGGCTAGTCTCATCGTCGTGTCCGGCCGCTCGCATGCACAGCTGGAGCAGATCTTCGAGGAGGTGGAGGCGCCGTTCGCCTTCGTCGACCTCGACGCGATGTGGGCGAACTCCGACGCGATGCTGGAGCGGGCGGCCGGGAAGCCGATCCGCGTGGCGAGCAAGTCGGTGCGCTGCCGTGGGGTTCTGGAGCGGATCTTCGGCCGGGACGAGCGCTATGCCGGGCTGATGACGTTCACCCTGCCGGAGACACTCTGGCTGGCCGAGTGCGGGTTCGAGAACCTGCTGCTCGCCTACCCCACCGCGGACACCGCGGCGCTGGGCGAGTTGGCGCTGCGCTCTGTCGCCAGCCCGGCAGAGGCGCCAATCGTGATGGTCGACTGCGGCGAGCACCTCGACGCGATCGAGTCGGTCCTGGGCGCGGACGCGGCGCCGGTTCGCGTCTGCATCGACCTCGATGGCGGCTGGTGGGCGATGGGCGGGCGGATCAAGGTCGGGCCCAAGCGCTCCCCGGTGCACACGGTCGAGCAGGCGGTGGTGCTGGCGCGGAAGATCGAGCGCCGCCCGCAGCTCGAGCTCGCCGCGCTGATGTCCTACGAGGGGCAGATCGCCGGCGTCGGCGACCGACCGCCCGGGCGCCGGTTCCGCGGCGCCGCGATCCGCACGATGCAGCGACGCTCCGCCGCCGAGCTGGCCGAGCGCCGTGCCGCCGTCGTCGCCGCGATCCGCGAGTTCACCGAGCTGCCGATCGTCAACGGCGGCGGCACCGGCAGCCTCGAGCTGACCGGCGCCGAGGACGCCATCACGGAGATCGCCGCCGGCTCGGGCTTCTACGCCCCCACCCTCTTCGATCACTACAGCCGCTTCTCCCTCACGCCCGCTGCCGGTTTCGCCCTACCGATCGTGCGCAAGCCGGCCACGGGAGTGGCGACGGCGCTTGGCGGTGGCTACCTCGCCTCAGGCGGCGGCGATGCCGGGCGCCTTCCCTTGCCCTGGCTCCCCGTCGGGCTCGAGCTCGACGCCGAGGAGGGCGCCGGCGAGGTTCAGACTCCCCTCAGCGGCCCGCCCACCCACGACCTGCAGATCGGCGACCGCGTCTACATGCGCCACGCCAAGTCCGGCGAGCTCTGTGAGCGCTTCGACGCCCTCCACCTGGTCGAAGGCGATGAGATCGTCGACGTGGTGCCGACCTATCGCGGCGAGGGCAAGACGTTCCTGTAGGCGGACGAAACGCGCATTTCCCATGTCAGGGATGGAAAATATGCGCCTCGTCGTCAGGGGCCGAGGACGCGCTCGGCATACTCGTTGGTGAAGACGCGGCCGGGGTCTAGCTCGTCGCGAGCCGCCTGGAAGTCGGCCCAGCGAGGGTAGCGATCTGGGAGGGTCGCCGCCGTCTGAAAATGGCGCTTCCCCCAGTGGGGGCGGCCGCCGTAGGAGTCCATGATCGACTCGACCGCCTCGAAGTACGGGCGCCACTCCATGCCGCGGTACTGGTGGACGGCGATGTAGGCGGTGTCGCGTTCGTGCGAGGGGCTGAGCAGGGCGTCGTCGGCGGCGGTCACCCGCATCTCGATCGGGAAGAAGACCGGATAGCGGTTGGCCCGCACCCACTCGATCACCCGGCGCGCCGCCTCGGGACCGTGCTCACGCGGCACCCCGTACTCCATCTCGGTGAAGCGGACCCGGCGCTCGTTGGCGAAGATCCGGTCGCTGCGGTCGGTCGCCCTGCCGCCCGAGGCAAGCCGGTCGGCGAGGCGGGAGAGCGAGGGGATCGCTCGCGGAACCGCCTTCCCAGCCGCGGAGATCGCCTCCAGCGCCCAGTTCTCGAGCACGATGTCGTTGAGATAGGCGGCCGCGCGGCCGCGCGGCCGCGGCGGCCCCTCCATGCGGTTGCGCTCCAGCACAAGGGCGGAATCGGCGTAGGGAAAGGTGAAGAGCTCGAAGTGCTCGTTGGAGTCGGCGGCCTCCTGGAAGGCGTCGAGCACCTCCTCGCGGGGCCGGCGCGTATCGACCCGGTGCAGGATGAAAGCGGGGACGCAGCGCAGGGTCACCGCCGTGATCGCGCCGAGCGAGCCGATCCCGACCCGCGCCGCCCGCAGCAGGTCTGGGTGGGCGCCGGCGCTCAGCTCGCGCACCGAGCCGTCGGCCAGCACCAGCTCCAGCGCCTCGACCTGGGAGGAGATGTTGCCCAGCTTCGCGCCGGTCCCGTGCGTGCCCGTCGAGATCGCCCCGGCGATCGTCTGGCGGTCGATGTCGCCAAGGTTCTCCATCGCCAGCCCGAGCCGGTGCAACTCCTCGTTGAGCTCGGCCAGCACAGTGCCGGCACCGACCCTGACCAGGCCGGAGGCGGGGTCGGCGTCGATCACGCCACTGAGCGAGCGGACGTCGACCATCGTGCCGTCGGTCTTCGCCGCCTCGGTGAAGGAATGGCCCGAGCCGGCAACCCCGACCTTGCGCCCGGCGGCAACCGCACTGCCGATCGCCTCGACGAGCTCATCGCGCCCCCCCGGGCGCACCAGCTCCAACGGCGTGCAGATCTGGTCCCCGGCCCAGTTGCGCCAGGCCGATCCAGGTCCACCCCGTTCACCGCTCGACGAAGCCATGCCCGGCGGAGCCTAGCCTCCTCCATCCGCGGCGGGGCGGATCGAGAGAGGCCCGAGGGCATGTAGGGAGTAGGCGACCGTACAGAGCAGGAGAGCGGCGATCCCGAGCCCCGGGGTAGCGTTGCCCGCAGCGCCCGCGAGGACACCGCCGGCAAGGCCACCGACGACCTGGCCGAGCGCCCATGCCATGTTGGAGAGGCCGGCGGCGAACCCCTGGTGAAGCCGGCTCGACTCCGCCATCTCCGAGAGCATGGTCAGCGCCGGCGTGAAGCAGATGCCGCCGCCCAACGAGGTCAGCATCAACCCGGCCATCACCACCCCCATGGTCGCCCCGATGGCGACGGCGACCATCGCCACCGAGCAGATGCTGAGCCCGATCGCGAACGGGATCCTGCGCCCCGCCCGGTCCGAGTAGCGGCCGGCTAGCGGCGCCAGCAGTGCCTCCAGGGCGGCGCCCGCGATGAAGCCCCCGGCGATCAGCGTATGGCCGCCCCCCAGATCCGCGATCTGCAGCGGCGCCAGCACCTCGACCGCGCCGAACATCACCGAGGGCACGGCGACGAACGCGGTCCCGAGGAGGATTGGCCGACTGAAGATGATCTCGGCGATCTCGCGCAGCGGCTGTCGCTCGGGCGGTTCGGCCTCCGGCAACCTCGCGGCGAGGGCCGCGAGCACGATCGCCACCACGAGCACGCCGCTGAACACGAGCTCGGTCCCGACCTCCGCCGCGAAGGCGCCCAGCGCCGGACCGAAGAGGGCGCCACCCACGGCCGTTCCCAGCGCCGTGCCGATGACCGCGCCGCGCCGCTCAGGGGGCGCGGTCGTGACCAGCCAGGTAAGTGCGCCCGCCCAGATCAAAGCACCGGAGATGCCCTGAACGAAACGGGCGAGATCCAGCAGGACGTACTCGCGGGCGAAGCCAAAGGCGACGCTGGAACACCCGAGCAGCAACAGTCCGCCGATGACCGTGCGGCGGGGGCCGACGCGGGCGGCGAGGAGGCCCGCGGGCAGGGAGAAGGCCAGGGTCCCGGCGGCGTAGGAAGCGGAGAGGACGCCGGCCTGGGCCTTGCTGAGCCCGAACTCGGACACGTAATCCGGCAACAGCGGCGCGATGGCCGAGAAGAAGACGACGTCGAAGAAGACCATCGCCGAAGCAAGTACGAGCAGTCGGCGCATTGCAGACAATACAATCATCTTGAGCGATCTCGGTCGTGTGCCATGACGTCTAGCATCGACCGATCGCTTATTACCTGGAGGGGTGGCAGAGCGGTTGAATGCACCGGTCTTGAAAACCGGCAGACATCGAAAGGTGTCTCGGGGGTTCGAATCCCCCCCCCTCCGCTGACCCGGTGGCGAATTGGCGCTGGGACCTCCAGCGCTGGACGCCCTAGTCGTCCGCCCGAGAGATCAGTCCGGCCTCGCTCAGAACGCGAAGGTGGTAGGCGACGAGGGGGGCCGTGACCCCTACGTCGGATAGCGCGCCGAGCGGTTCGTCAGGGGAAAGCGATCGCTGGTCGTCTTGCTCGCACAGGGAGAGAAGCTTGGCCCGGATCGGATGGCCGCGCACATACTCCTCGCGATCCATTTTCCTCTGGCCCTCGCCGTCGTACATCTGCCTCCCCTTTGAATTGAACACGAGGGCATTTGGTGAGACCTATAGTTAGGTCTCAGTGGATTAATAGAGGCTTCCACATAGGCACGAGGAAAACCTCCACTTTTTTAGGACGTGTTGAATCGACTAGTCGATTGACCTCTACAACCTCTACAGTGGGCTAATCGACGAGATTTGCTCCCGGTGGCATCTCGAAGCAGAACATCGCCGCTCTCACATTGATGAGCTTGCTCTCGTCGCCGGCCTCGCGTGCCCGATCGACACTTTCGACTTCGACCTCGCGACCAGCGGCCAAGGCCCCGTCTTGAATTTCATTCAGTTTGATCCAGCCCTGCTCATCGACACGAAGTGGGGATCGACTTGTGTGTGACTCGGCGCGAGCCTGGAAGGTCTTGGCGTGCCAGGCAACGGCGATATCCCGCAAAAGCAGCTGTTGAACCCAGAGCGCATATCGTTCCCGCTCGTCCTGGCTCAATTCGCCCCATTCCTCGCTGCTGAACACTGGCCGCATCACGGCTCGATAAATGGTCGTCGCCTGCCCCCGCCTCATCTCCGTGTCGACCGCCTCGATCAAGCCCATTTTCTCGAGCTCCCCAACGTCATAGTCCGCCTTGTTGAGCTTGATGCCCAACTCCCTGGCGATGTCGCTTTTTGACGCTGGGCCCCCGATGAGGGCAACCAGGGCCGCTAGCTGACCAGGGTTATGGAGCAGACGAAAGAGCTGCTCGTCGACGCGGATCTCCGACATCACTGTCTTTGTCACAGCCCTCTCCTCTCTGGGGTTGATTGAGCGCGCGGACCTTAGCCGATTTCGATTAGTAACAGACGAATATTGGGATAGCGACTGCCTATCCGCGCCCTCTCACTTACCGAGGGTAATCGACTAGTCGATTACCCTCGGTAGCTGGTTGTCCCAAAACCAGTGGGAGGGGGTGATTGACGTGCTCGAAAAGGTCGAGGCCGTAGTTCCGGCGATCTCTACGTTTAAGCCTGCGTAGCGGGTGACAGCGGCCGACCCCAGTCTGGGCTGGGGTCGGCCGCCCTGTAATGGACTGCCACTTGCCTCCAAGCTACCGAAATTGATCGACTAGTCGATTAGTCTCGGCAACTGGTCCCCAGGCTAGCGAGAGGGGGTGATTGACGTGCTCGAAAAGGTCGAAGCCGTAGTTCCGGCGATCTCTACGTGGAAGCCCGCCTAACGGGATTTCGGCGGCCGAGCTCGGCCTAAAAAGGCTGGGATCGGCCGCGCTGTGCTTGTCGCCAACTAGCCGAAGCTACTCGATCAGTCGATCGTCTTCGGCTAGTCTTTGCCTGCGGTGACGGGGGAGGCAGTAACAACCGGGCCTGGTGGTGACTGGGCCGAGTGCGCCTTTGAGGCGATGGCGCCGCTCTACGACGACTTCACCGCACATTACGAATACGAGTTCTGGACAGGGCAACTTCTTACCGTCCTCGAGCGAGAGGGGCTTCAAGGCCGGCGCTTGCTCGATGTCGGCTGTGGCACGGGCAAGAGCTTCTTGCCGATGCTTCCGCGCGGGTGGCGGACCGTGGGGTGCGACATCTCGGCATCCATGCTCGATCTGGCGCAGCAGAAGGTCGGCGGCGCCGTTCGCCTGGAGGTGGCCGACATGCGCACACTGCCGTGCTTTGGGGAGTTCGACCTGGTTTGGGCGTTGGACGACGCGATCAACTACCTGCTCAGCGTCGAGGAATTGGAAGCGGCGCTAAAGGGGATGCGGAGCAACTTGGCAACCTCGGGCCTGCTGCTCTTCGACGTGAACGAGCTGCCGGTCTACGCCTTCTACGCAGAGGGCGTCGAGGTCGAGCTTGACGGACGCCGCTTCGTTTTTCAGGGGAATTCGATGGGTGAGGTCGAGCCGGGCTCGATCTGCGAGTTCTCATGCTTCGAGAGGCGACCCAACGGCGAGGCTCAGGCGACCGACCGCCGCAACGTCTCCATCCATCGCCAGCGCCATTTCACCGAAGCCGAGATCTTGGCGGCCATCGAACGGGCGGGCCTCGAGTGCCTGAGCATCTACGGCCAAAGCACCGACGGCATCCCGCGCCAGCCTTTGGATGGCTCGGCCCACACAAAGGCGATCTACGTTGCCCGCGCTGCCTAGCACGACCACATGGAAGAGGCCGCGGATCAAGCGCACGACCGAGCGGTTTGAGGCACCGGGTGGAGACCTCTACCTGCGTAGGCCGAGCGAAACCTCGGACATTCGGATCAAAGATCCGAGCCCGCAGCTGAGGCAGCTCCTTGACGCGCTGGATGGCACGCGCACCCGCCAGGAGCTTGATGAGGAGTTCGGGGAAGACCTGGTCGGCGAGCTGATCGCCGAGCTCGACGGGATGGGGCTGGGAGAGGACGCATCTGACGACGATCTGATCGACTCTCATACACGGGCACGCTTCGACCGCCAGCTCCGCTACTTCAGCGACGCTTCCACCGGGCAGACGCCGTCTCAATGCCAGCAGAAGCTGGAAGATGCCCGTATCGCGGTCCTGGGCGTCGGGGGCCTCGGCGGCTGGTCGGCCCTGACTCTCGCATGTTGCGGCATAGGCGAGATGCTGCTGGTCGACTTCGACACGGTCGAGCTGAACAACCTCAACCGCCAGATCCTCTACGGGGAGGCCGATATCGGCCAGCCAAAGGCGGGTCTTGCGGCCAAACGACTCGGCACCTTCAACTCCTCGATCCAGATCGAGACCCGTGAAGAACGACTCGACAGCGAGGCGGCGGTCGCGGCGGCGATCGAAGGCAGTGACCTCGTCGTCAACGCGGTCGATTGGCCGGCTCACGACATCGAGCTCTGGGTCAACTCGGCCTGCTTCGAGGCCGGTATCCCCTACATCGCGATGAGCCACTATCCGCCGATCGCCCGCGTGGGGCCTCTGTATGTCCCAGGTGAAACTGGCTGCTACTCGTGTCAGGAGATCGCCTACAAACGCTCGCATCCCCTCTACGACCGGGTTGTCGAGCAGCAGCGTGCCCAGCCCTCGCCAGCGGCTACGCTGGGGGCAGCCTGTGCCCTGATCAGCGGTCAGGTCGCACTCGACGTCATGCATTTTCTGACCGGTCTCGCAACACCGTCGAGTCTTGGTGCGAGCCACATCTATGACCTCCGCACGATGGAGGCCAGACGGGAGCGGGTTGTACAGGAGCCGGATTGCCCGGTCTGCGGTGGCCCTCCCCTCCGCTGAGGGGTCAGGAAACGCTGGAGAGCGCCGTTGCAACCGCGAAGCCGAGGGTCGTGACGAGGCCGGCGGTGCGTCCCGACTCCCTCGTCGCGTCGGGGATCATCGAGTCGATCAGCATGACCAGCAGGGCGCCGGCGGCGAAGCCGTCGATGGCCGCGCGAAGATCGCCCGAAACGACGTCGGCGATCGCGAAGCCGGCGGCGCTGGACAGAGCGCATATCGCGGCGACCGCAACCCAGAGGCGCACGATCTTGGCCTCGCCGGTGCCGCTCTTGCGCATCTCGCTCGCCGAGCCGATCGCCTCGGGCAGGTTTGAGACGAAGATCGCGACGAGCAGGCCGACCCCGATGCCCTCCCCGCTCGCGAGGCCGATGCCGAGGACCAGCTGCTCGGGGATCCCGTCGAGAAAGGCACCCAGGGCGAGTGCGGTCCCGGGATCGGAGCCGCCAGCGCGGCCGGCGCGTCCCCGACCCGCCGACGTGCGGTTGGCGATGAGGCCGTCGAGGAAGAAGTAGGTAAGGGCGCCGAGCCCCAGGCCGAACGCCATCGCGCCCAGGCCGCCGACGCGAAGGCCCTCCGCCGCCAGCTCGAAGCTGACCGCGCTGATCAGAGCCCCGGCACCGAAGGCGAGGACCAGTCCGATCTGCCGCGGCGACCAGTAGCGGGCGAAGGCGAACAGAGCGCCGATGACCAGCGAGGAGGCAGCCAGGGCCCCCCAGCCGAGCGCCGCGATCATGGTCGCCATCTCGCCGGGAGGCGCAGCATCGAGGGAGGTCTATCAGCGGAGCGGCAGGAAACGCAGGTTGGCGACCGAACGTGCGGGGATGGAGACGGCATCGCGCCGGGCGCGTACGCGTGAGCGGTGGAGGCAGCGGGCGGAACGGGCCAGCGATGCATTCGGGCTGGTCCTCCTGCTGGTGGTGGTCACCTATGTGCTGTCCTCACTGATCGAAAATCGTGGCTGGACGTCGGTTGTCCTGATCGTGGCGACGAGCGCGACCTCCGTGGTCGCCCTGACCAGCTCGCACGCGCAGGTGAAGGTCGTGCGGGTGGCGATCGGGCTCTCGCTGCTGACCATCGCCCTGGCCGCGATCGGGGCCGCCACCGGCAACCATGACTGGCTCACCGTCGCCTCCGTGATCCAGGTCTCGCTGCTGACCGTGGCGATGGCGGCGGTCCTGCGCCGGGTCGTCACCGCCCCGGAAGTCGGCTCGCGCACGATCCTCGGCGCGCTCAGCGTCTACACGGTGCTGGGGATCCTCTTCACGTACCTCTTCGGCGCGATCGAGCGTGTCCAGGGCGGCGCCTTCTTCGAAGGCGTGCCCGACCCGTCGGGCTCGGACTTCCTCTTCTTCAGCTACACGACGCTGACCACGACCGGCTACGGCCACCTCGTCCCGGGCGGTCAGCCCGGGCGGCTGCTTGCCGGCTTCGAGATGATGGCCGGGCAGATCTTCCTCGTCACCCTGGTCGCTGGCCTGGTCAGCCTCTGGCGCCCGGGTGAAGGCCTCCGGCGCCGCCGCGAGCGGCAGGGCGGCGAAGGCTGATTCAGCCCGAGAGCACCGAGCCCAGCCCGGCGATCTGGGACTCCATCGCCTCGCAGAGCCGGTCGCATAGCTCGAGCACGGCGGAGTCGCCGATCCGGTAGAGCGAGCTGGTCCCCCGCTTGCGGCGGGTGACGAAGCCCTCCGCCCTCAGGGCCGCGAGGTGCTTGGAGACGTTCTGCTGGGAGGTGCCGAGCGCCTCGGTCAGCTCGCCGACCGAGAGCTCCTCGTGGCGGCGCAGCTGGTCGAGGATGCGCAGCCGGGTCGGATCGGCCAGCGCGCGGAAGCGGCCGGCGATCAACTCGGCGGCATCGGGCTGGAGGGGACTTTGCATCGTCGCCATCGTGGTGATATCTTACTATCTACAACTGTAAAGTTGTTAAATTGTGAATCGATGAAGGGAGTCAGCTGATGAATGATCTGGGACCGATCGGGCGTTTGGGCCACTTCGCCGCCACCCACAGGCGCTGGATCTTCGCCAGCTGGGCGGTCGTCGCCGTCGGCCTGGGCGTACTGGCGCCGCGAGTCGAGACGGCGCTCTCCGGCGCCGGCTGGCAGGCAAACGGCTCGGAGTCGGTCCAGGTGCGCGAACGGGTCGACCGCGCCTTCGGCGGCGGCGGAGCCTACGCGCTCCAGGTCGCCGTCCACTCCGACCGGCTGACGGCGAGCTCACTCCCCTTCCGCCGCACCCTGGCCCGCAGCGAGCGCATTCTCGCCGGAGATCCGGCCATCGGCACCGTGACGCCGCCGCGCCCCGGCCTCTCGATCTCCGCGGACGGCCACACCGCGGTAATCCGCGCCGGTGCCGCGGGGGGCGCGAACGGCATGGTCGCCGCCGCCGACGAGCTCAAGGGTGAGCTGGCCGGGGCTGCCGCACCCGGCGTCGAAGCCAACCTGACCGGCGCCGCCGGCATGTGGTCGGACTTCAACGAGGCCAACCGCGACGCGATGCTGCGCTCCGAGCTGCTCTCCTGGCCGGTGACCCTGGCGATCCTCGTCCTCGCCTTCGGCTCGCTGGTCGCCGCCGGGCTGCCGCTGATGCTGACGATCCTCGGCCTCATCGCCTCGGCCGGCGTCCTCTACATCGGCACCCGGATCTCGCCGATCTCGATCTGGTCGATGAACTTCGCCCTGATGTTCGCCTTGGCGCTCGGCGTCGACTACGCGCTCTTCGTGGTCATGCGCTTCCGCAACGCGCTCTTCGGCCAGGAGCACCGGTCGGTGGACGCGGTCGCGAAGACGATGGACACCGCGGGCAAGGCGGTGCTCTTCTCCGCGGTCACGGTGCTGGTCTCGCTCTCGGCGGTGATGCTCGTGCCCAGCCCCGCCTTCCGCTCGGTCTCGCTGGGGATCATGATCTCCGTCCTCTTCGTGCTGGCGGCCACGCTGACGCTGCTGCCGGCGGTGCTGGCCAAGCTGGGGCCGCGTCTCGACGGGTTGGCTTTGCCCTGGGCGCACAGCGGGGAGCACCGGTCGGCGCGGTTCGCGCGGTGGGGAGAGCTGCTTTGGCGGCACCCGGTCGCCTTCGGCGGCCTCGCCCTGGTCGCGCTGGTCCTGCTGGCGCTGCCGATCCTCGGCCTGCGAACGGGAATGCCCTCGATCAAGGTCGTGCCGCGCGGGGACCACTCACGGGTCGGCTACCAGCAGGTCACCGAGGCCTTCGGCCCCGGCGCGCCCGGGATGCTGCAGGTCCTCTCCCCACCGGACGAGTCCCGCCAGGCGCTGGCGACGCTTCGCTCGGACACCGGGGTCGCGACGGCCCTGCCCCCGCAGTCGGGTGTCGGAGGCATGCGACTGATCGAGGCGATCCCGAACAGCGGACCCTCGACGACGGCGCTCGGCGACACGGTGGACCGGCTGCGCGAGGACCTGCCACCCGCCGTGCTCGTCGGCGGCCCCGCGGTCGAGAACCACGACCTCGAGTCGGCCCTGTCGGCGACGACGCCCCTGGCGATCGGCGTCGTGCTCGGCCTCGGTTTCCTGCTCCTCCTTGTCGCCTTCCAGGCGCCCCTGGTGGCGGCGATCGGCGTGCTCGCCAACCTGCTCTCAACCGGTGCCGCCTTCGGCGTCGCAACGCTGATCTTCCAGGACGGTCATCTCTCCGGCCTGCTCGGGTTCGAGTCGCAGGGCTTCCTCGACGCCTGGGGGCCGATCTTCTTCTTCGCGATGATCTTCGCGATCGCGATGGACTACACCGTCTTCCTGCTCTCCTCGGCGCGCGAGCGCTGGGAGGAGTCGGGTGACGCTCGCGAGGCGATGGTCGGCGGCCTCGCCCACTCCGGCCGCACGATCCTCGCCGCCGGCGCGGTGATGGTCGCGGTCTTCTTCACCTTTGCCCTCTCGGGCCCATTGCCTCCGAAGGAGATGGGCGTGATCCTCGGCGTCGCCGTCCTCCTCGACGCGTTCCTAGTGCGGCTCCTGCTGCTGCCGGTCTTCCTACGCCTGGCCGGTCCCGCCGCCTGGTACATGCCGAAACCACTTGGCCGCCTCCTACCAGCGGTCAGCTTCAGCCACGAAGGCTAGGCGCTACGCACGAGGGCTAGGCGGTCGATTCGAATTTGGGTGCCGAAATTCGGAGCGCCGGCCTAGTCCGAGAGCTCTACGCGTTCGATTTCCTGCGGCTCGACCGGCTGGTCGGAGCCATCGGTCTCGACCGACTCGATCGCGTCGACGGCGTCCATGCCGTCGACGACCCGGCCGAAGACCGTGTGCTTGCCGTCGAGCCAGGATGCCGCCTCGGTGGTGACGATGAAGAACTGGGAGCCGTTGGTGTTGGGGCCTGCGTTGGCCATCGCCAGCGCGCCGCGGACGATCTTGTGGTCGTTGAACTCGTCCTCGAAGGTGTAGCCGGGACCGCCGCGGCCGGTCCCCTCGGGGCAGCCGCCCTGGATCATGAAGTCGGGGATCACCCGGTGGAAGACCAGCTGGTCGTAGAAGCCGTCGGCAGAGAGCTTGCGGAAGTTCTCGACGGTCTTGGGAGCGTCGTCGTCGTGCAGCTCGAGCACGATCGCCCCGGCGCTGGTGTGGAGAGTTGCCTGCGACACGGGGGTCAACCCTAGCGGGTTGGGGACGGCCTCCACTCTGATGCCCGCGGGGGGGGGGGGGGGGGGGGGGGGGGGGGGGGGGG
>DATDAQ010000021.1:0-11710 GCA_036525295.1 Solirubrobacterales bacterium | reverse complement strand
ACTACCGGCGGCCTGGCACTCATCGTCCGGCCGCGCGTGCGATAGGCCCATCCCGGTAGGGGTGGAACGTCTTGTACTTTTTCGTCGCCACGCTGGAGGCGCTAGCAGCCGGGCTCTCCACCGAAAAAGTTAAGTGGAACCCCTGCCGGAATGGCCGCTCAACCACCGGCGACTGCCGGCAGAATCGTCACCTCGGCCCCGTCGTCGATAGCCGTCTCCAGCCCCTGCTGGAAGCGGATGTCCTCGCCGGAGACGTAGACGTTGACGAAGCGGCGCAGGTCGCCGTCCTGGGTGATCCGCTCGCGCAGGTCGGCGTGGGCCTCGAAGACGGCGTCGAGAACCTCGCCGACGGTGCCGCCGCTGACCTCGACCTCGGATTGGCCTCCGGTCGCGGCGCGCAGCTGGGTCGGGATCTTCACGGTGACTGGCATCAGACGGCTACCTCCTGGCGGAACTCGGCCTCGAAGCTGTCGAGGTCGGGGTCGATCTCGTGCATGCGGAACCTATCGCGGGTGGCGTCGAGGGTCTTCAACCCCTCGCCGGTGATGTAGACGACGACGCGCTCGCCGGCTCCGATCTCGCCGCGTTCGGCCAGCTTCGCCAGCACGCCCACGGTGACGCCACCGGCGGTCTCGGTGAAGATCCCGGTCGTCTCGGCCAGCAGGCTGATCCCGTCGCGGATCTCCTCGTCGGTGACGGAGTCGATCGAGCCCTCGGTACGTCGCGCCTGCTCGACCGCGTAGGGCCCGTCGGCCGGATCGCCGATCGCGAGGCTCTTGGCGATCGTCTCCGGGCGCTGGGGCTTGCAGACGTCCCAGCCTTCGGCGAAGGCGGTGGCGACCGGGCTGCAGCCCTGCGCCTGGGCGCCGTTGAAGACCGGCTGCTTGCCTTCGACCAACCCGATGTCCAGCCACTCCTGGAAGCCGCGGCCGACCTTGGTGAAGAGCGAGCCGGAGGCGATCGGGCAGACGACCCGATCGGGGAGCTCCCAGCCCAGCTGCTCGGCCGTCTCGTAGGCGAGCGTCTTCGAACCCTCGGCGTAGTAGGGACGTAGATTGACGTTGACGAAGGCCCAGGGCCGCGTTTCGGCGAGCTGGGTGCAGAGGCGGTTGACGTCGTCGTAGTTGCCGCGAACGCCGACCAGGTTGGTGCCGTAGATGCCGGTCGCGAGCAGCTTCTGCTCCTCGAGGTTGGCGGGGACGAAGACGTAGGAACGCAGGCCCGCCGCGGCAGCGTGGGCGGCGACGGCGTTGGCGAGGTTGCCGGTCGAGGCGCAGGCGACCGTGTCGAAGCCCAGCTCCCGCGCCTTGGCGACCGCGACCGCGACGACGCGGTCCTTGAAGGAGTGGGTCGGGTTGGCGGCGTCGTTCTTGATCCAGAGCTCGGCGTCGAGCCCGAGGCGCTCGGCGAGCCGATCGGCGCGCAACAACGGCGTCAGGCCCGGCTCGAGCGGGTCGCCGGGGCGCCCCTCGAAGGGGAGGAAGTCGGCGTAGCGCCAGATTCCCTGCGAGCCGGCCTGGATCTTGCGCTTGGTCTCGTGCGGGTCGAGACCGGAGAAGTCATAGGCGACTTCGAGCGGCCCGAAGCAGTTCTCGCAGGCGAAATGAGCGCCGAGGTCGTACGTCGCCCCGCACTCCTTGCACTTCAGGTTTTCGATTGCCATCCGATCTCGCTTTCCATTGCCAAAGAAAAAACCTCCGCCTTGTGGGGCAGAGGTCCGATCGGACGTCCCCCACATCTTCCAGGCCTCTACGACGACCTGCTGGAGTTGGCACCTGCCCCGAACCCGAAGGTTCGAGATGGTTGCCGGGGCTTCTACGGGCCAGTCCCTCCACCCCTCTTGATGTGGCGCTTATGTAGGCATGAACCTTACCAGGGGCGCTCTCGTGCAGCCGGCACTCGGGCCGGCGGCTAACCTAGTGCGTCCATGCCCGCCGAGCTGATAGGCCAAAACGATGCCGAACCTTCCGAAGCCGAGGCTGCGGCGGGTCCCGCGGCGCGGCGAGCCGGCTCACACCGCCGCACAGGCTGAGCCACAGGCACCGCGCGTCGAGCAGATCGACGCCTCCGGCCTGCGCTGGGTCAACATCGAGCAGCCGGGCGCGCTGGAGCGCGAGTGGCTGGAGCAGAACTTCGACTTCCACGCCCTCGACCTCGAGGACGTGCTCTCGCGCAACCAGCGGCCGAAGATCGACGTCTACGACGACTACCTCTTCATCGTCCTGCACTTCCCGGTCTTCGACCCCGCCGCCGGTCGGCTGGGAACGGGCGAGCTCGACCTCTTCGTCGGGCCCGGCTACGTGGTGACGATCCCCAACCAGCCGCTGCAGCCGGTCGAGTACCTCTTCGAGCGCTGCCGGGCCAAGGAAGAGCTGCGCGCGCAGCTCTTCTCGCGCGGCTCGGGCTACCTGCTCTATCGCCTCGTCGACGACAGCTTCGACTACTGCTTCCCGATGCTGCGCAAGATCGGCAACAAGCTCGACGCGCTCGAGGACGACATCTTCGAGGGGCGCTCGGAGGAGGTCGTGCGCGACATCTCCAACGTCAAGCAGGAGATCATCAACTTCCGCAAGGTGATCCGGCCACAGCGACCGGTGCTGCGCGACCTGGAGAAGGTCAAGCAGCGCTACCTCGCGACCGACCTCGACCTGGAGATCTACTTCGACGACATCGTCGACGCGCACGAGCGGATCTGGGACATGCTGGAGAACTACAAGGAGGTCGTCGGGGCGCTCGCCGAGACCAACGAGTCGGTGATCTCCCACCGGGTCAACGACATCCTCCGCGTGCTCACCTCGATCAGCGTCATCGTCCTGCCGCTGACCTTGATCGCCAGCATCTGGGGGGCGAATGTGCACGTCCCCGGGGAGGGCGATACGACCGCCTTCTGGATCCTGCTCGGCGCGATGGTCGCGATGCTGGTCGGCATGGTCGGCTACTTCCGTAATCGCGGCTGGCTATAGCCTCCGTCCAGTGGCCAATTTCCGCATCTGGGCGCCGTGGCGCCTCGCCTACGTGAAGGACGCAGCCAAGGACATCGAGGAGGAGTGCGTCTTCTGCGCCAAGCCGGCCGCGGGTGATGACGAGGCGTCCCTGATCGTGCACAGGGGCGAGAGCTGCTTCGTCATCCTCAACCTCTTCCCGTACACCAACGGCCACCTGATGGTGGCGCCCTACGAGCACGTCGGCAGGATCCAGGACCTGCGGGCGGAGACCGTCGCCGAGATGATGGGCTTCGCACAGCGCGCGATGAGCCGCCTCGAGGACGTCTACGACCCACACGGCTACAACGTCGGCTTCAACCAGGGGCGGGTCGCCGGCGCCGGGGTCGAGCACCACATCCACATGCACGTCGTCCCGCGCTGGGGTGGCGACACCAACTTCATGCCCGTGATCGCCGACACCAAAGTGATGCCGCAGACACTCGAGCAGAGCTACGAGGCGCTGAAGGGGGCTTTTTGAGCGAGCAACCGGCCCTGGCGCCTCCCGGGATCTTCAAGGCCTATGACATCCGCGGCCTCTACGGCGAGGAGATGGACGAGACCACCGCGCACGCGATCGGCCGCGCCTTCGCCCGCGTGCTGGCACGCTTGCGCGGCAAGCAGCCGGACGAGCTGCGGATCGGCCTCGGCCGCGACATGCGCCTCACCGCGCCGGCGATGGCCGCCGAGCTGCGGGACGGCCTGATCTTCGAGGGTGCCGCCGTGCTCGACGCCGGGATGGTCGCAACCGAGATGCTCTACCACCTGGTCGGCTCGCGCGAGCTCGACGGCGGCGCGATGGTCACCGCTTCGCACAATCCGAAGGCGTACACCGGGGTGAAGCTGGTCCGCGAGGGCGCACTGCCCCTCTCCGGCGACGCCGGGATCGGCGACGTCAGGGCGGAGATCGAAGCTGGGCTCGGGCACGCGCCCGGCGGCGGCTCCCTGGAGGAGGTCGATGTCTGGGAGGAGTTCCGCGCCCATGCTCTCTCTTTCATCGATCCCGCCAGGGTGAGGCCGATGAAGGTCGTCGTCGACGGCGGCAACGGCATGGCCGGGCCTATGGTCGGGCCGACCCTGCACGGCCTCGGCCTCGACCTGGAGGAGATGTACTTCCAGCCCGACGGCGAGTTCCCCGACCATGAGCCCAACCCGCTGCTGCCGGAGAACCGGCGGATGATCATGGACCGGGTGCGGGCGAGCGGCGCCGACCTCGGCATCGCCTGGGACGGGGACGCCGACCGCTGCTTCTTCATCGATGGCAACGGCGAGTTCTGCGACGGTGACTTCATCTGCGCCCTGCTCGCCCGGGCGGTGCTGGCGAAAGACCCCGGCGCGGCGATCCTCTACGACCCCCGCTCCAGCCGCGCCGTACCCGACCTAGTTGCCGCCGAGGGAGGGCGCTCCGCCCTCTCCCGGGTCGGTCACGCCTTCTTCAAGAAGCGGATGCGCGAGGAGGGCGCGGCGTTCGGCGGCGAGGTCTCGGGCCACTACTACTTCCGCGACTTCTGGTGCGCCGACTCGGGCACGATCCCGGCGCTGCTAATGCTGGAGCTGCTCTCGGTCGAGGGCCGCTCGCTCGCCGAGCTGATGGCGGAGTTCCGCTCGCGCTACTTCATCTCCGGCGAGATCAACTCCGAGGTCGCCGACCCCGAGGCGAAGATGGCCGAGATCGCCGAGCGCTACGGCGACGGCGAGCAGACGACCCTCGATGGCATCTCGGTCGACTATCCCGAGTGGCACTTCAACGTGCGTCCCTCCAACACCGAGCCGCTGCTACGGCTCAACCTCGAGTCGCTGGTCTCGCGCGAGGACATGGAGGCCAGGCGCGACGAGATCCTGGGGCTCATCCGCGCGTGACGCTCACTCCCGAGCAGGCACTGGAGCAGGCGGCGCTGGCCGGTATCCACTGCCTGCGCATACCGACCCCGTTCGCGGTCGGGCGGGTCAACTGTTACCTGATCGAGGACGAGCCGCTGACCCTGGTCGACACCGGGCCCAACTCGGGCAAGGCACTGGACGAGCTGCAGTCCCAGCTGGGAGAGCGCGGCCACTCGATCGACGACCTCGAGCTCGTCATCGTCACCCACCAGCACATCGACCACCTCGGCCTGGTCGAGATCGTCGCCGAGCACTCCGGCGCCGAGGTGGCGGCACTCGGGATCGCCGCCGACCGCCTCGCCAACTTCAGCGAGGACGCCGAGCGAGAAGACGCCCTCGCGGTCGAGCTGATGCTGCGCAACGGCATACCAGAGGAGGTGGCCCGGGCCCTGCAGAGCGTCTCGCGCAGCTTCCGCGGCTGGGGCTCGCGGGTGGAGGTGACGAAGCCGCTGCTGGATGGCCAGTCACTCCCTTTTCGCGACCGCACCCTGCAGGCTTTCCACCGGCCCGGGCACAGCCCCTCCGACACGATCTTCTGGGACGAGGAGCGCAGGATCCTGATCGCCGCCGATCACCTGATCGCCCACATCTCCTCCAACCCCCTGATCTCCCCACCGCTGGACGGCTCCAGTGAGCGCCCCCAGGCACTCGTCACCTACATCGAGTCGATGCGGAAGACGCGCGAGATGCCGGCCGAGATCGTCCTCTCCGGCCACGGCGAGCCGATAACCGACCACGCCGCCCTGATCGACAGCCGCATCGCCGGCCACGATCGTCGCAAGGAGAAGATCCACAAGCTGATCGCCGAGCAGACCCGCAGTGGCTACGAGCTCGCCCAGGCGATCTGGGGCAACGTCGCGGTCACTCAGGCCTTCCTCACCCTCTCGGAGGTGATCGGCCACACCGACCTGCTGGTCAACGAAGGCCGCGTCCGCGAAGTCGAAGACGGGGAGGTGATCCGGTATGAGGCGACCGGGTAGACATCGCTCCGCCAAGAAGCGGATGCTGCTGATTGTCAATCCCTACGCGACGACGGTCTCCGACCGACTGAAGAACCTCGTGGTCTACGCGCTGCAGGGGCGCTACGAGGTCGAGACCGTCGACACCGAGGCACAGAACCACGCGACCGAGATCGGGCGCGAGGTGCGAGACCACGGCTACGACATCGTCGTCGCCTTTGGCGGGGACGGGACGCTGAACGAGGTCGCCAACGGGCTGGCCGGGACCGACGTGCCGGTCTCGGTCCTGCCGGGCGGCTCGACCAACGTGGTCTGCCGCACGCTGGGCATCCCCAACGACGTGGTCGACGCCACCGAGCACCTGCTGGCGATGGTCGACGAGTGGGAGCCGCGGAAGATCGACCTCGGCATGGCCGACGGGCGCCACTTCGTCTTCTCCTGTGGGGTCGGGATCGACGCCACCGTGGTCAAGCGGGTCGACGCGCACCCGAAGCTGAAGTCCCGGGCCGGCCCCTACTACTACACCTGGGCGACCGTCTCGGCCTTCTACCGCTCCTATCTGATCAACCCGGTGCGACTGCATGCACGAACCAGCGCTGGAGACGAGGCCGAGGGGGTCACCGCCCTCGCCCAGAACTCAGACCCGTTCACCTACTTTGCCAACAGCCCGGTGCGCGTCTGCGATGGCGTCGCCATCGACGACGGGACGCTCGCTTTCGGCGTGCTCAAGCGCGCCGCGGCTCGCGACATGCCAACCCTGATCGCCCGACTCTTCGGCGAACACGGTCCGGCCGCCAAGCACCGCCAGATCGAGCACTTCGTGGGCATCTCCCAGGCGACCATCAGCTCGATCTCCGAGACCAGGGACGGGGTCCCGCGCCCCTTCCCCGTCCAGGTCGACGGCGACTACATCGGCGAGAAGACCGAGCTGACCCTGAAGGTCGACCCAGGTGCCCTCACAGTGGTCTCCTGAAGGAGAGCCAAGCCAGGCAAGGACGCAGGGAGCGTGGCGTGCTCCGCACGCAAGCGACTGAGGACGCCGCATGGCGCCGGCTATCGCTCAGGAGGGCGTGATCCGGTAGGCGTCGAAGACTCCCTCGACGTTGCGCAGGCGGGCGATGCACGCCTTCAGCTGCTCGGTGTCCCCCACCTCCACGACGAAACGGTTTTTCACCATCGGGTGGTTGGTCGTGCAGCTGGCGCCGAGGATGTTGATCCCGGCCTCCGCGAAGGTGCGGGAGAGATCCTCCAGCAGGCGCGTGCGATCGTAGGCGTCGATCTGCAGCTCGACCCGGTATGAGGACTCGTTGTCACCATCCCAGCGGACGTCGACGAAGCGTTCGGGCGCACGCATCAGCGCCTTCATGTTCTTGCAGTCGCCGCGGTGGATGGTGATCCCACGACCGAGTGAGACGTAGCCGGCGATCTCGTCACCGGGGACCGGCCGGCAGCACTTGGCCAGGCGCACCGCAACGTTGCCCGAGGCGCCCTTGACCTTGATCCCGAAGTTGGCGGCATCCTTGGTGCGCCGCGCCTTGTCCTCGTGGGGGCCGGAGAGGCCGAGCGGGTCGGTCTCCTCGACCGCCTCCCCGGCTTTCAGCCGCTGCATCAGCTTGTTGGCGACCGCCTTGGTCGAGATCTTGCCCTGGCCGAGCGCGATGTAGAACTCGGTCGCCTTGCGGAAACCCATCTCCCGGATGACGTCAACCAACAGCGGCGAGGCGGCGACTTTCTGCATCGGCAGGCCGCGCGTTCGCAGGGCTTCCTCGAGGCCTTCGCGCCCCTTGCGCTCGGCGTCCTCGCGACTCTCCTCTTTGAAGAAGGCGCGGATCTTGTTGCGGGCGCGGCTGGTCCGCACCAGCTTCAGCCAGTCGCGAGAGGGGCCGCGCTTCTGCTTCGCCGTCAGCACCTCGACGATGTCGCCGGAACGCAACTGGTAGTGCAGGGGCACCATCGAGCCGTTGACCTTGGCACCGACGCAGGCGTGGCCAACGTCGGTGTGGACCGCGTAGGCGAAGTCGAGCGGCGTCGAGCCGGCCGAGAGATTCTTCACCTCGCCCTTCGGCGTGAAGACGAAGACCTCTTCCTCGAAGAGGTCGACCTTGAGCGACTCGAGGAACTCGGCCGGGTCCTGGTCTCCCTCGGACTCGACCAGCTGGCGCAGCCAGGTCATCTTCTCTCGCTGCGGGTCCTCGACCTCGCCCTCCTTGTAGGCGACGTGGGCGGCGATGCCGTACTCGGCGAGCTTGTGCATCTCCTCGGTGCGGATCTGAATCTCCAGCGGCTTGCCCTCTGGTCCGATCACCGTCGTGTGCAGCGCCTGGTACATGTTCGCCTTCGGCATCGCGACCCAGTCCTTGAAGCGACCGGGCAGCGGCTTCCAGAGCGAGTGGATGACGCCGATCGCGCCGTAGCAGTCCTTGACCGAGCCGACGATCACGCGCATCGCCGTGAGGTCGAAGATCTCGTTGAACTCGCGCCCCTTCTTGGTCATCTTCGTGTAGATCGAGTAGAAGTGCTTGGCCCGGCCGGAGATCTCGGCCTCGATCCCGACCTGAAGCAGCTCGCCGGCGAGGAAGCTGCCGGCGTCGGTGACATAGCTCTCGCGCTCGTCGCGCTGCTGGGCGACCAGCTGCTTGATCTCGGCGTACTTGCGCGGGTGAAGGGTGGCGAAGGCGAGGTCCTCCAGCTCCCACTTGATCGCATGAATTCCCAGCCGGTGGGCCAGGGGTGCGTAGATCTCCAGCGTCTCGCGTGCCTTCGCCAGCTGCTTTTGCTTCGGCAGCGCGCCGAGCGTGCGCATGTTGTGGAGACGGTCGGCCAGCTTGATCAGGATCACCCTGACGTCGGTGGCCATCGCCACCATCATCTTCCGGTAGTTCTCCGCCTGGCGCTCGTCGCGGCTCTCGAAGGTGATCCCGGTCAGCTTGGTGACGCCGTCGACGAGCTGCGCTATCTCGGCGCCGAACTCCGACTCGATCTCCTCGAGGCTGGCACTGGTGTCCTCGACGGTGTCGTGCAGGAGTGCCGCGCAGAGGGTCTGGGTGTCGAGCCGCATCCCGGCGCAGATCTGGGCGACGCCCACCGGGTGGGTGATGAACTCGTCGCCCGAGCGCCGCAGCTGGTCGGCGTGGCGATCGCAGGCGAAGTCGAAGGCGCGTGCGATCGCCTCGCGGTCGACGTCCGTCGCCGGCGCCGTGGCGACCCGCTCGGCGACGCCATTTCCGTCGCCGTTCTCGTCCGGCAGGGAGTCGAACTCCTCGACCACGGCGAAGAGATCGCCCAAGAGCCCCTGGTTCGCTACGGCTGTCTCTGTCCTTCGAGGAATCGGCTTGCCTCCTGATAGCGGGCGCCGTAGGCGCGAAACGACGCCGAGCGCTCGAGATCGGTCCCCTCTGAGGATACGACCCCGACCTCGCCCGCGCCGCCGTCGGGCGCTCCCCGCACCAAGCCGAGCTCGGCGAGGACGCGGAAACAGCGGGCCGCCGTCTCGGCCCGTCGCGGGTGCGGGCCGCTCCCTCGCAGCGCCTCGCGCAGGTCCTCGCCGCTCACGGCGCCGGCCTCGCGCAGGTCGCGAAAGGCGGCGATGAGCGCCGGGCGCTGGGCGAGCTGCTCGCCGATCGCGCTGAGAGCGAAGCGCCACTCCGCCTCCCCCCAAACCCGATGCAGGTAGCGGCCCTCCGCGGTCGCCCGCGAGGCCAGCCCGGCCAGGTGCGCAAAGGGCGGCGGGTCGACGAGGACGACATGGGAAAAGCCGGCGGCAAGGCTCGGATCGCGCTCCAGCTCGAGGTAGTCCGCCAGGCGCAGCCCCTCGCGAGCCATGCTCGCCCGTAGCGCGGCGTCCGCGCAGAGAGCGAGAACGCTCTCCCCGCTGGAGGCCAGCTCACCCGCAACCGCGGCAGGAGCATTCGTACTGCTGAGGACTCGGCGCTCGTGGGTTCCCGGCAAGGGCTCATGAGCCGGGGGCCACCCGTCGGGGTCAAGCGCCAGCTCGGCCTCGAAGCGCCGCCACCACTCCTCCGCCTCCACGGAGTCCGCACCGCCGCCACGGGGATAGACCTCGCGCAGGACCACCTGCGGCTCGACCGCTCCGTTCCACCGGTTCACCTCGAGCCGTACGGCGACGTCGACCAGGTCCTCCTCGCCGACCCCGAGCGTGGGCCGCCCGAAGGCGACCCCCAACGCGCGGTGGGCGCCGCTGTGCAGGCTGAAGCGCGCGTGCTTGCCCTCCCCGATCGAACGCACGTCTCTGACCCGGGCCGACGGCACGAGCAATCGCACGCCGGGATTGCCCATCCCGAACGGTGCCAGCTGGCGCAGCTCCTCGGCCAGGTCCAGACCGATCGATGCCCCCCCGACCATCGCATCGATCCGCTCCGTCCGCTTCAGGTCCTCAGGCCCCAGCACGCTCCTCGCGTGAGCCGCAAACGCCTCACGAAAGGCACCCAGCTGGCTCTCCTCCAGCTCCAGCCCAGCCGCAGCCTTGTGCCCTCCAAACTGCCCCAGGTGCTCCGAGCAAGCCTCCAGCCCAGCCAAGAGATCAAAGCCAGGAATGCTGCGCCCCGAACCACGCCCCCCACCTTCCCCATCGAGCGAGATCACCACCACGGGCCGGTGATGCTTCTCGACCAACCGCGAAGCGACGATCCCGATCACCCCGGGATGCCAGCCCTCACCAGCAAGCACCAGCCCAGGCGCCTCCCGCAGGTGCTCCGGCAGCTCCCGCAACGCCCCCTCAGCCTCATTGGCAACCTCCCGCTCGGTCGCCCGCCGCTCCCCATTGGCCCGGCTCAGCTCAACCGCAATCTCCTCGGCCCGCCCCGCGTCCTCAGTCAGAAAAAGCTCAACCCCCGCATCGGCCCTGTACAGCCTCCCCGCAGCGTTGATCCTCGGCCCCAACCGGAACGCCAGATCTCCCTCATCAAGCTCACTCGGATCGCATTTTGCCGCCGCCAGCAATGCCCGCATCCCAGGCCGCCGAGCCCGCCGAACCTCCTCGAGACCCCGCTTCACCAGAGAGCGGTTCTCCCCCACCAACGGCACCACATCAGCCACCGTCGCCAGCGCCACGAGATCAAGATCGGCATCGGCGCCGGAAGCGGCATCGGGGGCAGGGTCTCCGGGAACTCCCGGCGAATGCCGGCCCGGAGACCCTGCCCCCGATGCCGCTCGCAGAGCACAGGCAAGCTTCCACGCCACCGCGGTCCCGCAAAGCTCCTCGAACGGGTAGCCGTCGACCGCCGGGTGCAGAATCGGGCAATCGGGAAGCTCCTCGCCAGGCTGATGGTGGTCGGTGACGATCACGTCAAGCCCGAGCTCGGCCGCAAGCCTCACCTCCTCCACAGCTGTGATCCCGCAGTCGACGGTGACGATCAGCGAGGTCCCACGCTCGGCCAGCTTGCGCACGTTCTCAGCGCTCAACCCGTATCCATCAGCCATCCGGTCGGGGATCAGCCAGTCGCACTCGGCACCGAGCTTGCGCAAGGTGCTGACGAGGATCGTGGTGGCGCAAACTCCGTCGACGTCGAAGTCACCGTGGACAGTGATGCGCTGACCGCTCTCGATCACGCCCAGCACCTGCTCGACTACAGCGGGCATCGACTTGAACGCATTCGGCTCGTGCGACTCGTCAGCGTCGAGGAAGGCTCGTGCCTCCTCTGGGGTGCGGTAGCCGCGGCGCACCAGCGCGATCGCCACGGGCTCGCTCAGACTCAGCTCAGCCGAAAGCTCTCTCGCCTCCGCGTAGGAGTAGGGCTCGGCCTTGTATGCGCGCAGGGTCTCCGCCACGCAAGCAGGCTAGAAACCGCTTGGGACAGATTCTCCCTCCCGCAAGCTCGTAAACAGCAGGGCTTTGCCGGGGGGGGGGGGGGGGGGGGGGGGGGGGGGGGG
>DATDAQ010000020.1:0-26049 GCA_036525295.1 Solirubrobacterales bacterium | reverse complement strand
GATGGGATCGATCCGGGGGGTTGTGCGCGTAAAGAGAATGGGCGGCCCGTTGGGCCGCCCTTTCCATCCCCTATTCGTCCTGAGTCGAAAGCGTTGCTAGCCCTTCGGGGTGCAGGGAAGGACAACACTGCCCACCAGTTTGGTGCTGTCGCTGAAGACGCCAGCTCCCTTTGCGTTGAGGTGACCGTCAGGGCACTTGGCGAGGAAGTAGCTCTGCTTCTTGCCTTTGTAGGTGAAGTCGCGATGGAGTTTGAGGCTGAAGTTGATCGGCGAACCAGCCCCTCCCGCGATCACCGGAACCGAGGCCACGGATTTCAACCCATAGCGGCCATTGTGGACTTTCGTGATCTTCACCGTAGTGACGACCGCGGCCGGCACCGGAACCGTCAGGAAGGCGTGAATGAAGATCGTCGTCGTGCCGCCCTTGACGCCGCCGTTGAAGGCGAGGAGCTTACTGTGGGCGACGATCGGCGGCTGTTCGGCGAATTCGATCTCGACGTCGGTCTTCCCTGAGCCGACGATCGCGTTGGGACACGCCTTTTCGGCGTTCTTGGTGTCCTGCGAGTTGAGCTTGGCCGCGCTACAGGTCGGCAGACCCTTGGCGTTGACCGCGCCGTTCTTGTCGGTTTCGACGACGAATTCCTTCAGCGCCGGCGGGTGTTTGCCGTCGAGGGTCTCGACTTTGCCTTTGACGTCGAGCGTGATCGGTGCCAGCGTGCTCTTCGGCAGCTTCTGCGGGCTGAACGTCCCATCGACTGTCAGCCTCAGGTTCCCCTGCTGGACGACGATCTTTTTGGCCACCGCGAGACTCGTCGCCGTAACCGCTAGGGCCACGGCCACGGCCATTGTCGTGATCAAGCGCTTGCGCATGTCTCTATCTCTCTCCTTTGCGGCCTGGCTCGTCGGCCGGCCATAGAAAGCCTTGGTCTATCCCTCCAGCAGCCCAAATTACCAACATCGCAGACTAGATAAACCCCGACATTCACAGAAAAGAGCGGCTTAACACGCCGGTTTTCAATCCTCGATCATCGAGAGGCGGGTCCGCTCGCGCTCCTCGGCCGCTCCCTCGGGACCGAGGAACGGCAGCGTGATCCAGAACATCAAATCCGGCAACCGGCTCGGGAGGCGGGATACGGCGCCGTGGAGGATCTCGCTGTAGAGCAGCTCGTTGACGCCGCCGGCGAGCGAGAGCGACGTGATCCCGGGAAGCTCGACCGAGGTCTCGGCCCGGCCGGCATCGAGAAAACCGGTGAACTGGCGCAGCGCCGCGTCACGGCGGGCAAGGGCCTTCGGCCCCGCCGCGAGTACCTCGACTATCGCGAAGCGCGCCTCGTCCGGGTGCTCGGCGAGGTCCTTCAGCAGCTCGCCGAGGCCCGTGGCGACGCGCTCGGCCCAGGGGGCACCCGGCTTGGATTCGAATCCCCTCGCCGTGTCCCCGAGCAGGTTGCCCAGCAGCACGTCGTAGGCAGCTAGGAAGCAGTCCTCCTTGCTGGCGAAGAGCTCGTAGAACGTCTTTCTCGAGACCCCGGCCACCCCGATCACGTCGACCACCCGCGTCTCGGGGTAGCCGCGCTCGGAGACGACCTCGATCATCGCCTGCAGGATTCGGTTGCGCTGGGATTCCGTCACGGCCTCCCGCGGCAGCCCGTGCCTCCCCCTGGGCAGGCGCTCGCTCAACCTAGCTGTGCGTCTACCGGAAGCCATCCCGAAACTGTAGAACAGAAGAGGTCCGATAGCGACTTTCTGTACCCGCGCGTCTCCCCCGCAATTTCAGCTTCCAGAGCGCGATCAATACAATCGTCGATGGTGACCAGGGAGGGGATACGCCGGATCGCAGCGCTTTCCGTCGCAGTCATCGCGGGCGGCGCCCTTGTGGCCTGTGGAGACTCGAGCTCGACAGCGACCGACACCGCGCCCGCGAAGGGGACGAGCTCGGATCCGAGCAAAGAGAGCAAGTCCGCCTCGAAGGGCTCGCGGGACGGCGGCTCGCAGCCGCGGGGTGACGAATCGAGTGGCTCACCCCCGAGCGTCGATACCGCTCCGTTGAAGGTTTCGGGCGGCGGCGCGGACCAGTACCGCACCGAGGGGGGCGACAACAGCATCCAGAACTTCGGTGAGGAGAGCGAAGAGAGCGAACTGGAGGAAGCGGCCACCGCGCTGCACGACTACCTCGTCGCGCGCGCCGAGGAGGACTGGCCGGCCGCCTGCGCCAACCTGGCGAGAACGGTCACGGACCAGCTCGACGTGCTCGCGTCCCGCTCCGGCCAGCTCGAGGGTCAGGACTGCGCAAAGATCCTCGGGACGCTGACGCCGCCCCTGCCCACCGCGGTGCGGCGTGAATCCACGATCGTCGATGCGGGCAGTCTGCGGCTCGAAGACGAACGGGCCTTCCTCCTCTACCGCGGCGCCCAGAACGCCGAGTACGCGGTCTTGATGGAGCGGGAAGACGGAGCCTGGAAGGTCGGGGCGCTCGCGGCGGCGCCGATCTCCTAGGGCGCTCCTGGCCGCGCCTTTCTCCTACTAGTCGATATAGTTTTATCAATGTTTGGGCAGGGTCCTAGGGCTGTCGCCGTGTTCACGGCAATCCTCGTCGCCCTGCAACTGAGCGCTTGTGGGGGCAACTCGAGCGCGACCGAAACCACGGGGACCGGATCGGCGACGGAAAATCCGAACGAAGCATCCGCCGAATCGGGCGTTGATCCGGATGAATGGGACGTCAACGAGGATCTCCGCGGGGACATCCTCTCCTTTGGCCACAAGGGCAGCGAGGCGGAACTCGAGGGGGCGACGGTCGTGCTGCGCGCTTATCTCACCGCGCGCGCCAACGAAAGCTACTCGGAGGTGTGCTCCTACCTGTCGGAATTCATGCTTGCCGTTGCCAAGGGAACGGCTAGGCAGCGAGACGGCGGCGGCTGCGTCGCCGGCGTCGAGAGCCTGGCGAGGGTCTCATCGCCTGATGAAGCCGAAGGACCGCCGCAGATCGACCCAAGCAGCATTCGCCGCGGGCACAAGCGAACTTTCGTCATCTATAAAGACGGCCTGGGGGACACCTACGCGATGCTGATGCGACGCGAGGGGGACGCCTGGAAGATCCACGGATTCGAACCAACGCGCATATTGTGATGTCGAAGCCTTTACTCAGGGCTTGGGTGACGCTCATGGTCGCGGTGCTGATCGCGGTGTCGCTGCCTGCCTGCGGCAACGACGAGCCGACCGACACCGTCGCCCGCTCGGCGGACGGCACGACAGTCAGGGATACCGTGGCCGACACCGGCGAACAGATCCGCTCCAACGTCAAGACGGGGCCCCTGCGCGTGACGGGTGGGGGTCGGGAGCAGTTCCGCGACATCGACTTCTACACCACCCTGGAACACGGCAAAGAAGCGAGCAGGCGGGTGATGGAACAGGCCGCCCGCGTCGTGCACGGGTATCTCATCGCCCACGTCCAGTATGACTGGTCGACTTCCTGCTCTTACCTGGACGAGCAGGCGCTGAAATCCGTGACGAACATCGGCTCGCGCTTTGAGGAGGTGGCCGGCGAGGACTGCCCAACGATCATCGCCCGCCTGCTCGGGAAGGTGCCAGTTCGAAAGACCTTCGTCTCCAGCGAAGTGGACGCCGGGGTCTTCCGGGTTAGGAGAGAAGGGGGCTACTTCTTCTACAGGGCTGGCGGCGACCCCTACACGGTCGGCCTGTCACGGGATGACGACGGCAGCTGGAAGCTCTCTGGGTTCGTCATCAGCAAGATCAGCCCTCCGCCTTCCTGAGCCGCAGCCGGCTCAGCCAAGCCAGACGACCTGCTCGCGCCCGGGGCCGACGCCGACCAGGCGGATCGGGACGCCGACGAAGTCGGCGATGTAGTCGAGGTAGGCGCGCGCCTCGCTCGGCAGATCGTCCGCGTTGCGACACTCGTCGATCTCGGCGTCGAAGCCCGGCAGCTCCTCGTACTCCGGCTCTGCCGAGTGCAGGATCGACTGGTGGTAGGGGAACGTGTCGAGGGTCGCTCCCTCGCGCGAGCGGTAGCGAACCGCGACCTTGAGCGGCCCGATCCCGCTGAGCACGTCGAGCTTGGTGATCGCCAGCGAGGTCATCCGGTTCAGCCGCACCGCGTAGCGCAGGGCGACGAGGTCCATCCAGCCACAGCGCCGCTCGCGGCCCGTCGTCGTGCCGTACTCGTGGCCGCGCTCCAACATGTGGCGGCCCTGGTCGTCGGAGAGCTCGGTCGGGAAGGGGCCAGCGCCGACCCGGGTCGCGTAGGCCTTCGCGACCCCCCAAACCTCGTCGATGTCGGCGGGGCCGATGCCGGCGCCGATCGTCGCGGCGCCGGCGATCGGGTTGGAGGAGGTGACGAAGGGATAGGTGCCGTGGTCGAGGTCGAGCAGGGTCGCCTGGGCGCCCTCGAAGATGACCGTGCGGCCGGCGTCGAGCACGTCCCAGCAGAGCCGGGAGGTGTCGGCAATGTGGGGCTCGAGGCGGTGGCCGAAGCTGACGTGCTCCTCGGTCATCGTGTGCAGGTCGAGGCGGGGGTCCGGCGCGTCCTCGATCGCCTGCTCCGCGGCCTCGCGGTCTCCCTCGCCAGCCTCCTTGCGCAGCTTGCGGCGCTGCACGCCGAGTTCGCGCAGCGCCTGTTGCTTGGGCTCCAGCGCCACCCGGATCTTGGTCCGGAGGATCTTCTCGTCGAGCAGGTCCTGGACGCGGATGCCGAGGCGCAGCGCCTTGTCGGCGTAGCAGGGGCCGATGCCGCGGCGGGTGGTGCCGAGCGAGAGCTTACCCAGCTTCACCTCGCCCGCCGTGTCCAGCAGCACGTGGTAGGGCATGATCAGGTGGGCGTTGGCGGAGATTTTCAGGTTGCTCATATCGACGCCGCGGCGGCGCAGGCCGTCGATCTCGCCGAGCAGTATGCGCGGATCGAGGACGACGCCGTTGCCGATCACGCACGTCTTGTCGGGGTAGAGGATCCCCGAGGGGATCAGGTGGAACTTGAACTCCTCGCCATCGCGGACGATCGTGTGACCGGCGTTGTTGCCGCCCTGAAAGCGCACGATCGCATCGGCGCGCTCGGCAAGCAGGTCCGTGACCTTGCCCTTGCCCTCGTCGCCCCACTGGGCACCGACTATGACCAATCCTGGCATCGCGGCAGGGATTGTGCCGGACCGGCCATTGCCGGCGCATACCGGCGTCCTCGGTCGCTCGCGTGCAGAGCACGCCACGCTCCCTGCGTCCTTGGTCTGCTTGGCTCTGCCCGGTCTGGTCAGGCGACCTTGCCGAAGCGGCGGTCTTCGCCGAAGAAGGCGATCTCGTCGCACATCTGGTTGAGGCGAGAGACCGTGCGGGCGCCTATCTGGTCTTCAAGTTGGTCGTGCGGAAGGTTGGTCGTGACCAGGACCGAGCGCTGCGCCTCGTAGCGCTCGTTGATCAGCGCGTAGAGCTGCTCCAGCACCCAGTCGCTGCGCTTCTCGGCGCCGAGGTCGTCGATGTGGAGGAGATCCACGGAGGTGAGGCGCTCGAAGAAGGCCAGGTAGGAGTCGCCGCCCGGTTCGGAGTCGTAGGTGCGGCGGATGCGGGCGAGAAGCTTCGGCAGGGAGTAGATCGCCACCGAGTGGCCTGCCGCGAGGGCCGCCTTGGAGACCAGCATCGCCAGCGTGGTCTTGCCGGTGCCGGTGTCGCCGAAGAGCCAGAGGCCGCGGCCGGCATCGAGGCGCTGGTCGAGCTCGTCGACGAAACGGTGGACCTCGGTGAGCGCGGCCTTGGTCTCGAGGTCGCGCGCCATGTCGGAGACCGGCGGCCGGTCGAAGGAGACGCCCCTGTAGCGCGGGGGTATGACCGAGGCGACCCCCCGGTTCCGTCCCCGCTTCAGCCGCTGCGCCCTGCACTCGCATTCGCGGGCGACGTCTTCGGGGCCGAGGATCCAGCCGGAGCCGTCGCAGACCCCGACGGTGCAGGCCTGTTCGCGGAAGGGCTCGCTGCGCGCGATCGCCGGCATCAGAACTCAGGCCCCGATGCGGCCATGTCCTCCATCGGTGGCCCCTCGCCGGCCGGCTGCTCGATCGGCCGCTCCTGGCCGGCAAAGTCGGCGAACTTCGGGAAGCGGTCGAGGAAGACGAGCTTCGGCGTGCCGATCGGCCCGTTCCTATGCTTGGCAATGATCAGGTCGGCGAGGCCGTCCGGCTCTTCGTCGGGATCGCGGTAGTAGTCCTCGCGGAAGAGGAAGGCGACGACGTCGGCGTCCTGCTCGAGGTTCCCGGATTCGCGCAGGTCGGAGAGCATCGGCTTGGGCGGGTGGCGCTGCTCGGGGGCGCGCGAGAGTTGGGAGATCGCCAGCACCGGCACCTCCAGCTCGCGGGCGAGGATCTTCAGCCCGCGGCTCATCTGCCCCACCTGCTCGACCCGGTTGGCCCGCGGGTCGTCGGAGCGCATCAGCTGCAGGTAGTCGACGATGATCAGGCCGAGGCCGCCCTTGTCCTGCTCCTGTGCGTGCAGCCGCCGCGCCTTGGCGCGAAGGTCGAGGACGCCGAGGTCGGAGGAGTCGTCGAACCAGAGCGGCGCCTCCTCGAGCTCGTTGCAGGCGCGAACCACCTTCGGCCAGTCCTTCTGGGAGACCTGTCCCTTGCGCAGCTTGTCGCCGGAGATCCGCGCCCGGCAGGCGATGAAGCGCTGCGCCAGCTCGACCTCCGACATCTCCAGCGAGAAGAAGGCGACCGGCAGGTTGCGCTTGACCGCCACGTTTTCGGCGATGTTGGCGACGATGGCGCTGTTATGGACGATGATGTCGTCGACAACGAAGTTCCGGAGCCCGGGCACATCGAGGTCGTAGGTCTCTTCTTCCCCTACGTACTCGACCGACTCGACTTCGTCCCACCAGATGTCGGAGTCGCAGAGCTCCTCTAGGGCCGGGGATGCAGTCGCTGTCGCAAGCTCGGCAACCAGGCCTGGCGAGGGGCAACGCGATCCGACGTGCCAGTTGTGGTTGCGCGGGCGGCCGGTCAGCTCGCTGACGTCCGCCCAGGAGCGATCGCCCTTGGCAAACAGGATCTCCTCCCAAATGTTGGAGGGGAGCGTGTCGGTGTTCGTCGACCGGGGAGCCGACCCAAGACGCTCCATGACCTCATCCTGCTTCGTTTCCTTGCCTGGAACCGGAATCAGCTCACAGAACCTGCGCAGGCTGTCCTGCGATGTGACCCGAACCTCGCGGGCGACTTTCCCCGTGCCGTCGTAGACCGGCCGCTTCAGCGTTCTGATCGTCGCAACGATGCCCAGCCTCAGCAGCAGGTGCTGGACGTCCCGAGCGAGCCGCTCGCTGATCGTCGTGTAGCCGACCTGCGCGAGGCGGTCGCTGCAGTAGACGTGCCCGTCACAGGCATACATGACGCCGAGGAAGCGCGCGAGCTGCTCGTCCGACAGGCCGAAAACAGCGTCGGGCACGAACTTCTCGGCCGAGCGGAGGCCCATGAGGCCGTGGCGGCGCAGCATTTGAGTCACCGGGTTCGGTGCCGATCCACGGCGGCCCAAGCTCAAGGAGGAAGCGCCCCGGGCCTGCTCGCGGGACGGGCGGAATTGAACACCAAATGCGTTCGCTGCTATCTCAACGGTTTCCGCCACCCCGGAATCGGAGCCGTAGCAGTAGGCCGGCGTCTCTCCTGCGATCGACCCATCGGCGATGAGGGCACCGAGCAAAACGACCTCTGCGTCAGGCAGCTCAACCGTGCGGCTGGGACGCGGCAGCTTGCGTGGCACCGCAATGCGTGTGCCAGGTGAGACGCTGCCGATCTCCTCCCACCCGGAGCTCGTCAGAACGGGGTGATTGGAAGTTGCCTCGGTCCATCTACCGAGGCGCGTTGTCAGTCGGTAGACCCGTTTACGGCCGTTGCGCTCGATTGCCGCGACCTTTGCCAGCTTCATTTGCAGATCCGGACCGAGTGAAGCAACCCAGATCTCCTCGCCGCGACTATGCGTGCGGAACAGCTCGTCGACCCTTCGACGAGCCCCAGTGTTAGGATCGTAGACCAGACTTTGTGATGAAACGCACTTGCCCATCGCCGGCCGTGCCGCGACGATGATCAGGTTCCCCGGCTGAAAGCCGCCGGTGATCGAGTCGATGTCGCGGAAGCCGGAGGGGGTGCCGGTCAGCTCGAGCTCGCCGGTGGAGAGCTTCTCGAGGCGGTCGACCTCGTCGTGGAGGATCTCCGAGAGCAGCTTGAAGTCGCTCGCCTGCTCTTTGTGGGCGACGTCGAAGAGAAGCTTCTCGGCCCGCTCGGAGAGCTCGCGCGGTTCGCCATCGCGCTCGTGGACCCAACCCTGGATCTGCTGGCCGGCGCCGAGCAGGCGGCGCAGCAGCGAGTTCTGCTGGACGATCTCGGCGTAGTGCTTGGCGTTGCCGGCGGCCGGCACCTTGGCGGCCAGCTCCGACACGTAGTGCTTGCCCCCCGCCTCCTCGATCTGGTTGCGCTGGGTCAGCGCCTCGGCGACGCTGAGCTCGTCGACCGGTTTGGAGGCCGCGTAGAGGTCGTGGACGGCGGTGAAGATCGCCGCGTGCTTCTCCAGGTAGAAGTCGCCGGCGTTCAGCTTCACCTCGTCGATCACCCGCGTCAGCGTCGGCTCGGCGACCAGCATCGCCCCCAGCACCGATTCCTCCGCCTCGATGTTCTGCGGCGGAACGTGGGCTGTGGGAGCGGATGCCATTGGTCTAGTTAAGGCCCCGCGGCGGCGGCAACCGGCGGGTGCCTCAAGCAAACCAGACAAGCGAATCGCGACTTAGAGGCGTCTCTGCAAATTAAGAGGAATGCCCGGGGAAGATCAGGGCGCAACCAGGTCGGTCTGCCGCTCTCCTGCCGGACTCAGCTGTGTCGGTTCAAGTAAGGCGAAAGATCGGGGGCCCAGCGCTTACGCAGGCGCTTGGGCAAGAGGAAGCGGAGGGAAAAGCCAGGATCGGCCCACATCGGGCTCGGCCGTTCGGGTTCGGGCCGTGACTGCGATGCGGTGGAAGGGAGTGGCTTTGCCATGAAGCTCAGTCTAGGCGGTCGATGCGATGGCGATGGTCCAAAGGATCACCTCGATGACAAGCAGGCCACTGGCTAGCTGGAAGAGCGCGGCAAGCTGGCCAGAGCCTTCCCAGCTCTCAAGATAGCTGTCGTTCATATGAAGCGAAAGCTCTCGATGCAGCAGTTCAATCGGAGCGGGTACCTCGGCGTCGATGTAGCTTCGAATCAGGTTTCTCTGGTTGGTCGCGAACTCCCATTTGCGGGGCCAGAGAATCACCAGCGACGCCACAGCCACGCCGACAAACGTGGCTAGGGCCAGCCACGAAAAGATGTCGGATTCGCCACGTCCCAGAGCCTGGGCGCCCAGAAAGGAGGTGGTGATCGCGGACGCCGAGAACAGAAGGCCCGCTCGGGTCCTCAGGCTGTCGATGGCGACACGTTGTTCGGATAGCGCACGCATCGCCTCGTCATAGGCGACTTTGTAGAGAGCATCCTGATCCGCTCTCTCCCGGCTCGAAATCCCCTCCATGGCCTAAGGCTGAAGGCCCGGGACTCACGCGTGGTGCGCAGAGTTGCGCGGCTGAGGGAATTTCTGCGCACGAGAATGAGAATGCTGAGCAGTGGATTCCATGCGGTGGCAGGGCCCGACGTGCCGGACTCGCGAGCTATTCGCTCTGTTCGAAGAAGTGCTGGTACGTCGTCGCCGAGCCGGATCTGCCGACCGGGCTGAACGGGCCCTGCTGGACGCAACCGGGGGCGGGGACCGCTGCGGAGTCTGTCTGTCCACCGTAGGCGTATTTCTTCAGGTTTTCGAAGAAGATTTCCGCGTTTTTGAGCAGCGTCTCGGGAGTTTCCGGGGTTGTCCTGTTCCTTTTCACCCGTGCCTGGAAGACTTCGTTGCTGGGGGTTTCGGGGTTGAGGGTCGCGGTCACGCCCGAGCTGCACTGGCGAGTATCGAAGCTGGGCAGGCCCGCGGCGAGGCCCCTGGTTGCCAGCGGCTGGCTGTAGGCGCTGGGGCGGTTGCTCGTCAGGCGGCTGGGGTACGTAGACAGTGACTCCGGGCTGAACGGGCCCATCGCACGGATGTAATGGACCTTGACTCCCGCCGCATTGCTGGGCAGCGTAGCGCTCGTCATCGCGGCGACGTTGCCCAGCGTCGCCGCCAGCTCGCGCTTGTAGAGGCCAAGGCCGGTGAGGATCGGGTTGAGGTTGCGCCCGAAGGGGTCGATGGCGCGCAGCAACGGTGGGAACTCGTCGCGGAAGAGCTTGCGCACGGCCGGGAAGCCGGTGGGAGCATGTTTGATCACCGGTCGCAGGCCTTCGAAGAAGCCCTGCGCCTGCGGCGCCAGATTGGAGAAGGCGACCAGGGTCGGAGAGAGCTCTTCGGCGACGGGGACGAGCTGGCGCATCACCGGGTCGGCCTTCACCGCGAACGATTTGAACCGTTCCAGGGTCAGGCGCGACTCGTCCTGGAAGGTCGGGAAGGCCCGGAAGAGCGCTTCGATGTCGCGGTCGCGCTCGGCGGCGGTGCTGAAGACGACGTTGGAGTTGCGGATAAGCCCCGCCAGCTCGCCCTGGCGGCCGCGCAGCGCCTCGAGCGAGATCGCGCCGTTGCGGAAGAGACGGTTGACGGCAAGCCGCTGGCTGTCGAGGATGCGGAAGATGCGGTCGGCCTGGGTGAAGGTCGGTTCGAGTTCGCCGAAGGCGTAGGAGAGGTCCTGACCGCGCCCCTCGATCGCGACCGCGGCTTCCTGCTGCCAGCTCTGGAAGGCGGCCCGGGTCTGCGGGTCGAAGGTGCGGAAGATCTCGTCGAGCTGGACCGATTCGGCGACCTGCGCCGGTGCCAGCGTGCCGCCGTCGGGCAGCGGCGGGCCCTCGCGGTCGCCGGGAGTGAGCTCGACGTAGGTCTCGGCCAGCAGTGTCTTCGTGCGCAGGATCGCCCGCGTGTCGCGCGGGATCGGGCCGTACTTGTCCTGGATCGCGACCTTGGCCAGCGCCTTCTTGCCGTCCGGGGCGAGGACGATGTCCTGCACCTTGCCGACCGAGACGCCGGAGATCCGCACGTCGGACTGCTGGGCGAGCTGGGTCGCCTCCTTGAAGGGGATCTTGATCTCGTAGGTCTTGGCCTTGAACGGAGTCGGGCCGCCGAAGGTGATCCAGAGGAAGAGCAGGATGCCGAAGCACGACAGCGCGAAGCCGGCGATGACGAGGAGCTGGGTTGTGCTGGGGGCGCGCTTGCTCATTCTGTTCCCGGGCCGCAGGTTCGGGTGGGTTCGGCGGGGTCAGCGGCGATCGGAGGCAGTTCGCCCTGGCGGGGGACCCTGGCGCCCTGGAGGAGGGTCTGGAGGTACGGTTTGGTGGTGGTAAGGCCATAGGCCAGAGAGGTTCCGTTGCAGGAGATCAGCACCAGGCTGCGCTGGATCGGGCCGGCGGGGTCCTCGAGGTTGAAGGTGGCGTTGAAGTTGTGGTTGAGCCAGGGCAGGTAGAAGAGGTAGCTCTGGCGCGAGCCCTTCGGCTTGAAGGCGAGTTCGTTGAGGAACCCGTTGAAGCCTTCGAGCGAGCGGCCGAAGCCGCGCACCGACTTGGCGAGGTCGGCGGAACCCTGCTTGGCGTGGGTGAGCACGGGGCGGACTTCACGGGTGAAGGGGCGGATCTGGTCGCGGATCGGTCCGGTCGTCTGTTCGAAGAGCCGCTCGTTCGCCTTCAGCGCCGGGCCGAGCGCCTGCGCCTGCGGGATCAGGTCGGTCAGCGCCGGGCGGGCGGCGTCGGAGAACCGGTTGACGCTGGCGAAGGCGGACTCCGCGGCGCCGAGGGTCGAGGGAAGCTCGACCAGCGTCTCCTGGATCGAGCGCTGCTGGTTGGCGAAGTTGCCCAGCGCCGCCTTGGAGGAGCTGACGAAGCGTTCGAGCTCCTTGTCGTGGCGGCCGAGTTCGGTCGTCAGCAGGCTGAAGCCGTGGATCGCCCTGGCGATCGCGACGCGCCGCTGCGCGACCGCCCGGTTGAGGTCCGCGGTGTAGTGGACGAAGGGCTGGAAGCGGCGCAGGGCGCCGGAGAGCTGGCGGCCGCGGCCGCCGATCCCCTGCGCGCCGCCGGCGACGAGGAGCTGGATGTACTGGCGGGTGTCGGCGTCGAGGGTGGCGAGGAAGGCGTCGAGGTTGACGTTGGGTTCGGTCCGCGAGAGCGGGAAGTCGTAGCCGTCCTCGATCTGGCCGTCGGCCTGCCCTGGGTCGACCTCGACGGTCATGTCGTTGAGGTTGGTTTTCGGCCGCAGCAGCAGGGTCGCGTCGGGGTGGATCAGCTCCATGTACTGGGGCTCGATGTCCATGCCGACGACGGCGTGGCCGTCTTCGAGCTCGACCGAGGAGACCTTGCCGATCTGGATGCCGGCGATGACGACGGCCTGGCCCTGGCCCGGGGTCACCGCCTGGGCGGTGGTGAACTCCCCCGTCACCTGGGCGAACTCTTCGCCGACGGCGGGGATCCAGGAGGGGAGCGAGGCTTTCTGCTGGGTGAAGATCCAGAGCGTCATCACGATCGCGGCCGCGGCGAGGACGGCGATCGCGATCGTGTCTTTGCTGCGCCCGCGCGACTGGCGGGAGAGGGAGGCGCGGAAGTGCGACCAGCGGCTCATGGGCTCACCGCCGCCGGTGACGGAGCGCCAACCTGGCCGAGCGGGCCGTTGAGGTCGGGGACCGGGTTCGAGTCGCAGCGCACGTCGGGCTTCTTCGGCGGACGACCCGCAAGCTGAGGCTGGGTGCCGATCGGTGGCGCGATCGTGTGTGAGAAGACCTGTTTGTCGGTTGCCAGATTTCCTTCGGGCGCCGGGGCTTCGGCGAGGACGTCGCCGCCGCCGGGCTGAATGCGTACGAAGGGACCGTTGCCGTCGAAGGTCTGGCCCCAGCCGGAGAAGTTGGCCAGCGTGTAGAGGAACTCGCGGTAATTAGGGCCGCCGGTGCTGAACTGGTCGCCGATCGTCTGGTTGAAGGTCGGGGCCAGGACCCTGGAAGTGCAGAGGCTGATCCGGTTGAGCTGAGGCAGAGCGATCGCCTTGCCCGCCTGGGCCGCCCCAGCGAAGCCGGGAGTGGCTTCGGCTAGAAGCCTGGCAGTGCCGCCGCCCTCCTTGCCCGAGAGGAGCGGGTAGGCCTGCTTGACCCAGGGCTTCCCCGCGGCGATCCAGCCGGGCAGCTCGGCGACCGACGGCGTCAGCTCGATCGCCCAGGCACGCAGCGGCGGCAGGGTCTTGTTGAGACTGACCAGCGAGCCGTGGAACTCGTCGAGGAAGGGCGCCAGGCGCTGGACCGTCGCGGTCAGGTTGGTCGACTGCGCCGCGAGGGCGCCGGTGAAGACGTCGAAGTTGACGATCAGGCCCTTGAGGTCCTCCTCGTTGCGGGAGAGGGCGCCGAAGGCGCGCCCGGCGCCGGCAACCAGGCGGGAGAGGTCGCGCGGCTGGGTTCCGAGCAGGGCGTTGGTGACCTGGGCGCTGTAGCGGCCGGCGTCGCCGCCGTAGCGGAAGACGCCGTTGAGGGCCTCGGCGCCGCTCTTGCCCTGCACCTCGGGAGCCTGGGTCTCGTCTTCCGCCGTTGTCGGCTCGTGCGTGAGCGCCGTGCCGTAGCTCTGCAGCAGGCGGCTGAGGTCCGCGCGCACGGGTGCCTGCAGGGCCGTCAGCACCTCGTCGATCTGGACCCAGGTGGAGGTGTGGCTGACCCCGATCGTCTCGCCGCTGGCGAGCTCCGGCGCGCTCGGGCTGCCAGGCGCGAGGTCGACGAAGAAGTTGCCCTCGAGGAAGATCCGCGGCCGGATCGCGGCGAAGGCGTCGTCATGGATCGGCCGGCCCGCGTCTTCGACCGTGAAGGTGACCTTGGTCGCGTTGCCGTCGCGCTCGACCCCGATCACGCGGCCGACGTCGACGCCGGCGATCCGCACCGGCGAGTTGGTCGCGATGTTGACCCCGTTGGAGAAGGTCGCCTCGAGCTGGTAGCCGTAGCTGGTGAAGGGCACGTGGCCGGTGAAGGCCAGGTAGGGGCCGATCGTGAAGATGAGCAGGAAGACGACCGCGATCAGGGCGTTGCTGGGGCGCCACTTGAAGCGCCTGTTGGTCGCCCCCGCTCTCGTGTCTCGCTCAGGCAGGCGTCCCATCAGCCTTCACCCAGCTGCTTCTTGGACTGGCCGGTGGTCTTGAAGCCGTCGTTGCGCGGCGTGTTGCCGATCTTCGTCTTACCCGCTTCATAGAGCTCGTTCCCCGCCTCGCACTCTTTGGGCTGCCCAGGGGAGGCTGTGTTCGGGTAGGGATTGGAGTGGAGGTGGTTGGCTTTTCCACCGCTGGTGACGAGGAACCGTTCGTCCTCTGGTTCGGGGCTGTTGGCGGGAGCCGATGCGGCTCCCCCCTCTGAGTTCGGTCCGCTCGGCGCCTGGAAGGCGATCGCGTTGATCCAGCCGCCCAGCGAGTTGCCTTCGCCGGAGGCGCTGGCGAGGTTGCGGAAGGCAAGCGTCAGGTAGTTGCAGGTGGTCTGGGCGGGGCCGATGAACCGGATCGCCGGGCCGAGCAGGTCGTTGGTGTCGATCAGCAGGTCGAGGCCGTTGAAGACGCCCGGGGACTCCTGGAAGGCGAGCAGCGCGTCGGCCGTCGGCGGCAGCTGGGCGTTCAGCTTCGGCGATTCGTTCAGCGCCGGGATGCCGGCGCGCAGCGCCGCGGCGATCGTCGGCGAGGTCTCGGCGAGCGCCGCTGCACCCGGCTTGAGGGCGGCGAAGAAGCGCTCGGAGTCGCGGAGGAAGGGCCGCAGGGCGGGCAGGGTTTCGGTGGCGACGTCAAGCGTTTCGGGGCCCTTGGAGATCGTTTCCTGGATGTAGGGGCGGGAGACCCGCGCGAAGGCGGCGAAGGTGCGATCGAGCGCGACGAACATGCTCGCCTGCTCCGCCGCCACCGGCGCCACGGTGGCCGAGAGGTTCTCCAGCGCTCGCCAGAAGCCGCCGAAGTTGGTGCTCGGGGCGACGAGATTTGCCAGCGCCGGCTGGCCGTTTTCGACCGCTTCGCGCAGCACGGCGAAGAAGGCGTTGAGCTGGGGGCCGCGACCGGCGAAGGCGTTTCCGAACCCGGCCAGGCCGCGCTGGATAGAGGCCCTGGTCTTCTCGTCGAACATGTCGAAGAACTGGTCGATGTCGACCGGTTCGGGGCGGGCCGCCGAGAGCGGGATGGTTTCGCCGGCGGCGAGGCCGTCGCCGGAATCGCCGGGCACGATCTGCAGGTACTTGAGGCCGAGCGGCGATTTGGGCCGGATGATCATCGTCGAGTTGGCCGGCAGCGGCTGCACGCTCTTCTCGAGACTGAGGCTGAGCTCGGCCGCGACCCCGCCATCCCCCGTCTGCACGGGGACCACCTTCTTGACGACGCCGACGCGGGCGCCGCCGATCCGCACCTCGTTGCCCTTGACCAGGGCGTTGGCGTTGGGCACGCGGGCGGTGAGGTTGTAGGTGGAGACGAAGGGAAGGCCGTTGTTGGCGTTGTAGGCGAGGAAGACGGCGACGAGCACGACCAGCACGGTCACCGCGCCGACGATCACCGGGCTGCTCGCCACCCCCTGTATGCCGCTGCGGTTCCTCATCGTCCCAGGAGGTAGTCGAGGAGGGCGCGTTCGCGAGGCGCCGGGAGCGACCGGCTGACGCCGAGCTCACGCCCGGCGCCGAGGCCGGGGGTCGCGGGGCCGGTCGGCACTGAGGGCGCGAGGGCGGCGCCAGGAGTACCAGGGCGGGCGAGGGTCCCGCCAGCGCGGCTCGCTTCCGCTTCTTCGAGGAGGTCGGCCAAGCCGGCGCTGCCGATCGAGGAAGAGCCAGCGTTGGGGCCTGTGAATTTGGCAGAGCAGCCGCTGGCTTCGGTGGTCGCGTATTCGATGCAATTCGTCAGCGTCACGATGCTGCGCAGGAAGTGCCCGTATTCGTCGAACCCGTTGGTCGTCGCGGCGCCGTTGTAGATCAGGTCGACGAGGTTGCTCCAGCCGCCCGTTTCCCGCGCGCTGCCGAAGAACTCGGCGAGCTTCGTGGTCGGGTTTGCGCCCGACTTCGCGAGGTCGCGCGTCTTGCGCACGATCGGGTCGGCTTCGACCAGGGTCGGCCCGGCCTCTTCTCCCGTCGCCCCGAGCGACTTCAGCGCCACCGTCGAGGCAGCCGAGAAGGGGGTCAGCAGGCGGGTGGCTTCGGTAAAGGAGGGAGCGGCCTCGCCGAGGTCGGCGAAGACGGGCGTTGCGGTGTCGGAGAAGCCCTGGAGGCTGGCCATGGTCGCGCGGAACTCGCGCAGGAAAGCGGGGAACTTGCGCAGCGAGGCTTCCAGGTCGGCCCCCCGTTCGGAGCTGGCTTCGGCCGCCGCCCCGGAGTTGGCGAAGAAGCCGGCGACGCTCGCGCGCTCGCGCGAGAGCGGCTCGAGGATCTGTTCGGAGTCGGCGGCCAGCTGGGTGAGGCGGTCGCGCTGCGCGTTGAGGGTGCCGATCAGGCGGCCGGCGTCGCGCAGGACCGGGTTGGCCCGCATCACGGCCGCCTCGATGTCGGACCCGCGAGAGGCGAGGCCGGCCCCGAGTTCGTTGAAGATCAGGCGGAAGCGCTGCGCGTAAGGCAGTTTGTTGATGTTGTTGATCAGGTCCGGGTCGACGCTGGTGCTGTTGTTCTCCAGCGGCAGCAGGTACTGGCCGGCCCCAGGCTGATCGTCGCCGATCTCCTTCAGCGGTGGCGCGGGCGGCGTGCCCGGGGCGCGAGGCAGGGTCGGGCGGCAGTCGACGAACTTCTCGCCGATCAGCGACTGGGGGCGGATGTGACAGCTGGCGTCGCTGCGGAAGTCCTGGAAACCGGGGTCGGTGATCCTCATCACGATCACGGCCTTGCCCGCCACCGCCTGGGGCTTGCCCCCTTCGTAGCTGTCGATCTCGCCCGGCCGGGTGACGTCCACGGACTCGATCTCGCCGACGTTGGCGCCGGCGACGCGGACCTGCTCGCCCTTCACCATGAAGCCGCCGTTGTCGAAGATCGCCCGCACCACGTAGCCGCCGTCGCCGCTGCCGCCGGAGACGAGCAGGACGATCGCGACGACGATCGCCGCCACCACCGCGCCTATGGCAAGCGGCCGCCTCATGGTCCCGGGGGTGCGTCGTCGGGGTTGCAGTCGGAGGTGGTCACGCCCGAGCCGGAGAAGGGCGGTTCGACGAAGGGGCTGGAGCCGTCGGCCGCGGGTTGGCTGGCCCCGCCCGGACAGCGCCGCGTGACCCCTGCCGCGCTGCCGAACACGTCGTACTGTTCGCTCGGCGAGATCGGTTCCAGGGCGCTGCCGCTGCCGGCGTATTTGAAGATGTTGAGGTCGGAGAAGCTGACCCGGGCGTAGTGCCCGTTGCCGTCGTAGGGCGCCGTGACCTGGCCCAGCTTGGCGAACCCGTTGAAGAGGTCGGGCGCGTAGGCGCGGAAGAAATTGAGGTTCGGCTGGAAGTCGGAGATCGCGCCTTCGGCATGGGGGAAGGTCCTGGAGGCCCGCTGCTGCACCGTCGGCAGCGCCGCCAGCAGTTCGTTGGCGTCATTGGCGAAGCCCGGCCGCGCCACGGTGAGGCGGAGGTTCCCGAAGACCGGCACCGCTCTCGAGAGCACCGGGCGCAGTTCGCGCAGGAAGGGGGCGAGGCCCTTGGTGGCCGTCCCCGAGGCTTCGATCAGCGGTTCGAGGTCGTCGAGAGCGGCTCGCAGGTTGACGAACGTCGTGTTCGCCTGGCGGAAGGTGGGGGGCAGGAGCGCGAGGCTGTGGCCGAGGGCGACGTTCTCCTCGGCGATCGCGCCGAATGCCGTGCTGGCATTGGAGATCGCGCTGGAGAGCTGCTCGCTGCGTTCGGAGACGGCGGTGCCGAGCCGGCTCGAGCTGACCAGGAACCGCGAGAAGAGCCGTTCGTCGGCGGTCAGTTCGCGGAAGAGGGCACCGGCCCGGTTGAGGCCGACGCCGAAGTACTTGAACGACTGGTTGGCGTCCTCGCCACGCCCGGCATACCAGGTCGCGTTGCCGCGGATGAACTCGCCGAGGGCGCGGCGAACCGGGGTCGGGAACGTGTTGAAGAACTGGTCGATGTCGACCGGCGTGGTCGTCGAGGCGAGCCCCAGGGTCGCGTCCTCGCCCAGCGGCGGGTTGCTGTTGGGGCCGGGGCTGATCGAGACGTAGTGGTTGGCGACGCCCGAGAGGGAGGTGGCGCGGATGATCGCGGTCGAGCCCTCGTGCAGCTCCTGTTCGACGCTGACCTCGACCTCGGCGAGGTTGTCGTCGGTGAGGTCGATGCTTTCGACCGAGCCGACCGGCTGGCCGCCGATCAGGACCTGGTTGTCGGGGACGAGCTGGCTGGCGTTCTGGAAGAGCAGCCGGTAGCGATGCTCCCCGTCGCCGCCGAGGATGACGGCGCCGAGCGCGATCACCGCGACCGCCAGCACGGCGATCGCCGCGATCCGCGCGGGGGTGACCCCCCGGCTTTGCGCCGGGCTCTTGTCCTCGCCTGAGGGTTTGGCAGCCACGGATCGTCGCTTGCGGTTTCCCCGGCCTCCGATCCGGGTTAACGGCTGCAGAATCGTATCCGAGCGACCCGCTGCCAAGCGCGAGGCGTGCAGGTACTTAACTGGAATTCAACGCGCTACTCTGGGACTGCGGCGGGTTAAGGGAACGGGAGGTGCTTTGGCAAAACCGAAAAGGAGCGAAAGCCAATGCGCAAACGTCTGACTTTTGCCGTTGCCATGGCGGTTGGTGTAGCCGTCACGGCCGCCGGCGCAGCCTCGGCTGTCCAGTCCCCAGTGCTCGTCGGCGCCGACGGAAACACCCAGAGCATCGGCGTCAACATCACGCCGAAGAACCGCTCCGCGACGACGCCCACGCCGGCGACGCTCGAAGTGCTCACCGCCACGGATAACGCGACCACGGCGAACGGCGTTCCGATCCCGGCCGTGCAGGCGATCGTCGACTTCCCCAAGGGCGTGACGATCTACAACAAGGGCTACCCGACCTGCGATCCCAGCGTCCTCCAGAACACTTCCACCGAAAAGGCGCTCGAAGAATGCAAACGAGCGAAAATCGGCAATGGCGAAGGCACCCTCGACCTCGTCGTCGGCGAAAAAGTCTTCCCCGTCGTTGCGGGGATGACCGTCTTCAACGGCGTGCCCAGCGGGGGCAAGCCGGTGATCCTGCTGCACCTCTACAGCCAGACGCCGGTCCAGACCACCGTCGTGCTCGTCGGCGTGGTCAAGAACTTCAACAAGCAGGGCTTCGGCCCGCGTCTCGACGTCGCGATCCCGTTGATCGCGGGCGGCCAGGGAGCGGTCACCGGCGTCAAGATCAAGGTCTTCAAGACCTATTCCTTCAAGGGGAAGAAGCGCAGCTACATCAACGCCACCTGCCCGACCAAGAGCTGGAAGGCACGCGGCGAGTTCATCTTCAAAGACGGCGAATCCCTGACGCCCGGCGTGAAGGGGAAGTGCACCCAGAAGAAATAGCGACGCGGGTCAGACGTTGAGGCGTGGCAGCGCCCGCTCCAGCGGGCGTGGCAGCCACCAGACCCGATCGCCGATCAGGAGCATCAGCGCCGGCAGTAGGACGATGCGAACGACGGTGGCGTCGAGAATAACCGCGACGGTGAGCCCGATCCCGAGCTGGCTGACCGTCTGCACCGGCGCTCCGGCGAAGGCAATGAAGACAGCCATCATGATCACCGCGGCGCCGGTGATCACCCGGGCCGTCTTTTCCAGGCCGAAATTGACCGCTGCCGCGTTGTCACCGTGCCTGTCGTAGTGCTCGCGCATCCGCACCAGCAGGAAGACCGCGTAGTCGATCGAGAGGCCGAAGACGACGCCGAAGATCATCGTCGCCCCGACCGCGTTGACATAGGTGCGGCCGCCCAGGGGCCAGCCCTCGGGCACGTTGGTGAGCAGGGTGAGGATGCCGAAGGCGACGGCGACGGTGATGAGGTTTAGCCCCACCGCTATCGCCGCCAGCGGCAGCGAGCGCAGGACGAGGATGAGGATGAGGAAGGTGGCGAGTGTGATCGCGGCGATCACGTAGGGCATCCGTTCTCGCGTTACCTCGCTGTAGGTGTTGACGGTCGCCGGACCGCCGGCGATGCCCGCTTCGACGTTTGCGTCCTCGCTCAGCTCGGCGGCGTCCTCTTCGAGCTGTTTGTTGAGCTCGATCGACTCATCCGTGCTGAAGTCGTAGCGGCTCGTCACCAGGAACCGCGCCGCCTGGCCACCACCGCCCAGGTCGACCGCCTGGGACGCCGCCTCCCTCAGCTCGCCACGCGTCCCGTCGAGCACGGAGAGGACAAAGTAGCCCGAGTCGAAGATCCCGGGTGTGGTGCGGCGCAGGTTGTCGACCTGCCGGTTGAGCCGGGCGTTCTGGGAGATGACGCGAACCGTGGCGCCGCGCAGGCCCGCCTGCAGCGGGTAGGAGCGCGAATACGCTTCGCCGAGCCGCCGTTCGAGCTCGGACGTTCCGCCGGCGAGCTGGGTCAGCCCGCCCGCCAGCAGGGTCGCCGCGGAGCTTGCTTCGTCGAGGCCACCGGCGAGCTGCTTCGCTTCCCGGTCGAGGATTTCGGCGTTGTCGGCGAGTTTGTCGCCGCCACGGGCGAGTTTGAAGAGGCCGTCTGAGAGCTGTGTCGCCCCGTCGTTGAGCCGTTTGAGGTTGCTCAACGTGCTCTGCAGCCAGTACTTGATCGATTTCGCGTCGTCGGCATTTTGGTCGAGCCGTTCGGCGAGGGCACCGAGTTCGGCGGGCAGGGTGGCGGAGATGGCCGCGGCCTGGCGGACCGCCGCCAGGGCAGCGTCGTAGTTCGGGTCGGTTTTTCCCACGGTCATGCCTTCGAGCTGCTGCAGGGCGGCCTGCAGCTGTTCGTCTGCCGCCTGCGCCGAGGCCTGCAGCTGCGGCACCGTGCTCTTCGAGTCCTGCTGGAGCGACCTGGTCAGCCGGCGCGAGTCCGGCAGCACGTTGACGTTGAGGTTGGGGATCAGGTCGTGGGTGCCGAACTTGAGCGAGAGGCTGGCCGTCGCCGCTTCTTCCTGCGCTTCGGCGAGTTTCCGCGAGCCCTCGGCGAACTGGCCGATCGCGTCGACCGCTTCCTGGCCGCCTGCAGCGGCTTCGCCGAGACCCTCCGCGAGTTCCTCGGCCCCCTCTTCCGCCCGGCTCGAGCCCTGGGCGAGCAGACCCGCGCCGTAGGCGGCCTGCGAAAGCCCCTTGCGAAGCGTGGAGACGCCGTCGGCCGCGCGGCCGAGGTTCTTCCCCAACCGGTCGAGGTTCGCCAGCGGCCCGGTCTCGTCGTTGGAGGAGATCAGGGCGGCGCCCCTCCTGCGCAGCGGTTCGACCGAGCGCGAGATCTGGCCGGGGCCGATCACGCTCTGCACACCGGGCGTCTGGGCGACCTGGCGTTGCCAGCGGCTCAGGGTCGAGAGCCGGTCGGGTTCAGTGATGGTGCCGTCCTTGGCAACCGCGACCACCACGAACGGTGCGTCGAAGCCGGATCCAACCGAGTCCTGGACCCGTTCGGCGTCGATGCGGGCCGGCGAGTCGCGCGGGAGTTCGCCGACGGTGAAGGGGCCGGTCTTCAGCGCGATCGCCGGTGCCGCGAGGATCAGCACGACGGCGCCGATCGCGAGCGAGACCGGCACCGGGCGACTGAGGGCGGCGCTGACAACGGTCATCAGGCGCGAGCGCTCGCCGTTGGGCGCCGCGCCGATCCGCCAGCGGTCGACGTTGGGCCCGAGCAGGACCAGGATCGGCGGGCCGACGAGAGTCGCGACCACGACCGTGAGTAGGACGACCAGCGCCAGGGTCGCGGCCAGCGAGGCGAGCAGGGCGCCGGGAACGACGAACATCGCGACGAGCATCGAGAGGATCAGGGTGCTACCGGCGAAGACCGTCGTGCGCCCGGCCGTGCGCCGGGTCGTCCAGGCGGCAGCAACAGGGTCGGCGCCCTCGGCGAGCTCTTCGCGGAAGCGCGAGACCAGCAGCAGCGCGTAGTCGACGCCAAGTGCGAGACCCATCATCGAGCAGACGGTCAGGGCAAGGGCGCTGATGTCGAAGAAGCCGGTGAGCAGCGAGAGCAGCCCGCGCGAGGTGAAGATCGCGATTACGCCAAAGCCGAGGGGGATCGCGGCGGCAACCGGCGAGCGGAAGACCAGGAGCAGGACGATCAGGAGGATCGGCATCGCGATCAGCTCCCCTGTCTCGGCGGCGGAGATCGAGTCGTCCTGGATCGTTCTCGTCAAGGTCGCGGCGCCGGTCTGCGTGGCCGAGACCGGCGCGTGGACCACCTCCTCGAGCGTGTCGTCCACCACCGGCACCTTGTCCCTGGCCGCTTCGATGGGATCGACGTGGAAGTCGACGATGATCAGCGCTCGGCCCGGTCTGGGCCGCAGCTGATCGACCGTGCCTCGGTCCCAGGGGGACACCGTGGTCACCTTCGGGTCTTCGCGGAAGGCGCGAATCAGCTCTGGGCCCTGCCTGTCGATCGCGCCGGGCGGCCCCTCCAGGAGAATCGCGAAGATCGCGGTATCGCCGAAGTGCTCGCGCAGCATCTCGTTGGCGCGCGCGGTCCCGGTCCCGGGAACTTCCAGCGTGGCGGGGCTCAGCCGCTCCTCGAGGCTGAAGCCGAAGGCGGAAAGCGCCGCGATCAGGATCAGCGCAACCGCCAGCGCGCGGCGTGGATGCCGCAGCGACATCGGGGGGCGGGCATTGCCCTCGCGACTTCCGCGATCGTCGTCGCTCCGCCCCCTGCTCCTCCTCACGGGCACGCTCGTAGTTTGCCGGTCCGCACGACGGAGCGGGGGGAAAGATGCGGAAGAGTCTGTTAAGGAACTCGTTCGACTGCCGGCGCGCAGAGCGCGCTAGCCTGGATCTCGAGGGCGATTGAAGCGGCTACTGGGAATCGGGGCGCTCGTAGCCTGTGTCCTGTGCACGGGCGTCGCCAGCGCTGCCCTGGTTCGGATCGAGAACCTGATCCTCACGGCCGATGGCGGCTTCACCCCCCGCCTCCTGCCCCAGCGGGCCTTCGCCCCGATCGAGTTCGAGGCGCACGCCGACATGAAGGCGGTCGACGGGGGAATCCCGCCGGCGGTGCAGCGGGTCGTGCTCGACTTCGACCGGGACGGGCGGCTCAGCGCGGGCGGCCTCCCAACCTGCGATCCGGCGGCACTGGAGGAGGCGACGCCGGCCGAAGCGCGGACCCGCTGCCCGGGGGCGGTGGTCGGCAAGGGCAGGGTGGAGGCCCTGATCACCCTCGGTGCCGGGGCGCCGGTCAGGGTCGGGTCCCCGCTGACGATCTTCAACGGTCCGCGCCTGGAAGGCCACGCGACGGCGATCCTGCATGCCCGCATCACGGCCCCATCGGTCCAGACGTTCGTCGTCACGGTCCCGATCGAGCGCCGCGGGGGCGACTTCCGCTACCGGGCAACGATCGACGTGCCGCCGATCGCCGGCGGCCTGGGCTCTCTCACCCACATCGACGCCACGGTCGGCCGGCGCTACCGCTTCAAGGGCTCCCGGCGCAGCTACACCTCGGCCCGCTGCAGCGACGGGGTCCTGCGCACGCACGGCCGCCTCACCTTCGCCGACACCACGATCATCGACGGCACGATCGAAAAGGCCTGCACGGCCCGGTAGAGCGCCGGACCTTCCTATACTTCCCCGCCCCGGGCCGTTAGCTCAGTTGGTAGAGCAGGAGACTCTTAATCTCAAGGTCGCTGGTTCGAGCCCAGCACGGCCCATCTCCGGGTCCTATTCGCCCAGGCCTTCGCCAGTGCTGCCGCCGAGGCCGCCGAACGGATTCTGCAGAGCTTCTTTGCCCTGTTCCTTTTCAGCTTTGGCGAAACGCTTCTTTTCGTTTTGCCACTGCTTGCCGCGCTTGCGGGATTCGGTGATCTGTTCTTCTATCTGTTTCTTTTCCTGCGCGGTGGCCTTGCCCTTGGCTTTCTCGCCAGCCGCATCGCCGGCCTTGAAGTCGCCGACGAGGTACTCGTAGGTCGCGAGGGTGGTGAGGAAGCCGGTGGAGGGACGGGCTTCGGCGGCCAGGCGCTGAGCGGTCGCCGCCCCCTCGATGTTGGTCGCGATTTCTTCGAGGCTGGCCCCCCCTTCGGCGAGTGTGAAGAAGGTGTTTGCCATCAGCAGCGCCCCGGACGGGTTCACCTCGTCGGTCTCTTCGAGATAGACCTTCCAGATCCCGGCCGCCTGTTCGAAGTCCTGTCGTCCATCGGCGTTGACCACCGGCGCGCCGGTCTGGGGGTTGATTTCGGTCTCGGCGTTGCCGGCCCCGACGCGGGCGCGGACGACGGCGAGCAGCAGGTTTGGGTTGTCCTGGTCGCGGCTCAGCCTCGCTTCCGCTTCTTCTGCCTGTTCGTCGAGGACCTTGCTCGCTTCGGAGCTGCCGCCGCTGCCGACGAGACCGCCGATGTTGACCGGGCCGACGACGAGGAAGAGGCTGGCGCCCATCAGCAGCGCGAGGATCGCGTAGACGACCCGGACGACGTGCTTCCGCCGCCCTCGGATGTCGAAAAGCATCCGTCGCTCGCCATCTGCCACTCGAATCAGCGCTCCTGTGTTGAGGGCCTTGCCATACCTCCCGCCGCCTTCGGCGTGCCGAAGGCGCGAGCGATCAAGATACTCAACTCGTAGAGAAGGAGGAGCGGCACCATCTCGATCAGCATCGAGACCGGGTCGACGCCGGGCAGGGCAGCGGCGAGCAGGGCGATCGCGAGGTAGGCATAGCGGCGGTTGCCCGAGAGCTGGTCGACGCTGACGATGCCGAGCCTGGTGACGGCGAGAATCCCCAGCGGCAACTGGAAGACGAGGCCGCCGGCGAGCATCGTGGTCGAGAAGAAGCTGTAGTAGTCGCGGGCGCGGACCTGGACGTTGAACTGGGTGTCGTTGAAGCCGAGCAGGAACTTGACCGCGGGTGGCATGACCACGAAATAGGCGAAGAGAACCCCGATCGCGAAGAGGATCGGGACGAAGATCAGGAACGGCAGGACGACGCGGCGCTCGCGATCGCTGAACGCCGGCAGGACGTAGGCGTAGCCCTGGTAGAGCAGGATCGGGAGCGAGAGGATCAGGGCGCCGTAGGTGGCGACCGTGAGGGTCGTCGTGAACGGCTCCGCCACCCCGAGCGTGATCAGCTTCTGGTCGCCGGGGAGCGGCGCTGAGGCGATCTCCAGCAGCAGCTCGTTCTGCCAGAAACAGAGCGCCAGGGCGACGCCGAAGACGAGCAGGCAGACGATGACGCGATTGCGCAGCTCGTCCAGGTGCTCGACCAGCGTCAGCCGGTCCTCGTGCGAAACCGGCCTCATCCGGGCCATCGCGGAGCCTCAGCGACGGTCGTGCGCGACCGTCTCGTCCTCGGCACCCGTCTTGGCGGGCGGCTGCGGCGGCTCGATCGCGTCGCGGCTCTCCGGCTCGTCGCGGCTGTCCCCGCTGACCGAGCCGCGGAACTCGCGGATCCCGCGGCCCAGGGAGCGACCCAGCTCCGGCAGGCGCTTCGGGCCGAAGACGACGAGGGCGATGATCAGGACGATCGCGAGCTCAAGAGGTCCGACGTTTGGCATCAACCCATGGTAACGGTCGCCCAGCGCAATTGGATCACGGCGAATTGGGTGGATCGCCTACTCAGAAATGGGGTTTTATACCGCCCTCGCGGGTAAGTGCGGATTGACTCGGCCGCTCATGGGTTCGATAAGGCAGAGATGAGACACACGAGCACCGAACAGACGAAAACCGCACTTGGGCTTCACGTCTGCCCGCGTTGCTCCTCGCCACTGGTGCAGCCGACCTGCTGGGAGCAGGCTGGCGATCGCGGGCACTGGCGCCTCTGGCGTCGCTGTCCCGAGTGTGAGTGGCGACGCGACGAGGTCCACGGAGAAGCGGCGATCGACGCCTTCGACGAGGAGCTCGACAACGGAACCCGCGACCTGGCCGAGGTTCTGAAGACGCTCGAGCGCGAGAACATGCAGTACGTCGTCGAGACGTTTGCGGCTGCGCTCGAAGCCGACCTGATTACGGCTGACGACTTCAGTTAGGGGCGGGGGGGGGGGGGGGGGGGGG